>JAULYE010000219.1:0-6575 GCA_032118015.1 Ilumatobacteraceae bacterium | reverse complement strand
CTGACAGATCACCGAGAAGTCCGCTACCTGGTGATGGCAATGACGATGCAAATGTCGCAGCTTTGGTCGCGACGCCATCGGCCGTGAGATCAATACCGTTGTATACAACCAGCCGCCGAGTTTCTCCAGCAGGAATATCCATGAGGTACAAGTAGGTGATGTATTCAGAGACTGCACCAAGACTCACCGGAGCGCCGGCGCACTCGCCCACGCTGGCCGTCGACTCGGGTGTGCCAGGACCATCTGGCAGGTGGAACACAGCTTTGTAGTTCTCGAAGACGTCGCTGGCAACTCCAGTCTCAGACATCGTGAACCAGTTCCCACTATTGCGCCAGGTTCCTCCGTCAACGGAGCGGACTGTGAAGTTGTCACCATGGTCGTACGCCAAGACCACCGGGAGTGCAGTCGCTGCGACTGCCCCGTTGTTGGTGACTGCGACGAGAGTTCGAACTATGTTGTCATCAGTGAACCGGTAGTTGATGTCCACCGTGAAGTCCCCATTGGTCTCGGAGTACGTGACAATCGAGTCGGTCCCAGAAGTCGTGACATCGACAGTTGTGGCCCCAGATCCCACAGGTGCTGAACCGGCGAAAGTGAACACGCCCCCATGATCGAATCCGTAATCCACGTTGTCCCGAAATCCGATTCCCGGAAAAAAACATACTGAAGCCACTTGGACCTGGTAATCAGACGGACCCGCACCACCATCGGTCCACGGAAGGTTTTCCGACGCAGCGCCCACCGGCGAGCTTGCCAACGCTCCCGAAAGAAGTCCAACCACAACAAGGCCTGTCCGAAAATATCTCACAGTATTCCTCCGATGAATGTCGCTTGATGCGACTCTTAAAGGTGTCGTTCTCAAAGTAAAGAAACAGACCCTTCGACGCCTCCAATTTCCGGGCACTTCTCGATTCCGACCAATTGGGCACTCATCACTCACAACCTGTTGCCCGATCGGGCAGTGAGACCAAGGCTCACCGATCCGTTGAGGTACGACAGGTGCACCGCGACCCATCCAAGAGTCGGTCATTCCAGTCGCTCACTAGCCTCGACTGTGTGTGGAGAAAAGGGCCCGATGGAATCCGAACGAGCCAATTCGCCCTCGAACCACTCGGACCCCAGCACAACGAGGCCGACTACGCGGCATGGTGGACGAGCATCGAGCACATCCGATCGACACCAGGCTTTCGGGCCGACCTTTGGGGCGGTGACGACTGGCCGTACGAAATGTCGCTCGCGCAGAACCTTGTCGACCTCACTCAGCACGCTGACGAGTTCGACCGTGGTGAAGCGTTCGCCTACACCGTGCTCGACCCGATCAGCGCAGATGTGATCGGCTGCGTGTACATCGACCCCGACGATGTCGCTGATGCACGGTGTCGACTGTGGGTTCGAGCGGATCGAGCCGACACTGACAAAGAACTCGAACGAACTGTTCGGGAGTGGCTGAGTGAGCCAGAGTGGGCTTTCGGATCGATCCGCTTTCCCGGTCGAGACTGACCGCGCCCGACCTCATCGAAAATGTCTGACGTTGTCAGCCTGAGACCCAGTTTCCATGGAATCCGAACGGCACACGCTGGGGCAGTCGGACCCGGGCAACGTATCCGCGATCGAAGTCCTGGGCATCGATCACAACAAAATCGGCTCCACCGTCATTGTCGTCGTGTACGAACGTCACGAGCCAACCGTCATCTTCGTCGGTGCTCTGGGGACGAGCGATGAACACTGGCTCACCTGCTGCCCTGCCGGCGCCGTGATTGAAAACTCGACGCTCACCAGTGACGAGATCATGTTTTACAGTCGGCCATGTCATTGACTGCGGATCCACTTCGGCGCAGTATCCGAACCGATAGGGCTTACCCGTCAACGAACCACGGTGGCGTGGAAATTCGTTCACTCGCTCATCGATGACCGTCTCACTCACAGTTCGACGTACAGGATCGATCACCCAGCGCACGAGCCGGGCGGACGAATCACCGAACGGGCCGAGAAGGTCGTTGCGCATCATGACGTCGTAGAAACACAGATCGAGCACAACGGTGCCATCTGGCTGGTCGTAAGCATTCATCGGATGGAAGACGTATCCAACGGGTACGTCGATCCACGTGATGTCGGTGGCAGTTCCTTCTCGGGGCATCAGACCCACACGGTTCCCGTAGTCGTCGTTCCATCGGAACGGGAACCTGCCAGCGAACGCAAGCTCGAGGTCAACGAGAACAGGTTGGTCGTAGATGACCACGAAACGTTCGGTCAGCGACATGTCGTGGATCATTGTCATTCCCGGGAGAGGAATGTCAACCGTTCGATTCACCCGACCGTCGGACCCGACGCGAACGTATTGAACATGATCCATCCATTCCGCCCAGGCATACGTCATCGCATGCATCTCGCCCGTCGTCGGATCGATCTTCGGGTGGGCGCTGAAACCTCCAGGCAGCGTGCCAAAGAAGTCATTGCGACCGACAGTCTCGAGTTCGTATGTGAGTTCGACGGGACATCCACCCGCCTCGACCATCGCCCATGTCGTTCCCGCGAAGCCTCCAACATTGGTATTGGGTCCGACCTTCGACGAATTCCAATTGCGGCCAGGAGGCTCCGGGAGACCCCGGGCTTCGTTCACAGCTGTCGACCCGACGTAGCGGTTGCGATACCACTCGGCTTTGCCCTCGCGCAGGCGAATGCCGTGCACCATGCCATCACCCATGAACCAGTGGTGAGTGGATGGATCCACCTCCCCCATCGGATTGGGTCCGTTGCGCAGATACCTGCCATTCAGTTCTCGAGGAAGCTCTCCGATCACTTCGAGATCGAAGGCAGTGACCTCCTCAGCGATGGGCCCGTAGTTTCCTGATAGGTAGCCGTTTTCGTCAGACCCCTCGTGAGACCCTTGAGATGACACAGTCGCATTCATTTGACAGTGTCTAGGTCTCAAGGACGGCTTTGTCAAGGTGAATACTCACCGAAAAACCGACTGGCTCCCCGCGAACCGATCTGTGTCAGACCTTGCGAATGACGCCGTCTTTCACTGCCGCCGCAGCAACCGCTGGTGCCACTCGAGCAACGACGGAACGGTCGAACACCGACGGGACGACGAATTCGGGCTTCAATTCGGCATCGGTGACCGACTCCGCGATGGCGATTGCTGCTGCCAGCTTCATTCCCTCGGTGATATCAGTGGCGTGCGCATCGAGCGCGCCACGGAAGATTCCTGGAAACGCGAGCACGTTGTTGATCTGGTTCGGGTAGTCACTTCGACCCGTGGCCATGACCGCCGCAAGACCGTCGGTTTGCTCAGGGCGAATCTCCGGATTGGGGTTTGCCATTGCGAACACGATCGGATCCTTGGACATCGAACGCACGTCTGCAGCAGTGATCAGATCCGGTCCGCTCACGCCGACGAAGACGTCCGACCCCTTCATCACGTCGCTGATCGTTCCCATTCGCCGTTCCTTGTTGGTGTGGTCGGCGAACCATTCCTTGGCCGAGTTCATGTCACCGCGCCCCGAGTAGATGGCACCGACGCGATCACATCCGATGACGTCACCGACGCCAGCGTTCAACAAAATTTTGCCGATGGCCACACCGGCGGCGCCGACTCCGGCAATGACGACCGTGAGGTCTTCCATCTTCTTGCCGGTGATCTTGAGCGAGTTCCACAGCGCGGCAAGTGTCACGATCGCCGTTCCGTGCTGGTCGTCGTGGAACACCGGGATGTCGAGACTGGCACGCAACCTCTCTTCGATCTCGAAGCATTCCGGAGCCTTGATGTCTTCCAGGTTGATGCCACCGAAAGTTGGCGCAATGCGCTGCACGAAATCGACCACTTCATCGGCAGTGACAGCATTGATGCACACGGGAAATCCGTCGACTCCGCCGAACTCTTTGAACAGCAGAGCCTTGCCCTCCATCACGGGCATGGCACCTTCAGGGCCGATGTCACCGAGACCGAGTACCGCAGTGCCGTTGCTGACAATGGCGACCGTGTTCTTTCGAATCGTGTACTTGTGCGACAGGTTCGGATCGTTCTCGATTGCAGTGCACACGCGCGCCACACCAGGCGTGTACGCCATCGATAGGTCATCACGGTCGTTCACGGGCGCCGTCGACAGAACGTGCACCTTTCCGGATTCGTGCATGCGAAACGTTCGGTCCCACCAATCGATAAGGGTCACGCCATTGAGTTTCTGAACGGCATCGACGACTTTCTTCTGGTGGTCCTCGTCGCGACAGTGCACGACAACACTTCGGCGAAGCACGGGCCCGCGCACGTCGAAGCCGTCGAGCGCTCCAATATTGCCCCCAGCCTCACCAATGGCAGTACACAGACGGCCCAGAGTGCCTGGGACGTTGTCCAACTGACAGTCGAGAGCGATGGAGAACGCAGCTGTAGGAAGATTTGCCATACGAATACCCGAGGTTACGGACTATCCCCCGTCTTGCCCCACCTTTTGCTCGCTCCAGCGGTCCGAAGTCGGCACCGAGGCGGGCCGCAATGACGAAAGTCCCCTAAACCGGCGAAAAGGTGCCGGCCTTGCTTCGCCTCACACCAGACCGAGGACCAGGCCTGTGAGAGCCAGGTGGTAGGAGACGATGATCGTCATTGGCTGCCATCGCCGTTGCCGGACGAATCGCTGCTCTGCGATCAATGAATCCGAAATGAGGAACAAAACCGCACCGATGACAGTGGCCGCCGAGCCTCCGCCAATCGCGCCGATCACCATGGCGGAGATCACGGTCATGTAGATCAGGATCGGGGCGACCAAAGCCAAATGCTGAGTACGTCGCAAAGCACCGATGAACCTCCGAGCAAGGAGAGTCGATCCAGATACGACGATTACCAATCCGATCACCAAACGAAGAGTCGTTGTGCCGGAAACCACGAAACTCACGGTGAACAGCACTTGAGCCACCGCGAACGAAGCCAAGCCCGGAACGAATGCGTCCCGGGGCAACATCAAGAACACATCACCCGCCACACAGAACACGAACGCAACGACCAGCCACACTCGAGCAGAACTGTCGGCAGGATTGAGCGCGATCGCAGTTGCCAAGAACCCCATGGCTGCGAGCGGTTTGCAGAGGTACTCGAGAGGTTTGTTTCGACGCGCGACGGCTATCCAGTCAAGAACGGAAAAACTCAGCCCGACGACAATGAAAATGAGTGCTGTTGTGTTCACGCAGAAGCGTCGGGTTCAGCGATCATCCGCTGAATCACCCAGTCGGTGATGTCGCTCCAGATCTTCGGGTCGTACTCCACAGCATCGATCTCGACGATGTGTCGGCTGAGGACCATCCCCGTCCACCAGGCAGCGAGATCGCTGGGCTCGACACCGACTCTGAGCCAACCCTCTTCCCGAGCGATTTGGAGTACTTCACCGAACGCTGCGATCTGTCGTCGGTTGGCTTCGGCCAAGCTTGCCTGGAGCTCTGGTCGGGACACAGCTGCGCCGAGGGCCTCGATCCGAAGCTGTCGACGGTGTACACCGTCAGGAGATCCGAAGGACTTCAATGTCTCTCGCAGCACGTTGGCGAACTGTTCCACCGTTCGGCATCGTGCGGCTGCAAACTTGATCTCGTCCGTGTTGTAGCTGAGCGACCGGTAGTAGCGCTCTGTCAAAGCCGCAATGACGAGAGCTTCGCGGTCGGCGAAGTGGTGATACACCACAGGCTTCGTGAAGCCTGCGATCTCAGCCACGCGATCGACGCGCACACCATCTTCACCATCGTCCTCGATGATGGAAATCGCCGCCTCGAGAAGCTTTTCGCGGGTTCCCGTGCGTCCTGTCATGGAACACACCATAAACGATCATCAGTCGATTTCGGAACAACAACTCTCCCGAAAGCGCAGCACTACGATCCGCTGATGGATATGGAGTGTGTCTCGACAAGAAGTCGTGTCGAGACACTGCTTTGGCTCATACCGACTGCAACGGTGATCTTGGTAGGCGCCTGGCTCACGCGGTCGTTCTGGCTGCCCAGTAGATACGTCGTAGGTTTTGACACATTTGCGTATTCAGGTCCGAACACCAACATCTCCACCGCCGCTGTTCGCTCTGGCCGTCTGCCCCTGATCAACGACACGATTTTCGGTGGGGTGACCCATTTCGGGAATCCTCAAACCGGAGTGCTCTACCCCCCGCGCCTTCTTCCCCTCATCATGGACGCCAATCGCGCCATGGGGCTCCTCGTCACCTTCCATGTAATCCTCCTTGGACTCGGCATGAGACGCCTGTTGGGGCGGCTCTCGATCAGTCCCATGTCATCGACGTTCGGCGCAGTTGCTCTCATGGCTTCCGGAGCAGTGATGACCAAGACCGTTCAGTTCGAGCAGATCTTGGTGTTCGCCTGGCTTCCGTGGCTCTTGTCGTCCATCCACAGGGTGACCTTCGACGAGCGCGAACCTGGTGAACGAACCTCCCTGCGCGCGATCGGAGTCTTATCCCTCGTGACAGCAGCAGTCTGTTCAGCTGGACATCCACAGTTGACCTACCAAGTTGCAGTGACCGCTGTGGTCTTCTGGATGGCGTCGATGTGGCACGTAGCCCGCACGGCTGAGGTACGGACTCCACATCCCC
>JAULYE010000218.1:0-2498 GCA_032118015.1 Ilumatobacteraceae bacterium | reverse complement strand
CGCGACGATGAACGACGCCCGTGGCACGAGAGGAATCGAGGAACGCCCTCCTCCACATCCGACATCGAAGACTGTTCCGCCCTCGACAGGCAGCATCTCCCGAGCCAACTCATGGATCGGACTGCGCGGATCGATCGTGTCGTCGACAGCGAACGTCGCTGGATCTTGAGACCACGGAGCGATGTCGGCCTGATCGAGAATGTGCTGAGGAATCTTCCACGACTCGAGCTGCTCCATCCAGAGCACGCCAGCCTGCGTCACCGGCAACGGCGCTCGATCAGGACCACCATTCGAGAACGACGATGAATCCGAAGTCTCCACCACACATCCTCGATCCTGCTACCGATTCCAGTCAGGTGCTTTCGAGAACGCGCACCGGAAGAACCCGCGGTCCGCGAATCTGACCCAGACTCCACTCGACTGCATCTTCGCCATCGGCGAGTTCGAACCTCGGGAAGCGGGCGATGAACTCTTCGACTGCCACGCTGAGTTCGAGACGTGCCAGGTTCGATCCGAGGCAACGATGGATTCCGAGTCCGAAAGCGGCATGACGGTTCTCGGCGCGATCGAGCAGCACTTCATTCGCACGCGGGAATTCCTGAGGATCGAGATTCGCTGCCGGGAACGGTAACAACACCCAGTCATCGGTTTTCATCGGACATCCGTGGAAGTCGTGATCCTGAGCCACGAGTCGCGCCATCGTCACCGGCGCATAGAAGCGCAGGAACTCCTCGATAGCGGTCGGCATCAACGCAGGATCGTTCCGGAGACGCTGCAGGTCGTGCGGATTCATCGCCAGATGCCACAGACTCGAGCCAATTGCACTCCACGTCGTGTCGATTCCGGCAAGCAGCAGCAGGACGATCGTGCCCGAGACATGGTTCGGCGCCAACTTTTCGCCCATCAGTTCGACGTTCAGAAGATACGACGTGAGGTCATCGCGAGGATTGGCGATGTGATCGTCGATCTGGGCGGCGATGTAGGCATCCAGGCGATCGCCATTGGACTGGCGCTCCTGGGGATCGAGATTGATTCCCTCGAGCACATCGTGGACGAACCCGCGAAACAAGTCTTGATCCTCGAGGGGGAACCCGAGCATGCGGGCGATCACGTTGACGGGAATGTTCTGCGCGTACTGCACTGCAGCATCGATGGTCTTGCCGGCTGCAGCATCAGCCGCCATCACATCGAGAAGGTCCCGACACAGGATGCGCACTTCGGGCTCCCATGCCTCGATCTTCTTCGGAGCGAATGGGGGAAGGAGAAGCTTGCGCGCCTCATGGTGGAACGGCGGGTCGCTCGTGATCGGTGGTGCACCGCCAATGGGTGCTGGGTCGTCCGGCACGAGGGTGTTCACGACCACGGCACGGCTCGTGAAGTGTTCGGTGTCGTAGGCGATCTCACGCACGTGTTCATGAGTCACAGGAAGCCACGTGCCGCCATAACGCTCAGTGCGCGCGACTGGGCACGAATCCCGCAACTCGTCCCAGATCTCGTGAGCTCGCCGGTTGTACTCGGGGTCGGCATGATCGAAGTCGGTGTGCCAATCGGTCACCGGACCATAAATCGAACCGGTCATCAGCTGATCGTGATCGCGAATTCAGGGCAGTTCGCAATCGCCAGTCGGGCTTTTTCTTCGAGCTCAGGAGCTACCGAGCCATCGCCGACGACGACGGCGTTGCCGTAATCGTCGACATCGAACAATTCAGGAGCCAGGGCATAACAGCGATTGTGACCTTGGCACTTTTCGGCGTCGACATGAATGCGCATATCGTCACAGTAGTCCCGACCACAATGAAGAGATGACTCGATCCACGGCACGGTCACTCCCGGTCCTTCTCCTGCCACCATCGGAAGGCAAGGCCCCAGGGGGTGGACGCCCTGCATGGAAGACGTCAGCTGGGGTCTTCGGACCCCGCCTCTCACAGTGGCGAACAGAGATTGCCCAGCAATTGGCCGCCCTCGATGGCGGAGATTCGGGGCTACTCGGGGTCTCTGGAATCCACCTCGAGCGCGCCCGAGAGGCGAATGCATCGCTCATCGGCTCGCCGACTCTGCCTGCATGGCAGCGCTACACCGGTGTCGTCTGGGATCACCTCGGTCTGGCATCGATGTCCGAAGCCGCCCAAGCTCGAGCTCGTGCCTCGATTGTCGTGCTCTCCGGACTTCTCGGTCTGGTCGGTTCAGATGATCCGATTCCCGATTACAAGTTGAAGATTGGGGCCGCACTCACCTTGCCGACAATGTCCAAGAATCGAAGTCGGCAAAAACTTGCCGCCTTCTGGCAACCGCGACTGACACCAGTTCTCCATGACTGGATCGACGGCCGCACGGTGATCGACCTCCTCCCGAACGAGCACCGCCGTGCGTGGAATCCTTCATCGGATCTCGATGTCGTACGTGCGACGTTCATCGACGCACGAGGGCGAAGCGCCGGCCACGATGCAAAGGCGGCCAAAGGACAATTCGTGCGCCACATCCTCACGTCTCGATCCCCT
>JAULYE010000217.1:0-9405 GCA_032118015.1 Ilumatobacteraceae bacterium | reverse complement strand
ACGCCGAACTGATCAATCTCGCGTCATCGGTGTGCACGATTCAGGCGTGAGCATGAAGCGTGTTGCAGAGGTGTTCCTCACCCGGCTTCACTTGGCCTGCGCCGACGCCCTCGAGGGCAGCGAAGGGTCCGCATACTTGGGGTTCGAGCCATACGTGAAGCATCGGATTCGGACGCAACTTCATTCCGAAGGTGCACGGCCCTTGAGACGAGGTGACGCCGACGACGCGGGTCGAACCATGAATCATTGGATCTCGATCGAAACACAAGTTGTCATGGACGTGCCACTGGGTGAGTGGCCCGCCGACGTTCGGAAGATTGTCCAGTGAGAAGTCATCACCCATCATGTACATCGCCGACACGAGTCTTCGCGAACCGTCAGGACCTACTTCGAAAACGAGGCTCTCGGGATGGTTCGGATCGAGTTCGTATTCATCGTTGATGTACGACCAGTTGATGTAGTGCTCGACACCAGTGGCCTCATCGCGGATACTCGTGAAACCGAGTTCGATTGCGATTTCGGGAGTCGCGAACCTGGGAAGGGTTTCACGGGTCTCATAGATCAGCATTTCTGCCCGTCGTTGTTCCTCAGGGGAGACTCCGGGAAACCCGGTGAGGTCGATGAGGGATCCTCCGGTGTCCTCGAACAGCGACGCATCGATGAGCGGTCCATCTGCATGCGCAAGCGTTCCGTGGCTGTGCACGTGGGAAACTCCGGTCCAGAGTGCCACCACTGTGAATGCGCAAAACATTGTCGACGGCGCAGCGATGCCCACTTTCGGCAGGGTGTCCGGGCCGACCAGGAGTGCAGCGAGGGCGACACTCGCGGCAACGATTCCGAGACCAGCAGCGATGGAGTCGGACCACTGAGGGCTTTCAGCGGACTCGAGGCCGCTGATCCATGAGATGCCGGTCAGTCGGGTGACGACCCAGGCCCCGACGATTGCTGCATTGATGATGATCCCGGCGGGAAGAATTGCCCTGCTCGGATGAAGCAATGAGATGAAGCCCCAGGCGATTTGTGACAGCGCCACCACGATGAACATTCGGGCCAACTGCGGGTGCTCGATGTGCAGTCCGATTGCTCCACCATGAATGATGCCCGCACCGATCGCTGCTAGTGCTGCAATCGCAGTCCCCGAATAGCGAGGAGCACTTCGACGAGACTCTGACCAGGTCAAGATCATGTTGCGAGCGTAGCCGGACTCATTCGTTGAGGGCGCGGAGTGCGACCTCGGCCAATTCCGGCCTGCACACCAAAATGTCAGGAAGCCAAAGAGATGCGTCGTTGTAGACGAGCGGGGACCCGTCGATGCGACTGACATGGAGTCCCGCAGCAAGGGCCACAGCAGCAGGTGCAGCAGAGTCCCACTGGTACATGCCTCCGTCGTGGACGTAGATGTCGGCCTCGCCCATGACAACAGCCATCGCCTTGGCCCCTGCGGATCCGAGGCGGCCGACATCGCATCCAAGGGCATGGGCCACGATGACGGCACAGTAGGGATTGCGTGTACGTGAGGTGACAAGAATCGGACGGGTGCGAGTGACCGGGGGAACGGTATGCGGCGGATCCGCATCGAAGGTGAGACCGAGTGCGGGCAGCGCGACCGTTCCGGCTGAGAGCCGACCGCGTTCCCACAGTGCGATGTGGATGGCCCAGTCCTGACGGGGAGGTTCTGCGAATTCGTTCGTGCCATCGATCGGGTCGATGATCCAAACCCTGTCTGCGCTCAACCGGGCCCGATCGTCTGCTGCCTCCTCTGAGAGAATGATGTCTTCGGGTCGATTCGTTCGCAGAGATTCGACGATGAATCGATGTGCCGCCCAGTCGCCTTCGTCCTTGAGGGCCCAGTAGGAGATGCCGCTACGAACGAGGTCGTCGCGCAAACCGACGAGCATTTCCCCGGCCTCGTGTGCGATGCGACTCGCAAGGCGCTGGTCGGATTCGGTCACAGACCGCGGCCCAGGTGCACGCTTGCACGCACGAGCTCTCTGACATCTGCCTCATCGGCGCCCTTTTGGACGAGTCGTGTCACGATCCGCTCGACCTCTTCGGCGCGAGCTTCGGAGAAAGCAGGAATTCGCTGATGGGATGCAACAAGCGACGCCACGATCAAGACGACGGCTGCCGTGACAGCAACGAGGCCGATCGAAATCACCCAACCGGCATTGTTCCCGGCGATCGAAGAGATGATGAGACCGGCAATCGATGCCACGAACAGAAATGCGCAAGTGATCCGGATGGCTCGCAGTGCGAACGACGAAGTCATCGTGGGCCTCGGATCACGAACGGCTCAAAGGCTTGTACTTGATGCGGTGGGGTTGGTCCGCCGCAGAGCCCATTTCTTTCTTCTTCCAAGACTCGTATTCGCTGAAATTGCCTTCGAACCAGCGAACCTGGCTGTCACCTTCGAATGCAAGAACATGGGTTGCAATGCGGTCGAGGAACCACCGGTCGTGGCTGATGACGACAGCACAGCCCGGGAAGGCTTCGAGGGCGTCCTCGAGTGCGCGCAATGTGTCGACGTCGAGATCGTTGGTCGGCTCGTCGAGCAACAAGACGTTGCCTCCGGTCTTGAGCAACTTCGCCAGATGGACACGGTTGCGTTCTCCACCGGAAAGATCACCAACCCGCTTTTGCTGGTCGCTTCCTTTGAAATTGAACGAGGCGACGTAGGCGCGGCCGTTGATCTCGCGGCCTCCAACCTTGAGGTGTTCGACACCCCCGGTGATTTCTTCGTAGACGGTCGCGTCGTTGTCGAGGGTGTCACGACTCTGATCGACATAGGCCAATTGGACGGTGTCGCCGATCTTGACTGTTCCCGAGCCGGGTGCTTCCTGGCCGGTCAACATGCGGAACAGCGTCGTCTTTCCGGCGCCATTGGGTCCGATGATGCCCACGATTCCTGCAGGAGGCAGCGAAAACGAGAGGTCTTCGATCAAGAGACGATCGCCGAACCCTTTGGTGAGGTGATCGACTTCGATGACGGTGTCGCCCAGTCGGCCGCCGGCAGGGATCATGATCTCCAATTTGCTCGGACCTCGATCGGCTGTTTCGGCCTCGGCGTGTAGGCGTTCGTACGCGGATAGACGTGCCTTGCCCTTGGCCTGGCGAGCTTTGGGTGACATGCGGACCCATTCGAGTTCGCGCTCGAGGGTACGCCGGCGACTCTCGTTGGACTTTTCTTCGCGTTCGAGCCTCTGCTGCTTTTGTTCCAGCCAACTCGTGTAATTCCCCTCGAACGGGATGCCGCGGCCACGATCGAGTTCCAGAATCCACTTGGCGACGTTGTCCAAGAAGTAGCGATCGTGAGTGATGGCAACCACGGTCCCGGAGTACTCCTTGAGGAAGCGTTCGAGCCAGTCGACGCTTTCGGCGTCGAGGTGGTTGGTCGGTTCGTCGAGGAGCAGGAGATCCGGTCGACTGAGAAGGAGTCGGCACAACGCCACGCGGCGGCGCTCTCCACCCGACAGTGTGGTGACGTTGGCGTCATTCGGCGGGCAACGCAAAGCGTCCATGGCGATCTCGACATTGCGTTCGAGACTCCATGCGTCAGTTGCAGCGATCTTGTCCTCGAGTTCGGCTTGGAGGGCACCGATCTTGTCGAAGTCGGCATCGGGATCTCCCCACATCGCCATGACTTCGTTGTAGCGATCGAGGAGAAGTTTGACCGGAGCAACTCCATCCATCACGTTGCCGAGAACGTCCTTGTCGGGATCCAGCTGGGGTTCTTGCGCCAGATACCCGACGCTGAAACCTGGGGTCAGTCGTGCTTCGCCGGAGTATCCGTCGTCGAGACCAGCCATGATCCGCAACAAACTCGACTTGCCTGAGCCGTTGGAGCCGATGACGCCGATCTTGGCCCCTGGATAAAAGGACAGCGAGATGTTCTCCAGGACCGTGCGGTCGGGAGGGTAATGGCGCGCCAACTTGTAGCAGGTGTAAATGAATTCGTGTGCCATGTCGACCTCCGGCGAGCAAGGCTAGTGGCAGGTCCGATCTGTTCGGCTTTTGCGGATCGAGCGCTAGTAGTCGAGATCCAGAGTTCGTAGTCATGTTCCGGTTCAACGGTTTGCTACGGTGATTCCATTCGTCCGAAGATTCGGACGCGTTCTCATTGGAGGAAATCGATGGAATTGTTCTCGCAAGAAGGGTTGGCATTCGCCACTCGTTGGCTGCACGTCTTGGCCGGTATCGCCTGGATCGGGCTGTTGTACTACTTCAATCTCGTCCAGGTTCCAGCTTTTGCTGCCTATGGCGACGAGGTAAAAGCTCGTAACATTTCGATCGACAAATTGGCGCGCCGTGCGCTGTGGTGGTTCCGCTGGGCTGCCGTCGTCACCCTCGTTCTCGGACTTCTGATCATCGGTGTGACCGAGAACTACATGAAGGACTTCATGTCGGAGACATCGGCCTTCGGTCTGCCGCACAATGCAGCGATCTTCGTGGGCATGTTGATGGGAATCTTGATGGCAGCCAACGTCTGGATGATCATCTGGAAGAACCAGAAGATCGTTCTCGCCAATGCAGCCAGTGTTCTGTCGGGTGGAGAAGCTGATCCGAATGCTCCGGCAGCTGGTCGCCGGGCGCTGCTCGCAAGCCGCCAGAACATGATCTTCTCGGTCTCGATGCTGTTCTACATGGTTGGAGCAACGCACTTCTTCGGACCGCTGTACGACGGCAACTCCGCAGGGAACGCCTGGCTGTTCGTGATCATCGCGACTGTCATCGGTGCTTTGTTCCAGTTGAACGCACTCGGCATCTTTGGTGGAACCGCGGCCACCAACAAGTTGCTGTGGCCGTATGAGAACCACAAGAACGCGATCTACACGGCCGTCGGTCTGTGGGTCGTGCTCTACATCCTCGGAGAGATCCTGCTCAAAGCCTGATCACTCAGTCGAGTTTTTCGGAATGAAGAGGCCGCCCTTTGGGGCGGCCTCTTCACGTTCTCGAGATGTGTTCTGCTGGATCACCTGACAGTCAGCAAACTGTCGTTATCACCTGACAGTCAGCAGACTGTCGTTATCACTGGACAGTCAGCAGACTGTCCATGCTCGAGTGTCCGGGGATGGTGCAATAGATGCGGTACTCGCCGGGCTCGAGGGTGATCGTTCCTTCATCGACATCGCCTCGTTTGTTGACAACGAGCTCCAGGTCGCCGACGACCTTGTCGTCTTGCAGGATCACCAAGATGTGCTTGACGGTGTCATCGTTAGCCAGGAAGACCTTGATCTCACCTGCGGGGGCGGTGTATTCGTCCAGGTCCCAGCGGATCGTTGGAATGGCCTTGACGACGAGATCAGCATCGGCTGGAACCGTGTAGGCAGGCTCGCTCGAGCCCCCTCCACATGCGGCTGTCACAGTGAGGAGGGCCACTGTCGACATGGTTATTGCGCAAAGGCGGAATGAGCGTCGTGGGAGGGTCATAGCCGAAATCTACAAGCCCTCTTGGTGGCTCCGGTGTCGCCGATCCATCGATTTCACGCCTCGGGTCGACTGGACCGTGCGGGTACAGTCTTTGGTGATGTCTGAGACGACGACTACTTCTGCGAATTCCGACCATCCGCTGGCCAACGATGATTTCGGCGCCAATTCCTGGCTTGTCGAGGAAATGTTCGAGCGGTACCGCGACGACCCGAGATCGGTCGGGGAATCATGGCGTGAATTCTTTTCCGACTATCGGTTGTCCAACGGCGTCGGCAGTCGTCACGAGCCAGAAATCGTGAACAGACAGACCAATGGATCCCCGGCGGCGGTTCCTCACGATGCCGTCCCGGCTGTCGCCGCCCCAGCAATGCCCGCACTTGCGGCGCCAACGAGCGTTGCTCCGAGCACCCAGCCCTCTGGTGCAGCTCCCGACAGTGGTGAGCCGATTCGCGGCGCGGGTGCAGCAATCGTGTCCAATATGGAACGCAGTCTCACTGTTCCAACTGCAACGAGCTTTCGGAACATTCCGGCCAAACTTCTCGAGGTCAACCGGCGTGTGATCAATGGATATCGCAGCCGATCTGGACAGAGCAAAGTCAGTTTCACGCACCTCATCGCTTTTGCCATCGTGCGTGCGATCGCAGATGCAGTACCCGTCATGTCCAATGGGTTCGCTCTGGGAACCGATGGCAAACCGCGTCTCGTGCGCCGTTCGGACGTCAACATGGGTCTGGCAGTGGACGTGGCCAAATCCGATGGCAGTCGAAATCTCGTCGTTCCTGTACTACGTCATTCGCAGTCGATGGCTTTTTCCGAGTTTCTCACTGCGTATGACGATCTGATCCGCAAGGTCAAGCAGAACAAGCTTCAGGTGGAGGACTTCCAGGGCGCCACTGTGACGCTGACGAATCCCGGCACGATCGGAACAGCGCAGAGCGTGCCGCGTCTCATGCCCGGTCAGGGAGTGATCGTCGGTGTGGGTTCGATCGACTACCCGGCTGAGTTCCAGGGTGCCGACGAGCGCGCACTGGGCGATCTCGGTATCTCGAAAGTTGTGACTGTCACGAGCACCTACGACCACCGAATCATCCAAGGGGCTGAAAGTGGGCTGTTCCTGAAGCGAGTACACGAACTTCTTCTCGGAGAGCACGGCTTCTACGAAGGTGTGTTCAAGAGCCTCGGTGTGCCTTATGAGGCGGTGAAGTGGCACGTCGATGTGAATCCGACTGACCGTGACGAGTCGATGTTGCTCAAGCAATTGCAGATCGGAACGTTGATCCGTGTACACCGAGTACGCGGACACTTGATCGCAGACATGGATCCGCTGCGCTGGAAGGAGCCCAAGCTCCCCGTCGAGCTCGACCCTGCGACATACGGTCTCACGATCTGGGATCTCGATCGTGAGTTCCTGACAGGTGGAGTTGCCGGAACTCAGCGCATGCAACTCGGTGATCTGCTCGGAGTACTGCGTGACGCATATTGCCGCACGATCGGTGTCGAGTACATGCACATTCAGGACACCAACGAACAGCGTTGGATCCAGTCCCATTTCGAAGGTGTCGAATTCCATCTCTCCAAGGAAGAAAAGCGACGCATTCTGGAACGGCTGAATGCAGCCGAGGCCTTCGAGAAGTTCTTGGCGACGAAGTATGTCGGCACGAAGCGATTCGGACTCGAAGGGGCTGAGAGCGCAATTCCGATTCTCGACGAAGTCTTGTCGAGGGCTGCGGGGGCGGGTCTCGACTCTGCGGTGATCGGTATGGCTCACCGTGGTCGACTGAACATCCTTGCCAATGTCATGGGCAAGAGCCTCGATCAGCTCTTCGGCGAATTCGAGGGGTTCGTGGATCCATCGACGGTGCAAGGTTCTGGTGACGTGAAGTATCACCTCGGCGCAGTCGGAAGGCACATGAGCCCGGCCGGCGAGAGCATCGACATCGAACTCGCGGCCAACCCGAGTCACCTCGAGACCGTTGATCCGATCGTTCTCGGAATGGTGCGGGCTCGCCAGGACCAGATCGATCCTCCTGGCTCGTTCCCCGCGCTGCCGATACTCATTCACGGCGATGCTGCTTTTGCCGGTCAGGGCATCGTGGCGGAGTGTTTGGCCATGAGCGACACGGGAGGTTTCCGGGTCGGCGGCACGATTCACCTGATCATCAACAACCAGATCGGGTTCACGACCTCGCCGCAGTATTCGCGGTCGTCGCTGTACTGCAGCGATGTGGCCAAGACCATCCAGGCCCCGATCTTCCATGTCAATGGAGATGATCCAGAGGCATGTGTTCGCGTGGCGCGATTGGCGTGGGAGTATCGCCAGCGCTTTCACAAAGACGTCGTGATCGACATGGTCTGTTACCGCAAGCACGGACACAACGAAGGAGACGATCCGAGTTATACGCAGCCGCAGATGTACAAAGCCATTGCGGACAAGCGCAGCGTTCGCAAGATTTATGTCGAATCACTGGTAGGGCGCGGAGACATCACCGTCGAGGAAGCCGAACAGGCCCTCGACGATTTCCAGGGCAAGTTGCAGGTGACCTTGGACGAGACGCGAGCGCACGCCCCCAGTCCGGTGAAAGCACCTCCACCCCCAGCTCCCGTTGGAGTGTTGCCCCATGTCGAGACTGGCGTTCAGCGAACTCTGTTGGATCAGGTGTTCGGTCAGCTGACCAACTACCCAGCGGATTTCACGATCCATCCAAAGCTCGCCCGGCAGTTCGAGACCCGCTCCAAGACGTACCACGAGCAGGGTGAGGTCGAATGGGCGACGGCTGAGGCGCTTGCTTTTGGTTCGCTCGTGCTCGAGGGTTTCCCGGTTCGGCTCGCTGGTGAAGATTCGCGTCGTGGAACGTTCAGCCAGCGCCACGCTGCTCTGGTGGACTACGTGAGCGAGAACGTCTGGATTCCCTTGGCCGAGTTGCCTGGCGCTCACAAGTTCTGGGTATTCGACACCATCTTGAGCGAATACGCGGCAGTGGGATTCGAATACGGGTACGCCCAAGCCAATCCGAACGCTCTCGTTCTGTGGGAGGCGCAGTTCGGGGACTTCGTCAACGGCGCACAGATCATCATCGATCAGTACATCGTGGCGGCCGAAGACAAGTGGAAGCAGACGAACAGCCTCGTGCTCTTGCTGCCTCACGGATTCGAAGGTCAGGGTCCTGAACACAGCTCGGCGCGCATCGAGCGCTTCTTGACTTTGTGTGCCGAAGACAACATCCAGGTGGTCAATGCCACGACGGCTGCTCAGTACTTCCATGTTCTGCGTCGTCAGATGCACCGGGACATTCGCAAGCCACTTGTGATGTTCACGCCCAAGCAGCCGTTGCGCATGGCTCAGTCGCGATCAAAAGTGACCGATCTTGAAAGTGGATCGTTCCAAGAAGTCCTCGACGACCCGTTCGTATCGGATCCGGCCTCGGTGCGTCGAGTCGTCTTTTGCTCCGGCAAAGTTGCCTGGGACGCGATGGGAGAGCGCGATCGTCGTCAGGCGCCTGTTGCTGTGGTTCGTGTCGAGCAGCTGTATCCGTTTCCGATCGAGCAGATGCTGTCAGCCCTGGCGCGCTACTCGAATGCGCGAGAAGTTGTCTGGCTGCAAGAAGAGCCGAGCAACATGGGACCGTGGAACTTCGTGGAGCACCGTTTCTGGCGGGTGAAGGACCAGGGTTACGATCTGCGCCACGTGGCGCGAGTCGAGAGTGGCAGCCCGGCGACGGGTTCGAAGACGGTTCATGATCAGGAACTCGCTGACTTGATGGAAGCGACGTTCAAGGAACTGTGACTCGAAGGGGCCCGCGAGCCCCGGCAGTTCGCATCATTGGCGAAGACGCAATCCCAATATTCCTTCGAGGTCATCGATGGCCTGGTCGGCTGAGACGACTTTGATCGTTGTCATGCCGAGTGCTGCGGCGGGTTTCAAGTTGATCCCCAGATCATCGAGGAAGACGCATTGCTCTGGTCGCACGTCGAGTCGTG
>JAULYE010000216.1:0-6933 GCA_032118015.1 Ilumatobacteraceae bacterium | reverse complement strand
TCGCAGTCGCGGTGTCGCTTGCTGAACACCGATCTCTTTCATGTGATTCAGCAGTCGGCACACGTACTTGGCGACGACATCGGCACGCAATGTCCACGAGGCATTGATGTAGCCGAACGTGGACACCAAGTTGGGAACGTCGCTGTACGCCATCCCCTTGTACGTCCACGTCTGAGAGAAGTCGATCGTTCGACCGTCGACACTGAACTCGACCTCGCCGAGCGATACGAGTGTGAGACCGGTCGCAGTCACGATGATGTCTGCTTCGATCTCTTCACCGGATGCGAGCCGCACACCTGTCGGTGTGAAACGTTCGATGTGATCGGTGACAACACTCGCCTTGCCCGTCTTGATGGCCTCGAAGAGATCGCCATTGGGGACAAGACACATGCGCTGATCCCACGGGTTGTAGGAAGGTGTGAAATGGGTGTCGACGTCGTAATCAGGACCGAGCGCCTTGCGAACACCACCGAGAATCAGCTGTTTCACCTTTTCGGGATGTGTTCGCGTCCGCTTATAGAAGACTTCGCTGAGCAGCACGTTCTTACGACGCGTCAAGGCGTACGCCATCTTCTCGGGCAGGAACGTGCGTAACTTGTCAGCAATCACATCGGTGTCGGGTCGCGCCACCACATAGGTCGGTGACCTCTGCAGCATCACGACATGAGCGGCCGTCGCAGCCATCGCCGGCACGAGAGTCATCGCTGTTGCACCAGATCCGATGACGAGCACACGTTTGCCTTCGAAGTTGAGATCTTCAGGCCACTGCTGGGGATGCACAACTGGCCCACGGAAGGTCTCGATCCCCGGGAGGTCTGGTGTGTAGCCCTCCTTGTAGCTGTAATAACCCGAGCACATGAACAAGAAGTTGCACGTGATCTGTGTTGTCGCGCCCGTGTCCCGACGTGTCGCCGTCACTGTCCATGTCGCGGTGGTCGAATCCCAACTGGCCGACGTCACCCAATGCTGATATCGGATGTGCTGTTCGATGCCGAATTCCTCAGCCGTTTCGTGGAGGTACCGCAAGATCGACGGACCATCCGCGATCGCCTTGGCTTCCTTCCATGGCTTGAACGAAAACCCGAGAGTGTGCATATCGCTGTCGGAGCGCACGCCGGGATAGCGAAACAGGTCCCACGTCCCTCCAAGATCCGGGCGGCCTTCGAAAATGGCATATGAGCGATCCGGACACTTCGTTTGCAGGTGGTAGGCGGCTCCGATTCCAGAAATGCCGGCGCCGACGATCAAGACGTCGACGTGCTGATCGTTCATCCGTTCCTCCATCACGACACGACGGTCCCACCGTCACATGTGATGACTTCACCCACGGTGTATGCACCGGCTCGCGAGCACAAAAAGATGGTCAGGCCGGCGATGTCTTGAGGTGTGCCGACTCGACCCCGCGGGTTCGTGCGACCGACGATGCTCCAATCCGTTCCCTCGACGTCTCCACCGGTGCCGACTCCCGTGCTCAACATCCACGTCGGGAAAGGACCCGGCGCGATGGCGTTGACGATGATGTTGCGCTTGACGAGTTTGGCGGCCATCTGGCGGGTCAACGAGTGCACTGCTGCCTTCGACGGTCCGTAGGAATGGGTGTCGAAAATAGGGGTACGAATGCCATCGATCGAGCCGATATTGACCACTCGCGATGGATCGTCCTGTGTGGCCTTGGCTTCGAGCATGGGGAGCAAGCGCTGCGTGAGAAAGAAGACCCCCTTGACATTGGTGTCGAAGACCTTGTCCCAGCCCATCTCAGGGAATTCATCCAGTGGAGCGCCCCAGGAGACTCCGGCGTTGTTCACCAGGAAGTCGAGATGCTGTTCGCGCTCGCCCAGCGCTGCGGTGAGAGCATCGATTCCGGACAGTTCCGACAGGTTCGCCGGCAAGGACACACACTCGCCGCCGAAGGTGTCGCTCAAACGCTTGGCTGTCTCATCACACGCTTGGGCTTTGCGCGAGCTGATGTACACCTTCGCGCCGTTCTGAAGGAATCCGGCAGCGATCATCTCGCCCAGTCCTCGGGATCCACCGGTGACGAGCGCCACCTTGCCTCGCACGGAAAACAGGTCCTCGATCTTCAAATTCTCGTTGCTCACGGGTGTTCCTTTCCTGTGCCGTCTTCGGCGAGGAAATAACACTAGGCACGAGACGCGACGATTGCCCAGACGACGAGCATCCGGGCAATCGACCGAGATCTATGAGCGGCTCTTCAGCCGCTGATGTTCGAGATCAGCCGTTGATCTTGGGAGCAGGAGCAACGCCGAGGGCGATGTCCTTGAAACCCTTGAGAGCGGTGATCTTGGCAACCGTCTTCGCGGCGACCTGGACCTGCTCACCTGTGGCTGGATTCCGAGCCATACGGGCCGGACGGTGCACCTTGGTGAACTTCGCGAATCCCGAGAGATTCACGTCATCACCCTTGGCCACCGAGGCGAGGATGACATCGATCGTCCCCTCGACTATCTTGCCAGCGGTCTTGGTATCGACGCCAGTGTGAGCTGCTACTGCTTGGATGAGTTCACGTTTCTTCACGCCGTCAACATAACCCAGTGGAATATGGGTTTTGTGGGATACCCGCGTATGGATTTCCAGCAAAAGTGAACAAAGCGCGTATTTCCTAGGAAATACCTCAGTTGACGCGACGCTCGCGACCTACCCAATATGGCTCGCGCAGGTCTTTTTTGAGGATTTTGCCGCTGGGATTGCGGGGCAGGGCATCGATCCAGTCCACGCTGGTCGGGCACTTGAACTTGGCCAGACGCTCGCGGGCGAACTCGATGATCTCTTGTTCGCTGACCTCGACTCCGGGCTTGCGCACGACGATGGCCTTGGGAGTTTCGCCCCACTTCTCGTCGGGAACGCCGATGACAGCAACGTCTGCGATACCCGGATGGGACATGAGCACATTCTCGACTTCGGCCGGATAGACGTTTTCGCCGCCGGACACGATCATGTCCTTCACCCGGTCGTGGATATAGACGTATCCATCGGCATCCATATAGCCAGCATCGCCGCTGCGGAACCAACCCTCAGGGTTGATGCTCTTTGCCGTCTCTTCGGGCATCTTCCAGTAGCCCTTCATCACCTGTGGTGACCGGATCCAGATCTCACCCACGGAGCCCTGAGGGCAATCCGTCATGGTGTCGGTGTCGACGATGCGCAATTCGACTCCCGGACCTGCCACTCCGCAGCTGCGCAGACGGTGGCGGTTGGGGCCCTGAAGGTCGTGATCCGACGGCGGAAGGTTGATGATGGCCCCGGTCGTCTCGGTCAGGCCGTAGGTCTGCCAGAACTTGCACTTGAACACTTCGACGCTGCGTGCCAGGACCTCCTCAGAGATCGGCGAAGCGCCGTAGACGATGACCTTCAGGCTCGAATAGTCGGCGGTCTCGGCTCCTGGAACCATCAACATGAATTGGAGAGCTACTGGAACCAAGAATCCGTGGGTGATGCGCTTCTCAGCGATCAGTTGGATCAGATACGCCGGGTCGAGATCACGCAGGATCACGCTCGAACAGCCTTCGTACATGCCAGCCATTGCCCAGCCACCGCCGCCGATGTGGAAAAGCGGCATAGCGATCAGGTTGACGGTCTCCGGGCCCAACTCCCACATGTCCTTGGCAAGAGGCAAAAGGGCAAAGAAGTTGTGGTTCGTGAGCATGACGCCCTTGGGACGACCGGTCGTGCCGCTCGAGTACAACTGGAATGCGACGTCGTCATCCTTGGATGCGGCCTGCGGATCCCCGAGGGACTGCTTGGCAACCCAGGCGTCGAAGTCTTCGTGCTTGGAGTGTCCGCCAATGACCAGGATCGTCTTGACAGTTGTCAGGGTCCCTTCGATCGCATCGAGAATTGGCACGAAGTCCGGACCAACCACGAGCACCTTGGCCTCGGAGTCATTGACGATGTATTCGACTTCGGGAGCTGCGAGACGCCAGTTGACGTCGACACTCACAGCATTGAGCAGGGCTGCGCCGAAGAAGATGTCGAAGTGGGCAACTCCGTTCTTGTCAAGAAAGGCGACACGGTCTTGAGCTCCTACGCCGAGGGCTGCGAGACCGTTGGCCACCCGTTGGGCCCGTTCATACATCTCACCCCACGAGACAACGCGATCCCCCTGAATGAGGCAATCCTTGCTCGGTCGCTCGGTCCCATGGACACGGACGATGTCGGCCATCGATGAAATCTGTGAAGTCGGCATAGGGAGATCGTAGAGCCTGAGACGTACGGCACGCCTACCCGAGGTCTCACGTCACGTCGTCGAGGCGGGCCACGCCGGACAGGATCTCGCAGCCAGCCGCCAGCAGGGGCAGTGCGAGCAATGCACCGGTTCCTTCGCCAACCCGGAGGCCGAAATCGACCATCGGCTCGAGGCCGAGAGATGCCAAAGCCGCGTCGACAGCCGGCTCGGGGGATCGATGCCCAGCAACCATGTGATCGACGACGTGGGGTGAGATCGCTCGGGCTGCAAGCGCTGCGGCCAGAGTCGTGACACCGTCGAGAATCACCGGAGTGCGCCGCACGGCCGCCTGGCAAATGAATCCCACGAGGGCACACACTTCGAGAGCACCCACTTCAGCCAGGATCTCTGCGATTGGTCGCTGTCGACAGCGAGCCACGAGATCGCTGACGACGGCACGTTTGCGCTCGAGAGCTGCATCGTCGATCCCTGAGCCCCGTCCTGTGACCATCAGGGGATCAGCGCCAGTGAGAGCACAGATCAGAGCAGCAGCTGCAGTGGTGTTGCCGATGCCGATCTCCCCCACGGTGAGAATACGCGCGCCGCCCTCGATCGCCTTTCGAGCAATACGTACGCCGACATCACAGGCTGTGTGCACGTCGTCAATCGTCACTGCAGGGCCATGACGGAGATCATCTGATCCATGCCGGACACGCATGTCGATGACGCCAGCGGGAGTGGGTCCTGTGGCAATCCCGACATCGATGACGGTCAGATCGGCTCCGACACTGCGAGCGATCACCGAACACGCAGCTCGGCCGTTGGCTGCGAGATCGGCAACCGAGCGCGTCACTTCACGCGGCCACGGGGTGACCGTGTCATCGTGGGCGATGCCATGGTCGGCAACGAACACCGCACACGACGACGGGTTCGCAGTGGGCGATGTCGAATTCTGAGATGCTGCGAGGCGAGCAACGGGGTCCATGAGTCGCCCCAGGGCTTGGGGTGGAATCGCCAAGGCAGCGAAACGCTCGAGGACCGCGGCGTGCATTCCTTCATCGACTGGGTCGATGTCGCGCACCACATCTTCGAGCAAGGAACGATCGCTCATCACATCCACCACAGATTCAGACGTTCGGCAACGATGACGACTCCGATCATCACCAGGGTCTCCGCTACTTGCTCTGTGGCGCCGAGGACATCGCCGACGATCCCCCCGAGACGTACTGCACACCGGCGTGCGAAAATTCCAGCCAGGGCGATCACTCCTGCAGCGAGGAGCAGCCCCCACGGGCCGAGTACAGCAATGATCACAACTGCGCCGATGATCAGGGCGATCGCCTGATCGACGCGTGAGACGTCGCGCACGTAGATCGCACCCAGTCCCTCATGAGCTGGCGGTGCGGCCTTCATTACCGACACCGCAGCTGCTCGCCCGAAGCAGTGAGCCAGGAGCAACATCGCGATACCCGTGCGCACGGGCTGGGATGAGATCAGTGCGTACTGCACCAAGATCTGACACACGATCGCAGACACGCCGTAGGTGCCGTGTCGAGAGTCCTTGAGGATGTCGAGACGTCGCTCCGGAGTCGTGCCACCGACAAGAGCATCAGCGGAATCGGCAAGACCGTCGAGGTGGAAGGCCCCGGTGATCAGTACTCCAGCAATGAGCGCTAGAGCAGCTGACGGTGCGATCGGCACGATCTCGTTGGCACCCGCGTACATGGCGGCGACGATCACGCCAATCACAAGTCCGATCACAGGGAACAACGCTGCGACACGACCCATGTGCACATCGGGGGCATGTCGCACAGGAATGCGCGTGAGAAAGCCAACAGTCACTGTGAGGTGGTGCAGTCCACGTGACCAGGGTCCATTTTCTGCCGAGTGATCAGGTATCACACGACATCCCCAACGTCGTGCAGATCGAGGGCACGGCCTGCAACCATGAGCAGCGCTCGATCGACACCCGCTGCCAAACGCACGTTCACACGACCAAGAATGTCGCGATACGCGCGACTCATGTCCGTCGCCGGCACGATGCCAAGACCGACTTCGTTCGATACGACGAGAGTCGATCCGCGCCGCTGAGCCATCGTCGAAAGAAAGCGATCGACCTCGAACATGACATCGGTCTCGGTTCGTCCGTGGTGGAACATGTTTCCCAACCAGACAGTGATGCAGTCGACAATCGCCGTATCGGCACTCGGAACACGAGCAAGAGCCTGAGCAATCTCGAGTGGCTCTTCGATCGTCGACCATTCCGATGGTCGTGATGCACGATGGGCAGCAATGCGCTGGGCCATGTCGTGATCGAAGGCTTGCGCAGTTGCAAGAACGGTCACGGAGGCTCCCCGACGAGCTGCAACGGACTCAGCGAACGCACTCTTGCCGCTCCGCGCTCCGCCCAGAATCAAGACACGTCGAGCAATAGAGGGTGTCTTCGAAGACGGTGATCGGCCCATCAGTAGTCGATTCCACGCAGAGCACCAATGCCCCGGTCGTAGGCATGGTGGATGCTCTCGATGTTCGATGCCGTGTCAGCGCACGCAATCAACTCCTTCGGAGCGTCACGGCCAGTGATGATCACACTCACATGCGATGGACGCCGGGTGATGGCATCGACGACACGCTCGGTATCGATCCACGTCCATGTGCACAGATACGTGATCTCATCGAGAACCACTACGTCGTACTGGCCGGAAGCGATCACCTCTTCGGCTCGCGCCCATGCCTCTCGGGCCAATGCG
>JAULYE010000215.1:0-15387 GCA_032118015.1 Ilumatobacteraceae bacterium | reverse complement strand
AAACGCTCGCAGCCAACCCGGCTCCGGGATCGTTCCCTCGGTCACATCTGGGGCATCTCGACCCATCACCGCACACCAATCTGCCTCGAGCATCGACTGCAGCAGGACACATGCCGTTGCCAAACGTTCATGTACGGGAGCTTCGACGATGCGGGCTGCGACGTCGAGTGCAAGGACGCTCTGATCCTGACGCTCAGGATCGACCCGGTGCACATCTTCGATACTCACACCAGGAACGCCAGACAACTCAGAGATCAATGTCTCGAGGTGCGACGAGTCCGGCAGTCCGATGAGAAGTTCGTCGATTGCCATGCCGGCACCGCGCTCGAGGATTTCAATACCGGTCACATCACCGCTCGCGCGACCGATGGCGGCTGCCACGAGTCCGAGGGTTCCCGGGATGTCCGGAAGCCACAATCGTGCCACGTACGTTACGGGCACAGGGATCACAAGAGCCTGTCGCTCATCCGAGTTTCGGGAGTCCGCGCTTGAGATTTCGAATGGCCTGAGCGATGCGTTGTTCGTTCTCGATCAGAGCAAATCGTGCGAACCCCTCCCCTCCCGGACCGAATCCCACACCTGGAGACAATGCAACCTCGCACTCGGTTACCAAATGCGAACAGAATTCAACCGAACTCATCTCGGCATATGGCTCCGGAATCGGCGCCCACACGAACATCGAACCCTGTGGCTTGGGGATGTCCCAGCCGATACGTGCAAGACCATCGATGAGCGCATCGCGCCGCGTCTCATAGATGGCACACACTTCCTTTGGAAAATCTGGTGCTTCGTTCATGGTGACGGTGGCAGCGATCTGCACGGGCTGAAACGTTCCGTAGTCGAGATAGCTCTTGAGTTTGACCAGAGCCTGAACGACCTCTCTGTTACCTGCCAGAAACGCGACCCTC
Organism: Ilumatobacteraceae bacterium; assembly: GCA_032118015.1. Classification (GTDB taxonomy): domain Bacteria; phylum Actinomycetota; class Acidimicrobiia; order Acidimicrobiales; family Ilumatobacteraceae; genus Casp-actino8. The sequence continues at coordinate 14,479 of JAULYE010000215.1, read as the reverse complement.
CATCCAGCCATCGAAAAGCTCTTCGTCATCGAATACAACTCGACGGCGCACTCCTTGGCACCTTCGGCCTGAAGAATCGACGGAGGCTTGTAGCCGTCGAATCCGACGTCGGCATACGCGAAGTCGTGAACGACGATCATGTTGCGCTCTCGGCAGAAGTCCACGACTCGCTGCATGAACGGCAAATCCACACAAGACCCTGTCGGGTTGTGCGGGAAGGAAATCACAAGGACGCGCGGCTTGGGCCAGCCCACGTCGTAGGCAGTTTCCAGACTCTCGAAGAAGTCTCCTTCGAAGTCCGTTTGAACCCGCGGGTCCGAAAGGCTGCGCATCGGGACCTGGCGCAAATCAGCTCCTGCGAAGAGCGGACCATAGATGTGAATGGGGTAACTCGGGCTCGGAACGATGGCTGCATCGCCGCGATCGAGAAGCACCCACATCAAATGGCTGAAACCTTCCTTGGAGCCGATCGTGTTCGTGATCTCGAGTTCCGGATCGAGGTCGACTCCCCAGTTGCGCTTGTACATGGCCACTGCCGCCTCACGCAGCTTCGGAAGACCGCGTGACATCGAATATCGATGATTACGTGCAATGTGTGCGGCTTCACTCAATTTGTCGACTGCAATTTGCGGCGAGGGAATGTCTGGGTTTCCGAAACCCAGATCGACGACATCGACCCCCTGGCGTCGTGCCTCGATCTTCAGATTGTTGATGATCGTGAAGACATAGGGAGGCAGATTGGTGATGCGCCGAAAATCCATGGATCATCACGCTAGTTCCCCGTGCGTCACCGAACAGGGTGTATTGACAGGCTCGTTGGTCGGACCCGAGTCAGCCGTTCTGATGAATGAGCGGGAGCAGTCCTGCCCCGATCGCACCTGCGGATTCGCCGAATCGAGCCACGACGACTTCGGGTATCGGCCGATGGTCCGCTGCGTACAGCAATCTCCCCAGCCAGACGCGCACCGGTTCGGCGAGGTGGTCTCCCATCCGAGCCGCTCCTCCTCCGAGAACGATCCGCTCGGGATCGAGAACGTTGATCATGTTCGCCAATCCGACGGCTACCCACTGGGCGAACTCGTCGAGAACTGCCAGTGCTTGATCGCTGCCCTCGGCCACCAAGTTCGAGACGTCCTCGCCGCGAATCGACTCGATCGAGCCTGCGCGACGAACAAGATCCTCGCCATCTCCGCGCTGTGCAGCTCGACGCGCCAGATGAGCCAAACCACTTCCCGATGCGTAGCGCTCCCAACATCCACGACGCCCACACGGACACTCAGGACCTGCTGGATCCACGTACATGTGCCCAAGTTCGCCAGCGAATCCATGCGCTCCGCGTACGAGAGAGCCGTTGGCCACGATTCCCGCTCCGATACCCGTTCCTATGGTCACGACCAGCAGATCGTCGCACCCTCGACCGGCACCTTCGAGCCACTCGGCAATCGTGGCGCAGGTTGCATCGTTGTCGAGCCAGATTTGCCGCTGCAGTGCCTCCTCCAGGACGTACCTGGCGTCGAGTTCTACGACATCGACGAGGTTTGGAGCGGCACGAAGGATTCCCGCGCGCGTCACGAGCCCAGGAAGTCCAACTCCGATCGTGCACGGTTCGACGACGGGATCTGCGCTGCTTTGTACGTGGACGGCTTCGAGTTCGTTCGCCAAGTCGACGATCGTGTCGATCAACGCTCGAGACCCTACGGGTGTGGGCAATTCGCGCCGAGTCAGTTCCTGGTCACCGAGCCGGAGAATCCCCAGACATTTGGTGCCGCCAATGTCGATCCCGATGACAGGTTCGAGATCGGACGTCTCGTGAACTCGAGCAGCCACTACGCCGCTTCAGCGCGGACTTTCAATTCCTTGACGGTGTTCAGAATGCGAACCTCCGCCCGCCTCTTGACGAATCCAGGCAGGGGCACGACCAACTCGATCGAGAGATTGTACGTCACCACGACTCCTCCAGTTTCGGAAGGAGCGAACATGTAGGCACCATCGACGGCGCGCATGATGTCACCTTTAACCATCTGCCATGCAAGTCGGTGTGGTGCAGCGCTGTAGTCGTACGACAAGGTGTAGTGCGTGCTGCGACCAAGAGCCGATGTGCGGAACTCGACCTCAGTTGCTCGTCCCTGATCGTCTCGGGCAACGACGATTGCCGACTTCACGTCCTTGGCCCAGTCCGGATACTTCTCGAAATCCGTCGCGATCGCCCAGCACCTCTCAAGGGGTGCGTCGACAGTGATGGTCATCGATGCTGTATCTGCCATTCCTCATTTCTAGCGCAGATGGACCCGTACCCACTGCCACCTGTTCGATCTGACAGTCGTAACAGGTGCTTCGAGCCCGGCGTTTCGATCAAATCGAACTGTTCTGAGTCCGAGGCGGGAACCGACCGTGCACACTCGACCACAGTCCATTCAAACTGAGTCCGAACATGGGCACGAGCACTCCAAAGGCCAATGTGGACCCCGGAGTCGATGCTCCATCGGCTGCAGGACTCGATGATCTGGACAAAGCAGTGGCCACGGCAACCACAACTTGGATCGTGAGCATGCCGTTCATCATCCGCGATATTCGTTTGTCGACATAGGGACCCACGAGAAAGTACAACTCGGTCACCGACATCACATCTCTTCTGCTGCGCTGCAATGCCCGCCAATATCCCCAAAGAAAAACGAAGACGCCTGCGCTGAACAAGCACAGCGCAATGACGACTCCTTGAACCTTGAAAAATCCCTCGAACACGATCGATGCAAGAACTGCAGACAGAGTGAACAGGACAGTCCCGATGATGTTCGCGCGAACGATGGTGGCACCACTCATGAATGCACCCCCAAGATCGCTCCGAGTCGCTCTGACAGCACGCCGTATGAGAATTCCTCCACAGCTCGTCGACGTGCAGCGAGGCCCATCTCGCGTCGACGATCCACGTCGCTCAAGAGTGCCCCGATGTGCTCGACAGCATCGTCGACACTGCGTGGATGCGATGACACCATTCCGGTGACGCCATCGGCGACAGCTTCGGCAGCACCCCCACTCGCACCCGCAATCTGGGGTACTCCACAAGCTGCTGCTTCCAGAAAGACGATCCCGAAACCTTCTTGCTCGAGCCCACCCCAACGGTTTCGACACAGCATCACCGAAAGATCAGCGCAGCCGTACAGTCGGGGAAGATCGTCGTCAGCGACACGGCCGAGAAACGTCACGGGCGCTCGATGGCTGCTGGCCAACTTCTCCAGACGATCACGATCCCGTCCTGAACCCGCAATCGCCAACTTCAGGTTTCCAAATCGGCCCTGCAGCCGAGCGACAGCTTCGATTGCTGTATCGAATCCTTTGCGCGGCACGAGACGGCTCACTGCGACAAGAACGAGATCATCCTGGGTGAATCCGAATTGCTGGCGAGCATCTGCACGCTCGGACTCAGTCAAAGGACGAAATCTCTCGACATCGACGCCAGGTGGAACGATGTGCACGTTCAGTGCTCGTCCCGCGGCATGCTCGGCCTCTGCTGCCGGATAACCACCCGCGGCAATCACGCGCTGCGCGTTACGCAACACCCATCCGAGGGCTTGGCGTGATCCAGGAAGTCGTCCAGGGACGGTCACTTCTGCGCCGTGCACAATCACGTCATACGGGAGCTGGAGTGATGGACCAATCAGCCCAAGAGGGACTGCCGGGTCGAGAACGACGAAGTCGGCTCCGACCTTGCGCGCCAGAGCATCGACGCGCCGGATCATCCACGGATGCGGCAAGAGGACCGGCTCTCGCGTCCGATGAATCTCGAATGGCTGGCGTTCGTCGAATTCCGCAGATCCCTCATACGGTGACGTCAACACGGCAAAAGAATCACTGGGGAGGCGTCGCCACCATTCCCACAGCAACGACTGAATCCCACCGACTTTGGGCGGAAAATCGTTCGTGACCAGAAGATGTTTCATTGCTCCGCCAACCCTGGCTCTCGACCCGACTCACCGATTGTGCGCCGCTCGACCTGATCTGCACCAAGCCATTCGGCCCGAACAACCGGGTCCTCATCGTCTACGAGATGGCTAACGATGCCGTCTGCACCGAGACGGCGCGCCGACCACAGGGCTTGGGCTCGTAGATGGGGATCACTTGCCTGCGCGTAACGTTCGAGAACCGCCGCAGTCCGACGAGTCAGCGGAATCGGAGCCACGTTGCCCAGGATAATGAGAGCGTTACGGCGCACCCAGACGGGATTGCGTTCCGGGATATACCACCGGCCGAATGTTGCCATCAACTCGGCATCATCGGCCTCGAGGACATCGAGGACACCGACATGCGAGCCGATGTCGTCGACTCTGTCTGGAGACATGTCATCTCCGGATTTCACGGATGTGTGGCGGGGTCCGAGGCGCACCGTGATCGGACAGGAATCCTGGCAGTCGTCGCATCCGTACAGTCGATCACCGAGGTCGATCCGATATTCCACGGGAAAGACTCCTGGTTTTTGCAACAGCCACGCCAGACATTTGCGGGCATCGATGACGCCATCGGCCACGATGGCTCCAGTCGGACATGCGTCGATGCATCGACGACAACTGCCACACCCATCGGACACCTGGGCGGTCGCAGCCCCAAGATCTGCAGTGGTGATCACCGAACCGAGGACGAACCAGCTCCCGGCTCCGGGCAAGAGCAAGTTTGCATTCTTTCCGAACCAACCCAACCCGGCTTTCCATGCAACCTCGCGGTCCACGAGATTGTTTTCATCAGCCACCACGACTGCAACATGACCGGCATCGCGTAACGCACCAGCCACAGCTTCGAGGCCCACCCTCAACGCTGCGTAGTGATCGACCTGGGCGTAGCGCGCAACTCGTGCCAGCGGATCTGCCATCGTCTCGTGTGGGGCCGAAGTTTCATCTGGGATGGGATCGGGTTCGATCCTGTGGTAGGTGCGCGCCCCCACGAATATCGATCGAGCCTGCGCAACGGTACGTAGCGGATCCGTCGATCTCTCGGGATTACGAAACGTGAATTGCATGGTGTCCGACAGACCAAGTTCTTTCCGACGAAAAAGTTCGGCACGGGCTCTGTCGAGAATGGATGCATCACACACACCGACTCTGTCGAGACCGGAGTCGAGAGCAATTCGGCGCAACTCTCCCAGAAGATCTTCCGAGACATCCGTGGAGTCTCCTGCCATGCTCACTTCGCCATTCATATCGCCGGCGTCAGCCGGCAGAGGTGTGCCGAAGCTTGGGCACCAGCCCGGCATCCGCCAAGAGTTTGACGGCACGCAACTCTTCGAGGTCGAACACGATTGCCGTCATCGACACTCCCGATGACGTGTCCGTACTGTCGATATCGGTTCTGTCGATATCGGTTCTGTCGATATCCGTTCTGTCGAAATCGATCACCGACACAACCGATATCGAACTGGGCAATCCCGAGTTCCTGCGGACAGGGTCGCACAAATACGTCACGACGCAATCGGAACAGTGATCGCTCTCGAACATGGAGCACTCGGCGCAATCGATGATTCTGGTGGCAGGTGTTGAGGACATGTCCAGATGGTGCCCTGGGGGTGTGGCACTGTTGGGCGGGGTCAGACTCCGTCACATTCCGACTTTTCATACGACTTGGTGGCGGCCGGGATCTTGATGTCGTCACCAGGGAAGATCCGTACGTTCATGTCTGGCCATCCGTTGATCCTCAACAATGACGAAACCTCGATCCCGCACTTGTCGGCAATGGTCGTGATGCTGTCACCCAACTTCACTTCATAAGTTCCTCGAGGGGGTTCAGGCGGTGCCACCGTTGTCTCCGTCGGCAGAGGCAAGCCCGGCAGTGTCGTCGTTTGTGAGGGCGAAGGAGGCACCAGGATGGTCTCCCCCACCAGCAACTGCCTGTTCACACCTTGGGCCCAATTGTTGTAGCTGGCCAACTCGTCGGGTCGGACGCCGAATTGCGAGGCGATTCCGTACACCGAGTCACCGGCCTTGATTGTGTACGCAATCGGGGGTGGGGCTGTGTTCGCCGGGTCGAGAGGAGCAAGTGACGACGGTGGTGTCGTCGCATAATTCGTCGAAGACAGGGGTCGCAGAGTCGACACCGTTGCCCCAGGATCTGCGCCACAGGCGCCGACAAGGACAGCGAACGCCAAACCCGCCGGTACGACCGCGAGCCGTCTGAATGTGGGGCGCTGAGAGACCGTTGCGAACACGCCAGACAATCTAGATCGGACTCGACGCCATCCCCTGGCAGGAAGGCCCATGTGCCCCCTGCAACCCATCATCAACTCACATCACCAGCCGAAGTACGTACTCGAACATCAACGAGACAGCGGCGGGTTCGAGCTGCAGGCCAGCCATATGTGCACATCACGACAGGGGTCGCGCCGATGCGGGAATTGGCGCAGGAAGGGTCGTCTCGCCCATCAAGAATTCGTCGACTGCTGCCGCGCAGGCTCGACCCTCAGCGATGGCCCACACGATCAGACTCTGACCACGACCCATGTCTCCTGCCACGAAGACTCCCGGAAGATTCGTTCGGTATGAATCATCACGAGCGATGTTTCCCCGCTCATCGAGACCGACACCGAGCTGGTCGATCCAGGATCCCTTTTCGGGACCGACGAATCCGAGGGCGAGAAAGACGTACTCGGCGGGGAGTTCGCGTTCAGTGCCCTCCACTTTGACGAAACCGCCATCTTTGCGTTCGACATCGTGGATCAACAGTGCCCGCACCTTGCCAGTGCCATCATCGATGAACTTCTCGCTGTTCACACCGAAGATGCGCTCTCCACCTTCTTCGTGCGCTGTCGAAACTTTGAAGACCATCGCATATTGCGGCCACGGATTGTCACTACGACGCTCATCCGGCGGAGTCGGCATGATCTCGAGTTGTGTCACCGATGCAGCACCTTGTCGGTGTGCAGTTCCGAGACAGTCAGCGCCGGTGTCACCACCGCCAATGATCACCACATGGGCCCCAGCAACATCGATCGGCGAAACAGCAATATCTCCCTCTTGGACACGGTTGGCGAATGGCAGATACTCCATTGCTTGGTGGATGCCCGCAAGCTCCCGACCAGGAATCGGCAGATCTCGCCAAGCCGTCGCCCCCGCAGCAAGAACGACTGCATCATGTGATGCGCGCAAGACGTCGATGTCGACGGTCTGGCCGACTTCGGCATTGGTCCGGAACTCGGTGCCCTCTGCTCGCATCTGTTCGAGCCTCTGATCGAGGTGGTGCTTTTCCATCTTGAATTCGGGAATGCCATAGCGCAACAGTCCACCAATACGGTCCGATCTTTCGAGTACGACGACATCGTGTCCAGCGCGCGTCAACTGCTGAGCCACGGCCAGCCCAGCCGGACCCGAACCGATCACGGCGACGCGACGTCCCGTTGAGATGCTCGGGATTTGGGGAACGACCCAACCCTCGGACCAAGCCCGATCGATGATTTCGACTTCGACTTGTTTGATCGCCACCGGATCAGCGTTGATCCCGAGAACACACGCCGACTCACATGGCGCGGGACACAAACGACCCGTGAACTCCGGGAAGTTGTTGGTCGCATGCAAACGGTCGATGGCATCGCGCCATTGATCCCGATAGACCAAGTCGTTCCAATCCGGAATCAAGTTGCCGAGCGGACATCCGTTGTTGCAGAACGGAATACCGCAGTCCATGCACCTACCAGCCTGCAATCTGAGTTTGTCGCGGTCGAAAGGCTCATAGGCCTCCCGCCAATCACGCAAGCGCACAGGGACGGGACGATGTCCGGGGAGCTCTCTGTCCCACTTGAGAAAACCTGTTGCTTCACCCACGAGCAACCTCCATCACTCTGTCCAATGTTTCTTGCTCTCCCAAACCTTCGGCTCGGGCCGTCTCCATGACTTCCAGAACTCGTCGGTAGTCGCGCGGCATGACTTTGACGAAAGATCCTTTGGAATGATCCCAGCCGTCGAGAATTCGCCGCGCCACTGCGCTATCGGTCTCCGTGACGTGCATACGCAAGATGGCCGCCAATTCGTTCTCATCGATATCCGAGAGCGTCTCGAGTGCCACCATCTCGTAGTTGACCTTCGCTGGAAACACGCCGTGAGGGTCGAATACATACGCAACGCCACCGGACATTCCAGCAGCGAAGTTGCGTCCGGTCGGTCCGAGAACGACGACGCGACCCCCTGTCATGTATTCGCACCCGTGATCGCCCACTCCCTCGACAACCGCTGTTGCTCCCGAGTTACGTACGCAGAAACGCTCGCCCACTGTTCCACGTAGGTAGATCTCGCCGCTTGTCGCTCCGTAACCGATGACGTTGCCGGCAATCACGTTGTCCTCCGCTGCGAATCGAGACCTCGCATCCGGGCGCACGCTGATCCGCCCACCAGAGAGACCTTTGCCCACGTAGTCATTGGCATCACCGGTCAAACGCATTGTGATTCCCCGCGGCACGAACGCCCCGAAGCTCTGCCCTGCCGATCCCGTGAAGTCGATCGTGATCGTGTCATCGGCAAGGCCGGCACCGGCCCATCTCTTGGTCACCTCATATCCGAGCATCGTCCCAACGGAACGGTTGACATTCTTGACCGGCGTTGCGATGTGCACCGGCAGTCCATCCTCGATTGCCCTGCGCGCCTCTTCGATGAGCTGAACATCGAGGGCTTCGTCCAGCCCGTGATCCTGGGCGACGCTGTGATGCAGAGTCTGACCGTACGGGTTACGAGCTGGAGCGAGAATCGCCGACAGATCGAGGCCACGGGCCTTCCAATGATCGAGGGCCACTTCGGTATCGAGCACGTCGCTGCGTCCGACCATCTCCTCGATGGTCCGGAATCCGAGTTCGGCCATGATCTCGCGCACTTCCTCGGCAATGAACTCGAAGAAAGTGACGACGAACTCGGGCTTGCCGCTGAAGCGCTGCCGAAGAACGGGGTTCTGCGTGGCCACCCCTACCGGACACGTGTCGAGATGGCAGACGCGCATCATGATGCAACCGCTGACCACGAGCGGCGCAGTGGCGAATCCGAACTCCTCTGCACCGAGTAGGGCGGCAATGACGACGTCGCGACCCGTCTTCATCTGGCCGTCGGCTTGAACCACGATGCGATCCCGCAAGCCGTTGAGCAGCAGAGTCTGCTGAGTCTCAGCCAGTCCCAGTTCCCATGGCGCGCCTGCGTGCTTCAGCGACGTCAGCGGAGATGCACCCGTTCCGCCATCGTGACCGGAGATGAGGACGACGTCGGCTTTGGCTTTACTGACACCTGCAGCCACCGTACCGACACCGACTTCGGCGACGAGCTTGACGTGCACACGGGCCTCGGGATTGGAATTCTTCAGATCATGGATCAACTGTTTGAGATCTTCGATCGAATAGATGTCGTGATGCGGCGGCGGGCTGATCAAACCCACACCCGGCGTCGAGTGACGGGTCTTTGCAACCCATGGGTACACCTTGTGTCCGGGCAGCTGTCCGCCCTCACCCGGCTTTGCACCCTGGGCCATCTTGATCTGCAAATCATCAGCGTTCACGAGGTACTCACTCGTCACTCCGAAACGACCCGAAGCGACCTGCTTGATCGCCGAGCGGCGGCTCGGGTCGTGGAGACGCTCTGAGTCCTCCCCTCCTTCGCCAGTGTTGCTCTTGCCGCCGATCGAGTTCATGGCGATCGCCAGCGTCTCATGCGCCTCGGCCGAGATCGATCCATAGCTCATTGCGCCTGTCGAGAACCTCTTGACGATGTCACTGACGGACTCGACGTCATCGATCGGAATCGGACTGCGACCTGATGTCGACAAGGTGAACAATCCGCGCAAGGTCGCGAGATGTTTCGACTGGTCATCGACTGCTTTGGTGTACTGCTTGAAGATGTCGTAACGCTTGGCTCGCGTCGAGTGCTGCAATCGATACACGGTCTCAGGATTGAACAGGTGGTACTCGCCCTCTCGACGCCACTGATATTCACCACCGAGTTCGAGCTTGCGATGTGCGCGCCGCTCCGGATTGGCCGGATAGGCAACGCTGTGGCGTTCAGCAACTTCGCGAGCCACCTCATCGAGACCGATCCCTCCAAGACGGCTCACCGTTCCCGCGAAGTACTCCTCGACGAGATTCTCTCCGAGTCCGATCGCCTCGAAGATCTGGGCTCCGGTGTAGGACGCCACCGTGCTCACACCCATCTTCGACATGATCTTGAGAACACCCTTGCCAGATGCCTTGATGTATTTGGCCACCGCAACCTGCGGATCGAGATTCTCGAGTCCGTGATCGCCCTCACGAATCAAGTCTTCGATCGACTCGAATGCCAGATATGGGTTGATGCCACCCGCTCCGTAGCCGATCAAGAGGGCCATGTGATGCACCTCGCGCGCGTCACCGGATTCGACGATCAGCCCTGCCATGGTGCGCTTCTTCTCACGAATGAGATGGTGATGGACCGCAGAAGTCAGCAGCAACGAGGGAATCGGAGCCATGACCGCATCACTGTTGCGATCCGACAGAACGATGATCCTTGCGCCGTTGTCGATTGCTTCAACGACTTCCTGCTGGATGGTGCTGATCGCTTCGCGCAACGAGTCACCACCACCCGCAACACGGAACAGTCCCGATACGACATGGGCCGCAATCTCGGGATGATCGCCATCTTCATTGGCATGGATGATTCTGGCCAGCTGGTCATTGTCGATGATCGGGAACGGCAACACGAGCTGCCTGCAGCTCTGCGGACCGGGTGCGAGCAAGTTGGATTCCGGGCCCACGGTAGAACCAACACTCGTCACGACTTCTTCTCGAATCGCGTCCAATGGCGGATTCGTCACCTGCGCGAAGAGTTGCTGGAAATAGTCGAACAACAGTCGGGGACGATCTGAGAGAACGGCAATCGGGGTGTCTGTACCCATGGATCCGATCGGCTCCATGCCACTTTTGGCCATCGGAGCAAGAATGATCTTGAGCTCTTCGTGCGAGTAGCCGAACATCTGCTGACGGCGCAGAACGCTGTCGTGCGTGTGCACAATGTGCTCGCGTGTCGGCAGGTCGTCGAGGTGAACGAGGTTCTCGTCCAACCACTGCTGATACGGGTGTTCGAGAGCCAACTCGCGCTTGATCTCCTCATCGTCGACGATGCGCCCGAGGCTCGTGTCGATCAAAAACATGCGACCCGGCTGGAGCCTTCCTTTTCGGACGACCTTGGCTGGATCGATATCGATGACGCCCACTTCGGATGCCATCACCACGAGATCGTCATCGGTCACCCAGTAGCGGCTTGGACGCAAACCGTTGCGGTCGAGCACCGCTCCGATCACCGTCCCGTCGGTGAAGGCGACACTCGCAGGGCCGTCCCACGGCTCCATCAGTGAGGAATGGAAACGGTAGAACGCTCGCTTGTCTGCATCCATCGTCTCATGGTTCTCCCAGGCCTCCGGGATCATCATCAGCACTGCGTGGGGAAGCGACCGTCCTGCAAGATGCAATAGTTCGAGCACCTCGTCGAAGCTCGCGGAGTCACTGCCTCCTTGGGAGCAGATCGGAAACGCGCGATCGAGGCCGGGAATGTTCGAGGACTCGAACAGAGCCTCACGTGTGCGCATCCAGTTCCGGTTTCCCTGCACCGTGTTGATTTCTCCGTTGTGGGCGATGAATCGATACGGGTGCGCAAGAGGCCATGAGGGGAACGTGTTCGTCGAAAATCGGCTGTGCACGAGTGCCAACGCGCTGTCGATGCGATCGTCGCTGAGATCCGGATAGAACGCACCCAACTGGGGGGTCGTGAGCATGCCCTTGTAGATCAATGTCCGACTGTTCAGCGACGAAAAATACGTGCGCTGTTCGTTCGGGAGTTCATGTTCGATGCGCTTACGTGCGACATAGATTCGCCGATCGAGAACGATTGATGCAGAACCCGATGGATCGTCGATGAATAGCTGCTCGAACCGCGGCATGACTGCCCGAGCACTCGCACCCAATGTCGTTGGATCAGTGGGGACAGTTCGCCAACCGAGTGTGCGCAAACCTTCCTCGGCCACGATCGACTCGATGGCGGACTTGGCGCTTGCTGCATCTCGCTCATCCACTGGCAAAAAGGCAAGACCGACTGCGTACTGCCCTGCAGTCGGCAGATCGAAGGGCACCACACCCCTCAGGAATCGATCCGGAACCTGGATCAAAATGCCGGCACCGTCACCCGTGCCCGCATCGGCCCCAGTCGCGCCTCGATGCTCCATACTGCACAACGCACCGAGAGCACGGCTGACGATCTCATGGCTGCGTCGACCCTTGATATCGACGATGAAGGACACGCCGCACGCGTCGTGCTCGAAGCGGGGGTCGTACAAGCCGTGGGCGGTCGGAGGACCAAATGGGTTGCTCATGTCGTCTCTTTCGGGTTCACGAATGAAATGTGAGTCCGGGACGACATTGGCCCGTTCGAAGACCAGATACTAGAGCGAGCAGCCCCCATCTGCACGTCTCGATATCACTGAAATCTCGCGAGCTGGGCACATATGAGTCACGTCAGCGGATCGAGAGGTGGCCTCGCCCGATAGGTGATGTCACACGTCGGTGAAGACAGGCGTTCGCTTGTCGAAGTTCGCCATGACGGCCTCGACTTGGTTGGTCTTGCCGATGAGAGATCCGATGACCCGACGTTCAGCAGCAAACTGATCAGCAGCTTCGGACCACATGAGGCGGTTGAACAGTTCTTTCGCTCCGCGCACGGCATCGGGGCTGCGCCCTGCGATGTCCGCTGCCATCGCCAAGGCATCCGCGCGAGGATCAACGGAAAGTTTGGTGGCGAGACCGAGTGAGAGTGCCTCTCGGCCATCGAATACTCGTGCTGTGAATGTCAGTTCCTTGGCTACGTCGGGTCGAATCAGACGGGACAGAACCATCGTTCCCGTCATGTCCGGCACCAGACCCCAATGGATCTCACGCACCGACATCTGAGTGTCTGGATGGACGATGCGGATGTCTGCTCCGAGACAGATCTGGATTCCGCCACCGAGTGCATGCCCATGCACGGCTGCGATCACTGGCACCGGAATTTCCTGCCACACCCAGGACACCTGCTGCCCAAGGTGCGTGATACGACCTGCAGCCATACTTCCGGGATTACCGGAGTCATTGCCGTTGGCCGCTGCCGCTCCGTTCCCCGACGCCATCTGTTGGAAAGACCCGAAATCGAGACCCGCGCAAAACGAAGACCCCTCTCCTGACAACACGACCGCTCGCACGCCTGGTTCAGACTTGAGGCGCTCACCTGCATCTGCCAAAGCAGTGAACATCGCCCCGTCGAGGGCGTTGCGCTTGTCTGGACGATTCATGCGGACGTCGGCGACGCCACCGGACACGGTGATGGAGACTCGTTCTTCGATCGACATACCGTCATCTTGCCAGGTCACTGACGACGCATCCCCACCGAACCCGAATGACCCAACCGCAACTGGCAGACTTCACTCGTGCACTCTGCCGGCGAGCGAACCTCCTCCACAACGAGTTCGAAACGCGCAGCGATAACCAGAATACGCGCAGCGATAACCAGAATACGCGCAGCGATAACCAGCATACGCGCAGCGATAACTGGCATCGATCAGTCACGATCCGCAGCCCTGATTGCATTGATCATCGGCTCGTCGGTGGCGCTCGTACAACTCCGCCACGGCATCATCCCCCTGCTCGACACCGTGACCTATTGGAGCGGAGCAGAGTCCGTTGTCTCGGGAGACCTGTTTCGAACCACCCTTGCCCCATCTTTTTCCAATTTCGACGCCGTCGACTTTCTCGAACGCGGTGGCTCGCTCCCCTTTGTCGATTTTCCCGTCGCCTATCCAGTTCTCGCAGGTGCGATCGGCTCGGTCATCGGGACACGGGCCGCCATGCATGTACTCACGGTTGTTGCTGTCGCCTCGATATCTCTGTGCATCGTGTTCGGTTCGAACTCGACACGGCCAGCGCGCCGATCACTCACAAGCATCGCCATGGTCACTGGTTTCGCAGCCATGGTGCCATTCCTGCCAGCCGTGCGACTCGTCACGCAAGGGACCTTGTCCGAACCGCTGTTCATCATGTGTGTGCTCGCGTTCGTTCTCAGCTTGGCCCGCTTTCGAGCGGGTGGATCTTGGACACCCGTCGTTGTGTTCGTCATTGCCGCCTCATTGCTTCGATTCCTCGGTGCACCCCTTGCAGTTCTGGCTGGCTGGGAGTATTTCCGTCGCACGAAGAGCGCAACCCGCTCCGCCGCCTGGACAACGATCATGGTTCTTCCTGCTGGTCTCAACGTCCTCCTTGCGTCCTCGGCTGGTGGTGGGCACAGCGCCGGGTGGCGAGGTCTCGATCGCATCGACATCGAGGTGTTCGTGCGTTCCATCGGCGGATGGTTCGATGCCACCCAAGGCGATATTCGCCGCACATATTTCACAACTGACGGCCCAGCATGGTGGTCGTGGCCTGTTGCGATCGCGGTCATTGCCATCATGGCAGCTGCCGTCATCGCTGTGGCACGCCACC
>JAULYE010000214.1:0-3406 GCA_032118015.1 Ilumatobacteraceae bacterium | reverse complement strand
GAATTCTGGACCGTCCACGATCTCGCCCAATTGATACGACCAGAACGACAATCCACGTTCTGCTGTGATCGAAGGATCCTTCTGCCGCAAACTGCCAGCTCCGGCATTGCGCGGATTCACAGGAACCGGTTCAGGTTTCTTTCCAGTGGCGATGCGCTCGGCGTTCTCGGTTTCTTTGGAAAGTCGGAATCGATGAAAGGCGTCGAGCGGCAAATACACCTCGCCGCGCACCTCGAGGACACGTGGAACCGGCCGCCCGCTCGCCGATCTCAGGACCTCGGGGACCGCGTCGATGACTGCAACATTGCCAGTGACGTCTTCCCCGATTCTGCTGTCCCCACGCGTCGCAGCCTGCACGAGACGACCGTTCTCGTACCGGATACTGATGGCCAGCCCATCGATCTTGAGTTCACAGATATAGGAGACCGATGTCGGTTCCGGGAATGCTTTGACGATGCGATCTCCCCATGCGGCGAGTTCGGATGGATCCATCGCATTGTCGAGGCTCATCATCGGCACTCGATGTTCGACGGGTGAGAACGTCGTGGAGACCGAACCTCCGACACGTTGGGTCGGGGATGTTTCGGTCACGAGTTCGGGATGCTCATGCTCGAGCTTTTCGAGTTCGCGCACGAGTGCGTCATACTCGGCATCTGCGATCTCCGGGGCATCGTGTCCGTAGTACAGACGCTGATGACGTTCGATCTCCTCTCGGAGAAAATGTGCCCGCTCTTGGATGGACGTACTCATGCCCCTACCGTGAGTCGAGTCGCCACCGCCTGCGTACGAATCCGCTCCGCGATCTCACGCACCTGGGACATGATGATGTCTGATGTCGTGACCGTGTGATTCGCGAGACCACATGCAGGTGTCAGTAACGACTGGCGCCACAATCGCAAGGGGTCACACCCCTCTTGGACGAGATCGCACCAGAGTTTGCTGAGGTTGCGCCACGAACGCTCCGCTGTTGCCATGACCGGTCCATCCGTCGGCACGACTCCCCACGCGATCAGGCCATCGCGCTCGAGGAACGCTGCGAGCGCGCCTGCGTACGAGGCGAGGTGCCTGGACACTGGAATGCTGAGAATCGCCGGCCCAGCGGCCAGAAGAGGGACGATGTCGATTGGCGCACAGCAGTGCAACCCGACCACGGCTTCACCCTCGACTGCGGCCATCGCACTCGACATCAGATCGATCGCTGTATCCGGGGCAATCGGAAAGGATTCACTCATCAGCGAACCGAGATCGGGTTCGTCGATGACGACAAGTTGAACGACCTGAGGCGCAACTGCCGCTATCTCGCGATAGAGGTTTGCAACATGTGAGCGCACTGCATGGCTGGCGACGTCGAAAGCCACGGCCGAGGGAATCCCAGCACGCACAAGTGCTTGACCCAGGGTCACTGGTCCGATGAACTGCCATTTGAGAACACCGGTGATCGAGTCACCTGTCTCACGAGCCAGCCTGTCCAATGCCCCTCGATAGCCGGAGAACGCTCCATGAGCGAGATCGGTGACCACAGGCTCTGCAGGATCGATCCGGGCAGGGTCGACCAAGAGCGAACCGTACTGTCCGACGCTGATCCCTGTGATCCCTGTGACCGCCTGGGCGATCATCCCCTCAGCCGGGTTCAATCGTGGCAGGGTCGGAATGTACGGGACTTCGGAGGCAGAAAAGGCCGACGAGACGGCCGACGAGACATCACGATGAGGCAGGCTGCCGACACCTGTGACGGTGCCACCATGCATCAGCCCACCATGTATCAGCTTGGCCACTCTCGCTGCTTCGATTGCGCCCATCGGTGCGTTTCCTCCAGACCTCTGTCGTAGCAGGGCATACCAGGGTTGGCACAATCGGGAACGGAATCATGACGACCTCGAAACACTCCGGGGACAAAGTCTTCGACTCAACTGCATCGATGAAGGGCGCTCTGATGAAGGGTGCAGCGAAATAGTATTCCTCGCACATGAGCGCGCATCGAAGACACACACGTTTCGATGTGGCCATCGTTCGACTGATGAGAGCAGCCGTGGTCGGACTCGGATTCACCGTCCCCTTCCTGGCTGACCCACTTTCTCAATTGAGTGAGGGGCATCGCCTCGCTGCATCCATTGCGTTGTGGTCGTTATGGGCGGTTGTCCTCTTGAGCATCCTGGTTCCTGCGAGCTCGTCGTTGACAGCACTTCGCCTCACCGCACCCGCTCATCTTGTGACAACACTCATGGTGACAAGCGTCGGCGGTTTCGACATGCTCTCAGCGATTGCTCTTGCTCTCGGCGCCGTCGTCGTCGTCTCGAGTGCGAGTGGTGAGATCGGCACGTACTTCATCCAGTCCTCGGCCTACGGAGATGAACATCGATTTCCTCTGCGATGCCCACGCCCACATCTCGTTGTGGTGATCCTTGCCTGGTCGACCTGGTTCGCCACAGCAGCGATCGGGTCAATCCTGCTCGCTGCCGGGGTCGAGATCGGTTCGATCTCGACAGCCATTGCCCTTGCAGGCTTCGTCGTTCTCCCCCGCAGGTTCCATCGCTATGCGCGTCGGTGGCTCGTATCAGTTCCCGCTGGACTCGTCATCCATGACCCTGTCGTACTCACCGAAACCGTCATGTTCCCAAAGCGCCTGATCACCGACGTCGACAGCACGTCGGGTCACTTCGCATCCGACGACGCTCCCTTCGACTTGAGTGGAGGAATTCGCTCGTCAGGCATCGTGATCCGACTTGCAGATCCTGAAACGGTCATCCTCGCTCCGACGAAGGATCATCCGGGTGGACAGGCCTTCCATGTCCGATCAGTCCGAATCTGTCCGACTCGTATCGGACGAACCCTCACGTTGTTACGGCCCTCGCAGTGACATCGCGACGGGCGCGCACCACGCCGCCGCCGAGAACGTAGTTCGACGTAGCGTCGTAGAAGACGGCGCTCTGTCCCGGAGAAATGCGCCGTTCAGGTTCACGCCACCGAACCACCACAGAGCCATCGTCGTCGAGTTCGAGTCGCGCCGCGCGCGGCTCGCCATGTGCGCTGCATTGCACCAACGCCTCACCCAAGAAAGGCTCGTGACTCCACATCACGCGCTCGACGATTTCCTCTGTCATCTTCAATGAGGATTCGGGACCGACAACGACGCGCCGCCTCTCCACATCGACATCGACAACGAATCGCTTCGTGCCACCTCCACCACCGACACCCCGCCGCTGACCGAGAGTCACGAGTTCGACCGCATCGACGCTGCCCAGATTCACGCCCTGCTCATCGATGATGTCTGCGGGGTGCAAATCGATACGTCGACCGAGAAAACTCACTCGGCCAGATCTTCCCTGGTCATCGCGAGCCGACGTGATGAAGCAGACGTCCTGGCTGTCGGGTTTGGACGCAGTACGCAAACCCAAGTTCTGCGCAT
>JAULYE010000213.1:0-12619 GCA_032118015.1 Ilumatobacteraceae bacterium | reverse complement strand
GTCGAGCAGTGGAACCTCGAATCCTTGGGAGTCGAGCAGTGGAACCTCGAATCCTTGGGAGTCGAGCAGTGGAACCTCGAATCCTTGGGAGTCGAGCAGTGGAAATAGTCTCAAGACATGCGTGCTGCCGTGATGCGAAATTGGTCCCTACGAGTCGACGACATTCCCGAACCGACCGCCGGCGCTGGGCAGGCCCTCGCCCGAGTTCTGGCGTGCGGTATCTGCGGAAGCGATCTGCACCTACTCGTCCACGGCGAGGAAAGTCGCCGTCTCACCGCTGAGATGAACGACGATGCCCGCTCGGACGGCCCAGCAGACCCCGCGCGGCCAGTCATGTTCGAACCACACCTCGACATGGTGATGGGTCACGAATATTGCTGCGAGATTCTCGATGTCGGACCCGGTGTGTCAAATCTTGTTCCCGGAGACATCGTGGTCAGCTTTCCGGTGGCCTTCGACGAACAAGGTGTACACGGCGTCGGCTTCAGCAACAAGTATCCGGGCGGGTATTCCGAGAAGATCGTCGTCAACGAGTTGATGAGCATCAAGGTGCCCAACGGCCTGTCCCCAGATCTGGCAGCGATGACCGAACCTCTCGCCGTCGGAGTCCACGCAGTCGAGAAGAGCCGGATCGCTGTGGGTGATGCAGCGGTCATCCTCGGTCTCGGTCCAGTCGGGCTGGCGTGTATCGCCGAGCTGAAGTTACGCGGTATCGGCCCGATCATCGGAGCAGACTTCTCACCGCGTCGTCGTGCACTGGCCGAGCATCTCGGTGCAGATGTCGTTGTCGATCCGCGTGACACTCCTGCCATCGCTGCTTGGCGCAAAGTCGACGGCAGCAAGCCACTCGTGATTTTCGAAGCCGTCGGCAATCCAGGCATGATCGAGCAGGCGATGCGCATGGCACCCAAGGACGCTCGCATCCTCGTCGTGGGTGCGTGTATGCAAGAGGACCGCATCCATCCAATGCTCGGCATCGGCAAGGAACTCTCCCTGCAGTTCGTTCTCGGGTACTCACCTGGCGAGTTCGCGAGCGCGCTGTCGAGTATCGCCGAGGGCAAGGTCGACCTCGCACCGTTGATCACAGGTCGCGTCGGCATCGAGGGCGTTCCCCAAGCGTTCCATGATCTCGGCAACCCGGAGGCCCACGCCAAGATCCTCGTCGATCCTTCCCTCTCATGACCTTGCAGTCATGAGTTCACTCTCCGACTCATTCCCGCGTCAATACGCCCGAACTCAGCGATTCACTCTCGGAGAACCGCGAACGTTCAGCGTGTCGCCCGACGGGGAGCGGATCATCTTCTTACGCAGCCGCTCTGGCAGCGACACCGTGAACTGCCTATGGGAGTTCGATCTCGGTTCCAACAGGGAACGTCTCATTGTGGATCCGATCACGTTGATGGCCGAGAGCGAGTCCACGGAGCTCTCTGGCGAGGAACGTGCGCGTCGAGAGCGATTACGTGAAGCAGGCGGTGGGATCACTGCCTACAGCGTGAACGACGACATGACGTTGTTCGCCTTTGCACTGTCCGGCCAGTTGTTCGTCGGTGACTTTGCCTCTGCGACGGTACGGCACATTGTGTCTGCTGGTGCCGTCTTCGACCCACGCTTGGATCCCACGGGTGCGCGCATCGCCTACGTGGTGGACGGTGAAGTGTTCTGCGTCGAGTTCGATGCGGTGACATCTCCACAAAGACCGCTTGCTGGACGGTCCGTCTTCGGAGAGGACGAGTCGGTGTCCTGGGGTATTGCCGACTTCATCGCAGCCGAGGAAATGGGTCGATATCGCGGTTTTTGGTGGAGCCCCAATGGACGCCGTCTCGCCATTGCACGAGTTGACGACTCGCCCGTGGCGCAATGGACGATTGCCGATCCGTCGCAGCCATCGCTACCTGCTCGTACGGTGCGATACCCCGCGGCTGGTTCGACCAATGCCCTTGTGACTCTCGGGCTCTTCGACATCGACTCAGGTGAGCGCCGCGACATCGATTGGGACACGGCTGCGTTTCCCTATCTCGCCGATGTTCGCTGGGGTCGCAACAGCACCTCCACCACTGATGGTTTGACCGTGACTGTCCAGTCCCGGGATCAGCGCAAAGTCATGATCGGGCGAGCTGATTGGGAGGCGCCGCTGTTCCAGTCCGTCCATCTCGATACCAGCGACACCTGGGTGGACCTCGTTGCTGGCTCACCTGATCAATTGTCCGACGGCACGCTGATCACGGTGACGGATCATTCAGGCGTCAAGAGACTCATCGCTGGTGGCTCACCCGTCACATCGGACATGCTCGATGTCCGACAGATCGTCGCTGTTGCCGATGGCATCGTGCTGTTCACAGCCATCGATACTCAGCGACCCGAAGCATGGACGATCTGGTCCTGGGACTCGTCTACGTTGGTGGTGCGCCAGCTGAGCCCATCTGATGGCGTGCACAGCGTTGCCGTTGGAGGTTCAACCATGGTGATGCGTCGAGCATCATTGAGCCTTCCCCGCCCTGCAGTAACGGTGAGGAGGCTGGATGATCCTGAGACCGTTGTCGCAACCATCGACAACGTGTGCGAAACCCCACTCGTGGAGCCCAACGTGCAGTTCGTGCGCGCTGGTTCGCGAGGCATTCCTTGTGCGCTCGTTCTGCCACGTCACATCGAAGAAGGTGTGCGGCTTCCAGTCCTGCTGGACCCCTATGGCGGACCCCACGCTCAGCGCGTCGTCGATTCCTATGCGGCGCACTGCACATCCCAATGGTTCGCCGATCAGGGTTTTGCGGTCGTGATCGCTGACGGGCGCGGCACGCCTGGCCTCGGCACCCAATGGGAGCGATCGATTCAGTACGACCTGGCAACGGCCGTTCTCGATGACCAGGTCGATGCACTGCAGGCACTGGCTCATGACCATCCCGCCCTCGACACGACACGAGTCGCAATCCGCGGCTGGAGTTTTGGTGGCTATCTTGCGGCTCTCGCAGTACTTCGACGTCCCGATGTCTTTCATGCAGCGATCGCCGGTGCACCAGTCACCGATTGGCGGTTGTACGACACGCACTACACCGAGCGTTACCTCGGCGACCCGAACATCGATGATGCTCCGTACCGACGTACCTCGTTGATCGAACTGGCTGATCAGCTGACGCGTCCGCTGCTGTTGATCCACGGGCTCGCAGACGACAACGTCGTTGCCGCACACACTCTGCAGCTCTCATCAGCACTTCTCGCAGCAGGCAAACCTCACGAAGTGCTACCTCTCAGTGGTGTCACCCATATGACGCCTCAAGCCGTCGTGGCAGAGAATCTCCTCTTGCACCAACTGGACTTCCTGCGACGGTCGCTCGATCTGCACTAGGCACACGGACAACACAGGTCACGCAAGCCGACCTTCGACATATCGATCCCGACCCGCAAGATCTCTGCCCACACGCACATCGACGAATCCGTCTGCATGGAGCAACCTTGCGACCTGCGGACCCTGGAGGTGACCGATTTCGATGATCAGCCATCCACCCGGGCGTAACCACTTGGGAGCCACACCTGCGATCTCTCGGATGTCCTGCAATCCATCGAAACCAGCAAAGAGCGCTGAAGCTGGCTCCCACTCGGCAACGGACTCTTCGATTTCCTCGTCGTCATCTGCGACATACGGCGGGTTGGAAACGATCACATCGAACGATGCGCGGAGATTTTCGGGCAAGGCTTCGAACCATGAGCCATGCGCGATGCGAACATTCGCCGCTAGTCGACCGAGTCCAGCGGTATTGGCCCGGGCAACGTCGAGAGAATCCTCCGATGCATCGGTCAACCAGACCTCCGTACCTGCCATTGGCAATTCCGCAGCCAGAGACAGACCGATGACCCCCGATCCCGTTCCCAAGTCGGCAATTCGGCGGGAAGGTCCGATGAGCGATGCCAACTCGATGGCGCGACCGGCGACGACCTCGGTCTCGGGTCGAGGTATCAGCACACGACGATCGACCATGACTTCGATATGGCGAAACGACCAGTGACCGAGCACGTACGCAAGAGGCTCGCCGGCCCGATACCGCGCCACCATCGAATCCAGATGGGCCACCATGCGCTCAGTGGCTGGTTCGTCGAGCGCCGCAAGGAACTCATCGACGCTGGAACTCGAAGCCGTCTCACACAGCCAGCGAGCGGCTGGTGCTTCACCCAGCACTCGAGTCGTCTCCGCAAGAAGGTGACGCCAGTTCACGGTGCCGGTCATAGGGCCACCCACTGCGATCCCGTCCCCGACATGACTCCCATCACGAGTCCCCGATCACACGTCATCGATCACTCACGAGCCAGATGGCCTCAGGATTCCTGACCGGAGAGTTGACGGGCTCGCTCATCACTGGCGAGGGCGTCGATCACCGAATCGAGATCGCCTGCGAGAACATCCGAGAGTGAGTAGATCGTGAAACCGATGCGATGGTCGGTGAGTCGATTCTCCTTGAAGTTGTAGGTCCGAATCTTTTCGCCTCGTCCGCCACCCCCGACTTGTGATCGACGCTCAGCTGACATCTTGGACTCCTGAGCCTCTTGTGCAGCTTTCAACAGGCGAGATCTCAGAATTGTCATCGCCCGCTGCTTGTTCTGCAACTGGCTGCGCTCGTCCTGCATCGACACAACGATCCCCGTCGGCACGTGGGTGATGCGCACAGCAGAATCGGTGGTGTTGACGCTTTGCCCTCCGGCACCACTCGAACGATAGACGTCGACCTGTAGGTCCTTGTCGTCGATGTGGACGTCCACTTCCTCTGCTTCAGGGAGAACCATCACCGTCGCCGAAGAGGTATGGATTCGTCCCTGACTTTCCGTCACCGGAACTCGCTGGACGCGATGTGGACCCCCCTCGAACTTGAGGCGAGACCATGCATCGTCACCGCGGATGACGAAAACGACCTCGTTGACTCCCCCCAGATCACTCGGATCATGTGACAGGGTCTCGACCTTCCAACCGCGTCGTGCCGCATACGCCACGTACATGTCATAGAGGTCGCGAGCGAACAAATTGGCTTCTTCTCCCCCCTCGGCTCCTCGGATCTCCAAGATCACCGGACGCCCATCATTGGGATCCTTGGGAAGCAGCAACGTACGAAGATCCTCCTCGAGACGTGCGACATCAGACTCGGCTGCGAGACGCTCGGCGCGCAATTGTTCACGCTCGGAATCCGAATCGGACATGGCCAACAGCTCACTTGCAGCTTCGCCGTCACTTCGGCGCATACGAATCGACTTGATGCAGGTCACGACAGGAGTCAGTTCTTTGTATCGACGCGAGACGTCACGCAATCGCATCTGATCACTGACCACATCAGGGTCGGAGAGCAAGGACTCGAGGGAGATGTGCTCTTCCAGTAGAGCATCCCATCGCCTGTCCACGATGTCAGGCTATGGGGATTTCAGCGCACGGGACGCCAGGCAGAGCAGAGTTCGGGCTGTGACGAGGTGGAATCGATCCAGTCGTAACGTGAACGTCAGGTCGACGCGATTCCGACGACAGTCGCCGGCTTGTGCAGTGCCGAAGCGAACCTCTTCGTCACCGGTGATGCGTCGCGCTCTGGGACGACGATGAGCAACTGTGCATCGAGAGCACCGTGCCATGCGCGGATATCCGCTGCAGTTGGAACGACATCGAGGTCGATGCCTGTCGAAAACACCGCGATCACCTTCTCTCCCGTTTCGGTCTCTCCGATTCCAGCACACGGAAAAGGATCCTTGACGTTGAGTCTCGGGGTTGCAGCCGACACCGGGTGCAAGATACTCAGCCCGATTTGTTCGGGCTCCGCAACGACACGGCAACGCAACGCACGCTCAGCGGCGAGACGGTTCAACGGATGAGGATCCGCTCCTGGTAGTCGATGCTTGCGTACAACATCGACGATTCTCTTCAGCGAATCAGCAGTCGGAATCTCTCCGTGCATCAGGGCGAAGGCCTCACGATCGTGTACACCGACTCCAACCTCGAGGCGCGGTTGCCCGGTGAGTGGATCTTCGATGACCCGACATACTTCGAGCCCGAGTACTTCTCCGCTGACAACTCCATGCTCGACGACGACGTCCGCACCGCTGTCGAAGATCACCGATCCGAAATCGAGGTGGGATGCATTCGGCTTGGCCTCTTCCACATGGACGCGCGGCGAAGCCGGCTCCAAGACGCGTTCAGTTGCTTGCCACACGGTGATTCCGAGAGCGAAATGCTCTGCTCGTCGAGCAATGATGCCGGCATGCTCACTGGCAATCACATGAAGAGCCTCTGCGCCTGTTCGATGCATCCACGCCAAACCGATGCCCAGGGATCGTTCATGACGCTCTTCGATCAGGACCCACGCCTGATTCGCAACGGTCAGAGCTGCACCGATGCCGACATCGACAGGTTGCGACTCAGCCACACCCTCGATTGCGCTCGGGTCCACCGCGAACGAACCCTTTTCCTGGACCGCCGCCAGATGGTCGCGGACCAAAGCCCGCAATTTCAGACCGTGGAGTCGATTGTTCACCGAGCGGGGCAACCCGTCAGGAAGACACGTTGGTCAGGACTTTGCTTTGCGCGATCCGTAGCGCTTGTTGAAGCGCTCCACGCGTCCGCCGGTGTCGACGAGCTTCTGCTTCCCAGTGAAGAAAGGATGGCACTCATTGCACAATTCGATGTTGAGGTCGCCAGCGCGCGTCGAGCGAGTCTCGAAGATGTTGCCGCATGAGCACTTGACGGTCGTGACCGTGTACTGGGGATGGATGTCAGCTTTCATGGCGGTCGATTCCTCTGTGAGTTGATGCAGTGCCTGTGTCGACTCAGCGGGAGCGAAATCGCCGTATGACCCGCTGAGTTGGACGCCGACTGAGTGTACCGCTGGCCGCTCGGGGTCCAACCGAGCCAAGTCCGATATCACGACTGGAACATCACGAATGGGGCCGTCCTTACAGCCCGGTCACATCGTCGGGGTCTTGCCGATTTCAGCCAGGAATTCGTCGTTGTTCTTGAATTGCTTCAAGCGGTCGATCAGGAGCTCGAGACCCGGCGCCGGATTGCCATCAGATGCCAGACCGGAAAGAACCCGCCGCAGCTTCCACACCATCTGCAGCTGCTTTCGGTCGAACAGCAGTTCTTCGTGACGCGTGCTGGAGGCGTCGACGTCGATCGCCGGATAGACCCGCTTTTCAGCCAGTCGGCGATCGAGGCGAAGCTCCATGTTGCCGGTTCCCTTGAATTCTTCGAAGATCGCCTCATCCATCCGGCTGTTCGTCTCGACGAGGGCCGTGGCAAGAATCGTCAAAGAGCCACCCTCTTCGATGTTGCGGGCTGCACCGAAAAACTTCTTGGGCGGGTAGAGCGCTCCGGCATCGATACCGCCGGAGAGGATTCGTCCACTCGCAGGTGCTGCAAGGTTGTAGGCACGGCTCAATCTGGTGATGCCGTCCAAGATGATGACGACATCCTTCCCGGCTTCCACGAGCCGCTTGGCCTTCTCGATGGCCAGCTCTGCAACCTGCGTGTGCTCTTCAGAGGGGCGGTCGAAGGTGCTCGAGATCACTTCACCGCGCACCGTACGCCGCATGTCGGTCACTTCTTCGGGTCGCTCATCGATGAGCAGCACCATCAGGGTGACTTCAGGGTTGTTGCGCTCGATCGCCGTCGCGATCTCCTTCATGATCGTCGTCTTACCCGCCTTGGGCGGAGAGACGATGATGCCGCGCTGACCTTTACCAATCGGAGCGAGCAAGTCGATGATGCGAGCTGTCATGTTCGTTGGATCGAGTGGACTCTCGAGTCGCAATTTCTCATCCGGGAACAGAGCTGTGAGGTCCTCGAATCGCGGGCGACCCTTGACTGAATCAGGACCGCCACCGTTGACAGAATGAATCTCGATCAGAGCCGGGTTCTTCTCGTTACGACCGGCGCTGCGCGCCATGCCGGTGACGAAGTCACCCTTGCGCAAACTGTGCTGGCGGGTCAGCTTGACGGAGATGTAGGCGTCATCACGACTCGCCAAGTATCCCTTGACGCGCAAGAAGCCGTATCCCTCATCACGCAGATCCAGGTATCCGGAGACTTCCATCATCTCCTGAGGAGACGACTCACCTGTACTGCGTTCGGGTCCGGTGAAGCCGTCACGGTCTTCGCCCTGAGGTCCTTCTTCGCGTCCTCCGCGACCTCGACGGCGGCGACGACGATTGCGGCTCTCCCCATCGAAACTGCGTTGACCAGATTGCTGGTTTCCGGATTGCTGGTTTCCGGACTGCTGGTTTCCGGACTGGTTCTGATGTCGCTGCTGATCACGACGCTGCCCCGATGGAGCGTTGCCTGAGGGTGCCTCTCCACCGACGAGATCCTCGACGGTGGCTTCGCCTCGACGAACAAGAGTTGCCTCCCACTCGGCGAGCGGCTCGCCATCAGGACCGAGGATGACATCGTTGGCCCCGGACGTTCGAGAAGGAGCTGTCGACGCCGATGGTGCGACCGCCGCAGGAGCTGAGCTACCTGGGGTCTTCTTCGCAGGGGCATCGTCTGGTCCGTTCCGCGATGCACCAGAGGTCCCTGCGCGAGCAGGTGACTTCGTCGGTGCTGTTCGGCCCGAACGCCCAGATGCCGTTTCAGCACCACCATCGGGCCCGCCCACCGTCGCCAAGATGTTGGTGATGATGTCTTCTTTCTTTGCTCGCGCACTGGCCTTCAAACCGAGTGCCGTAGCGATTGCGATCAACTGCTCTTTGTCTTTCGACTCGAGTACTGACTTCTCAAGGGCGTCTGCGGCCACAAGAACCTGCTTTCAGGCGTGGGTGTCAACGGCGGCGTGCAAAAAGGAGCACGATCACCGGCGTCCCAGCGCCAGTGGGGAAAATACGCACGGACCAAGCGATTCGGTCACACATGCGATCTGGTCTTCCAGACCCTCTGACCATAGCCACCGGGGAAGGTCATAACAACGTATTCGGTCCCCAGATTCCCCGAATTCTGGACGAGCAAGCGTCTCAGCAGATGCGCTCACGAGTTCGAGCGAGTCAGGAATGGCGCGCGACCGACCGAACGAACTGCTGGATCTTCAGCAAATCCCCTGGCAACACAGTCGTTCTCTCGGGTCGCTCCATGAGATCCGCAAGATGAGCCGGCAGAACTGGGTGGACTCCAGTGGCGCGTACGACTGCATCGGGGAACTTTGCCGGATGTGCCGTGGCCAGCGTCACCGTTGGGACTCCGGGCTCACCGTGGCGACGCGCCGCCTCCACTCCAACGGCGGTGTGCGGGTCGATGAGCATTCCCGTTCGACGATGCACGTCCGACATCGTCTCGATTGTCGTCTCGTCATCACAACGGGCACCCACGAAAACTGGTTCGATCCATGTCTCGTACTGAAGCGGCGTGACGTTCAGTTCACCGTTGTGACGAAAGGCCTCCATCTGTCCGGCGGTGGCAACGCCATCGCGCTCGTTCATATCGAACAGGAGCCTCTCGAAGTTCGACGACACCTGGATGTCCATCGAGGGGCTGAGAGTTGCAGTCACACCTTTGGTCGTCATCGATCGACTCTCGAAAAATCTCGTGAGGATGTCATTGCTGTTCGATCCGACGATGAGGGATTGGATCGGACTTCCCATTTCGCGCGCTATCCATCCAGCGAGAACATTGCCGAAGTTCCCCGTTGGAACGCTGAAGGCCAGTGGCTGCTGTCCAAGGGCATCGATGGCAGCGACGTAGTAGACGATCTGAGCCATGACTCGGGCCCAGTTGATGCTGTTCACGGCGGACAGATTCATCTCGTGACGAAAGGCGGGGTCGTTGAACATCGCCTTGACGAGGTCCTGGCAATCGTCGAACGTTCCCTCGACGGCCACCGTGTGCACATTGGGGGCATCCACCGTCGTCATCTGTTTGCGCTGAACATCACTCACTCGGCCGTCGGGGTACAGGATCACGATGTCCACGTTCGAACAACCCTTGACGCCATCGATCGCAGCAGATCCAGTGTCCCCACTGGTTGCGCCAACGATCATCACGCGCTCGGATCGTGCCGACAGAACATGATCGAACATTCGCCCGACCAGTTGGAGAGCAACGTCCTTGAAGGCCAAGGTCGGTCCGTGAAAGAGTTCCATGATCCATTGATCCGGCCCGATCTGTACGAGAGGAACCGTCGCTGGATGTCGGAAAGTCGCATACGCGTCACGGCACATCTGCAGCAACTCGGGATCCGCAATGTCACCGGCCACGAATGGCGACATGATCGCGGCCGCCATATCGGCATAGGACCCAGTTGGAAGTTCGGGTAACGACGGCCACCGTTCCGGAACGTAGAGCCCTCCGTCACTCGCGAGCCCTGCAAGCAAAACGTCGGAGAAGCCAAGTATCGGTGCTTTGCCCCGAGTGGAGACGTATCTCACGGCAACCTTCTCTCAGTGACCGATCACGCGGAGGAGTCCGCCGACTTGTTTGACTACGTCCATTCCTCGTAGTTCACGCAAGGTCTCCTGAATTGCAGATTCCTTGGCGTCGTGCGTGATGAAGACCAGTCGGGCACCCACTCCCGCACCTTCTTGTTCAGCAGCGCGAATACTCACTCCATGGCGAGCAAAAGACCCGGTGACCGCATGCAGAACTCCAGGTTTGTCGGCCACTTCGAGAGACACGAGGTATTCCGCTGTTGATTCATCGATGGGGCGGATCACCGCTTTTGTGAAGTGGCCAATCGTCCCATGTGTGCCCTTGGAGAGGTTGACCGCAGCGTCGATGACGTCTCCGAGAACGGCACTTGCCGTCGGATTGCCTCCGGCGCCACGTCCATAGAACATCAATGATCCAACTGCTCCGCCTTCCACGAAAACGGCGTTGAAGCTCTCGCGCACACTCGCCAAGGGATGGGTGTTCGGCACCATCGCTGGGTGGACGCGTACCCCGATCTCACCAGTGACGACATCGCGCTCAGCAATACCCAGAAGTTTGATGGTGTATCCGAGCCTGCGAGCAACAGCGATATCAGCTGCGGTGATGCGGCTGATGCCTTCGTGATACACATCGCCAGCGACGACTTTGGCTCCGAAAGCAATCGTCGCCAGGATCGCCGCCTTGGCTCCGGCATCGAAACCTTCCACATCAGCCGTTGGGTCGCGCTCGGCAAATCCGAGGTGCTGCGCCTCTGCGAGAGCCGATCCGTATTCAGCTCCCTCCTCGGTCATCTTCGTGAGGATGAAGTTCGTGGTGCCGTTGATGATGCCCATCACACGCGACACGGGTTCACCGCGCAAGCTTTCGCGCAGGGCCCGTACGACCGGAATACCGCCCGCCACCGCTGCCTCGAAAAGAAGGTCGACGCCGGCGGAATCGGCTGCGGTGAAGAGCTCGACTCCGACATTGGCAAGAAGTTCCTTGTTGGCGGTGACCACCGGCTTTCCCGATGCGAAGGCCGTCGTGATGAGTTCACGTGCGGGCTCGATGCCGCCGATGACCTCGACGACGAGGTCGATGCTGGGATCGGCGACCACTGCATGCACATCGCGCGTCAGAAGTTCCGATGGAACCGCCACATCGCGATCGCGCGACAGATTCCGAACTGCAACGGCGCCGATTTCGAGGGTGATACCTGTGCGCGCTGCGATGAATGGAGCTTGGGCTCGAATGAGCCCATAGAGAGCAGCTCCGACATTGCCGCAGCCGAGGAGGCCGATGCGTACGACGCGCGGTGAGGAAACGGAGCTGGTCATGGCTGGTAAGGCTATGGCACTCACTTTGCAGAACCGACAGATTTCACCTCTGGCCCAACCGAACCCTCACACGACGTCGTAGCGGACCAGATCCTCATAGGTCTCACGTCGCACGACCAGTCGCGCGGACGTATTGGACGCGAAAGCAACCGCTGGACGGGGCATCTTGTTGTAGTTGCTCGCCATCGAATGACCATAGGCACCTGTCACCGGAGTGGCGACGAGATCCCCGACACGCAGGTCCGATGGTAGATGTCCATCGAAAATCAGAACGTCTCCACTCTCACAATGCTTACCGACGATCCGAACCGGCATGTCACGCACTGATGCCACGTCGTTCACACGGAATGCCTCGTAGCCACTTCCGTAGAGCACCGGTCGCGGGTTGTCGCTCATTCCCCCATCCACACTGACGTACGTTCGAATTCCTGCGATGTGTTTGATGGTGCCGACGCGGTACACGGTCACGGCTGCTCCAGCGACGATGGCACGTCCAGGTTCGACCGACACAGCTGACCGGACGTCATTCGCGCGACAAGCGTCGAGGAGCACCGCCCCCCAAGTTGCGATCGTGGGCGCCTCTTCACCTTCGGTGTAGGCAACTCCCAAGCCGCCACCGAGAGTCAATTCGGGAAGGTCGAGTGGTGCGGCGAAGGCGGCCATCACTTCTGCAGCCCGGGCAAAGCTGTCCACAGCGAACACATTCGAGCCGATGTGACAGTGCACGCCGATCAATTCGCCGGACTGCGACGCGCGGATCCGATCGATTGCCTTCGACGCATCTCCGTTGGCGAGATTGAAGCCGAACTTCGAGTCGTCCTGTCCTGTTGCAATGAAGTCGTGAGTGTGGGCGTGGACCCCCGGTGTCACCCGCACCATGACGCGGGGAATCGGCAAACCCAGTGATCGAAGGTGGTCGAGTCGATCGAGT
>JAULYE010000212.1:0-11327 GCA_032118015.1 Ilumatobacteraceae bacterium | reverse complement strand
GCCAATGTCGTCATGACTGCCACTCCGCAACAGGGACCTGCCACGAGATCGTCGTTCCCCCATCGACTTTGCCCAGGATCCGCACGAAGCCACCGAGGGCTCGCGCACGTTCTTCGATATTGACCAGCCCACTCGCCCGGTCTTGTTCCAGCGGCATCCCCACACCATCATCTGCCACGATCAGATGCAGGCTTCCGTCCACTGTGCGATGTACGGCTACCTGGACCAGGCTGCCGCCTGAGTGCCTCACCGCGTTCGACACGGTTTCTCGCACGACCGCTCGAAGATGCGTGAGAATGTCGACGTCATCGAGAGTTTCGACACGCACATGGAATTCCGCGTCCATCGTGGATGGACCGATGATCGGCAGAACGACATCTTCGAGTTCATGACGTAAAGACTGAATGGGTTCGGATCTCACGGCGAAGATCTCGTCCCGAATCGTTGAAATTAGGGATGACAGGTCATCGGCAATGGTCTTGACGACGTTTCGTACCCGGTCATGCGTATCACCGGCCTCCTCGATGAGGTCGTTCAATCTCGTGGCAACTGCATTGAGACCGAGAGACGAGGCGTAGATCTGCTGGATGACGGAGTCGTGCAGATTGCGGGCGATGCGCTCACGGTCTACGAGCAACGCCTTGTCCCGCTCGGCTGCGAAGACGAGTGACCACTGGTCAGCCAACTTGTTCTCCAGCCGACGCACCTGGCTGAGGTCGCTGCCGACCTCCACGAGATAATTGCCCACCCGCTCCCAGAGAACCGAGATGACAACCACCAAACCAGGAGGTCGATATTGACTGCGTTTGGCGGGAGTGAATTCGAACAGCTGAACGACACGACCCGATGCCCATGCGGTGCTCGCGTATTCGATAGCGACGGCTGGCTCGAAATATGCCTCGGTCATCTTCGAATGGTTTTCGACGGGCAACACGCGGACGCCTTCATACCCCTGGTTCCACCAAATCAATCGAGCATCGATCAGCGTGCCATATTCGTCCAACACGGGTTCGTGGATGGCGATGTATTCGCCGAGGCTTTGGAAAATGTGCGCGACGTCGACCGGCGACAGAACCTCGATGGAGACCGACGGCCGGCGAACGTGCGTCACGTCGACAGATTAGTCACCACCCAAAAAAGTCGGATCAGCGATTGACAAATAGTTCAACCCAACTCGCGCCGGTCGTTCTCCAAGCGATCACCCTCACAGGACATTCGTCCCGAGAATGCGACTTCCAGATCGGCCGTGAACCACCTGTTGGCGTGATCGGTGCTTCGATCCTCCCAAGATCCAGTTGGGAGAGCGTGAGCCGCAGCCTTATCGTCTGTGCTCCATCTAGATATGAAGCGTGCTTGACCTGAATCGAGAATTGAGTGTTCCAACAACGAGTACCTACTGTCGCAGTCACCGACTTCAGTGAGTTCCACGACCGAGAAAACAACGCTTTTTCCAAGCTCTTCATCGATCAAGGTTTTGAACGTTCGGATGATGTGTCCAAGGCCGGTGTTGTCATCGCATCAGTTTTCGGTCGCAGCCATTGGAAGGCACAAGGGTCAGTTGTCATGGTCAGTCAAGAGGCGTACACCAAAGATGCACTTGCTGACTACACAATTGACTGTCGGTTCCTGCCTCGGGCGAATCATCTCCGCCTTCCGGTTTGGGCATCATTGTTTCTCAACAAACCCCCAGAGTTTCTCCCGGCACCGCTCGAGAACTCAGGAGAGAGATTCTGCAACTTCATTTTCAGCAACCGGAATTGTCCCGAGCGCAATGCTTTCTTCGAGATGCTGCATGCACGAACTCCCGTTGATGCCCTGGGGTCTGTCATGAACAACACCACTGACCCCCGACTGAGCGCCCGTTATTCATCCGGTTGGCAATCCGGAAAGATCGATGTCCTGCGGGACTACCGCTTCACGATCGCCTTCGAAAACCGTGAGATGCTCGGCTACACCACCGAAAAGATGATCGATGCCTGGTTGGCGGGAAGCGTGCCGATTTATTGGGGTAACCCGGGGTTCACACTGGACTTCCCTCCTGACTCGTGCTTGAGCTTGTACGAGGCTGGATCGATGCATCGACTCATGGAACAAGTGTTGGAAGCAGAGCGCGAGCCGGAAAGATACGCGCAGTTACAAGCCGCGAACCCATTTCGCACCGGCCATGCCATGGATGTCGTCAGGAAATACCAACGGGAGGTCGCAGAGTTTTGCACCATGGTGGCCAAAGACGTGAGACATCCAACTCGACGAACCATCCCTCAACGCAAAGCCCGCTTCCTCGCCCTAACAAAAGAAAGAGCCAAGTACGCCCTTGGCTGGATCAGATCTCAGACGAATCTCCCACGCGTGTGAGTTCGACGTGTTCGAACTCTGAGCGCAAATTCACGCACCATCTGTTGCAAAGACGTCCGTGATCTGCCCGGACCCGTCGGCAGCCACCGTGACAAGTACCGTCTCATCGGAGTCCAGTGCGCAGGTGAATTCACTTCCGGTGCGGATGACTGCAATGTCTCCCCCGAGATCGCAATCGAGAACTGTGACACCCGACGTCGCCTGATCCACCAACGCCTGTACGTATTCGATGGCCTTGGGTGGAGAAAGTAAACGCTCTTCGGAGAAGACTTCATCGATCTCCACAAAATCGTCGTCGACGCTTCCCTGGACGGTTGTCTCGATCACTTCTTCGATACCCACGATCCTCACATCACAGGTAATCGAGAATGTTGCGTCGGTCATTGGCAGTTCTTCGCACGACACAGAATCAACTGTGACATCGATTCCCTTGTCTTTGAAGTTTTCTTCGATACTCGCCGGCAACCTCTCAGCCAGCTTCTCATCCCGGTTGTCCCCTGCCTGTGATCCAATGATGGCCAACACCGTGAACACGGCGATCAACACGCCAAGGACGATGGCCACCACTTTCCACGGGTTGCGGGACTTTCGCGTTTCTCCCTCCGGGTCAGTGTGGACTTGTTCCGAATCAGGAATGCTCATAGGGAAATGCTACAAGGACGCCGCTTTGCCAATATCCCATTCCAAACGAGAGGTGTTGTAGCGTCTTTTCGGACATCGGCCAGTCCAAAACACCAAAGTATTCGCCACCCACTTTGGATTGCGGTGTTGTTCGACCACGAACGAACAACACCAGAAGGAAAAATGTGTCTGGGTCAATCGACGTGCTCTTTGCAGCAAACTTTGCATACGCTCCATACGTTTGGACGTTGTTGGCCTCCGCGTCCCAACACACCTCAAAGCCAATTCGAGCTTTCATCATGAGTGATAGCGAATTGCCCACTGAGGATGCACTCAAATTTTCATCGACTCTCCCGATGGTGACCGTGCATTGGATACCAATCGACGATTTGGAAGCACGACTCAATCGAACTGCATCTTCGGTCTTGGGTGCACATCTCATCAGCTATGCCTATTTCTTTGGACCCAGTTCCGTGCCGGACGATTGTCGCAGACTCATCTACTTGGATGCGGATTTGCTTGTCCGCAGAGATCTGCACGAACTATGGACAGTCGATCTCGCCACCTTTCCGATCGCGGCAATTCAAGATGCCGGTTGTCCGTGGATTGGCACACCAACATCAGGATTACCCGACTATCACTTGCACGAGATCGACGCGGCCTCTCGCTACTTCAACGCTGGAGTACTCGTGATCGATGTGGATGAGTGGCGAAGGGCCGACTCTCACACCCGACTTCTCTCCTATCTCAAAACCGCCACGAAAACCATTTATGGAGACCAAGATGCCATGAATGCGGTGTTTCACGACAGGTGGTGCCCGCTCCACCCGACTTGGAACTTTCTGGCCAGCAGAAATTTCACCGACCACCTGCCAGTTCTCCTTGGATCAACAGCTGCGAACGAAGTTGCCGCCGATCCATCGATCGTGCACTTCGCTGGCAGATTGAAACCGTGGTCGACCCTTGGGAATCCCGAAGGAAACCTTCGCTTTGCCGATGAATGGCTTGCAATCGCCGGCGCTGGACCTTACGCCGACCGACTCAATCAATCGACCTACCACGATCGAGTCAAGGCGACAATCGGCAAGAGTCGACTTCTCCGAAAAGCTTGGTACGTGAGGAAAGAACTCAAACGCTTCCAACGATGATTCGATGTTGATCACGGTTTCCTTCACCGCCTGACGTGACGATCCGTACTCGACGAATGTGTCCCCTGACGCGTGGTTAGCATGGTTGCAGATCGACACTGCTACGGACGGACAGCGATGCACAAGACAGTCGGAGTCGTGATTCCCGCCCACAATGCTTCTCGATTCATCGCCGACCAGCTCACTGCTCTGTCACATCAGACTTTTGATCGGCCTTTCAGCACCGTTGTCGTTCTCAATTGCTGCTCCGACGACACACTTTCCGTTGTCGAGAACTTTCACGATCGCCTCGACATTCGGACTATTTTCGCCAATGAACGTCCTAACGCGGCCTTCGCACGAAACTGCGGGGCGAAAGCTCTGTCGACGGAAGTGCTCCTGTTCTGTGATGCAGACGAT
Organism: Ilumatobacteraceae bacterium; assembly: GCA_032118015.1. Lineage (GTDB taxonomy): Bacteria > Actinomycetota > Acidimicrobiia > Acidimicrobiales > Ilumatobacteraceae > Casp-actino8. The sequence continues at coordinate 6,804 of JAULYE010000212.1, read as the reverse complement.
CGAGTTCATCCCGAATGGATGGAAAAGATGACGAAAGCTCTCGAAACGAGCAGTGTCGTAGGAGGTTCCCTGGTCAAATGGACACCCGAGCCGAACTGGCTGACACCTTCACGCCAGCGTCAATCGGATCCTCGAATTGCGCGAGACCGTTTCGGCACGCCGTATCCATTTTCAGGATCCTTGGGAGTGCACCGCTCTGCATTCGATCAGATAGGCGGTTTCAATGAGTCCTTTTCTGGGTCTTGTGAAGATGTTGCTTTCGGGATCGAAGCCACCCGTAACGGCTTCGACATCGAATTCGTTGCCGATGCTCATTGTGATTATCGCTCCAGAGATTCGGTTCGACAAACACTCATTCGTCGATATCGATGGGGGCGGGGCGCATACATGATCGACGCAACCTATTACCCCGAGGCCGATATTTCGCGACGGCGAGAGATCGCAAAGACTTTTCTGTACGCGTGTAGGGTTTTCAAATCGACCTCACGACAACAATTCGCTGACGCTCTTCTCCATCTTGCCTATCAGTCGGGTCGAACTCGACTGGCACTCAGAAAACGGTTATCGCTCAGGTGAAAGTGACACGATGACCGAAACCCGAAACGCGCACGGTGACAACCAACCAGAAGGTGCCTACTCCACCGGACAACGCGGAAACATTTGTGCTGTGGTCATCTCATTTCGGCGGACGAGTTTTCTTCCGGAAATCCTGCGGTCCATTTCTTCACAGTCTCTTTCACCGATCGAGACTGTCATTGTCGACAATGGCAGCGATCCGCAAACCGCAAAGATCGCCGCATCATTCGGGGCTAGGTACATAGATGCTGGTGACAATCTCGGTCCGGCGGGAGCCATGGAAGTGGCAATGAAGTACTTTCTCGCGAACTTTTCCGATAACGACTGGCTCTTGCGCCTCGACGATGACCGCCCTTTGACCGATGATCACATGCTCGAGGATCTGGTGACTGTCGCCGAGGACGTGCTTGACCAAGGTGTTCAGGTCGGGGGAATTGGTTTGGCTGGCGCCGTGTGGAACAGGAAGCGGGCAACCCTTTCCCATGTTCCCATTGTTTCTGGAACCGTCACTCAACATGTCGACTACCTCACGACGAATCATTTTCCTCTGTTCAGAGGTGCGGCGATTCGGACATGCGGTGCCATGCGATCCGAACTGTTTTTCGGCATGGAAGAGGTCGAGTTTGGACTTCGCTTACGTCGACACGGTTTCGCACTCTTGTTGCACAGTGATCGTGTTGCGCTCAAACGTGGAGGCCATGATGTGAAGCCTCCTCGATCGCAACATTCATTCAGAATCGACTCGCCGACGTGGAGGCAGTACTACTCGATGCGAAATCACGTCGTCATCGCACGGGAGTATTCGGGGTTCGTGTCAGCTGTTGTCGTCACCGTCGTTCGCGGAATTCTCATGCCCCTCTTGTCAGTGATCTTTTCTCCGCGTCACGCAATTACGCTTCTTGGTCTGCGCCTCCGCGCCATCTTCGATGCGTGGACTGGTCGAATGGGACGTCGGATCGACCCCTATGAATGGGACAAGAAGCATGGTCGCATCAGCCTGCTGGACGAAATGCCAATGACGTAGTCTCCTGACCGATCCGAGATCAACGACCGAATCGGACTGCACCTTCCCTAGAACTCATTTTCGAGTTTCTAGAGCCCAGAACTCTGTCCAGTCTGGTTCCATCATCAATCACTGACTCGATGAGCTCGAGCCACAGTGGGGTCACTTGGCTCCAGGTGAAGTTCGAAAGGCAGTGATTCCGAATGTCTTGCCGAAGCACAATGTCCTTGTCCAGCACAACCTGAATTGCTTCGAGTATCGCTGCTGGATCAGCACTGGTGACAACGAGGCCCGTCACCCCCTGTCGAACGACAGTCGAGACCCCTCCCACATCGGTCGAGACAACCGAGATTCCTCTCAGACCGGCCTCGATCGCCACTCCGGGAATTCCTTCGGTACGACTCGTGATCAGAACGACATCTGTGGCTGCGTAGACCTCCGACACATTCTCGACGCTCCCCAAAAAGTGCACACGTCCTGGGGCCCGATCCCGTGCCATTGCCTCCAACTCTTCACGAAGCGGACCATCTCCCGCAATCAGCAATCTCAGTGAGCGATTCAGGGCAATCGCCTCGATGGCACGGTCGATACATTTCTCCTCGGTCAGAGATCCGACGAGGGTGATGACGCTGTCATCAACGCGAACCCCAAATCTCTCTCGCGCTGCAGACCGCTCCTCCTCTGAGACCAAAGAATGCTGATCTGCTGATCGAGCATTCGGGACAATGGCGATGTGTGCAGGTGAAACGCCATACAACTCCGAAAGTGACTTCGCCTCCCCCTTCCACAGAGCGGCAATTCGAGATGCTTGGCGCACCAGCAGTGCGGTCCGCCATCGATGCGCTGGTCCGCGTAACCACTGGTGGGGATCGCCAATACTGCGGAAGATGAAAGGTGTGCGTGTACCTGCAAGAGAGATCGCGCATGCGGGGAGTGTGACAGATCCGAATGCAATCACGACATCCACATAGCGCGACTTTCGACGTAATCGAAACAAAGTTCGAACCGACTTCCATGTCGTGCCCAAGATTTCAATCTCGAGTGCGGGGCCATCGGAGTCACGGGACATCAAAGCAACATGTTCGACCTCGACGCCTGCATCACGGAGTTCGGCTGTCAGAGCAAATGCTTCAATCTCTGCCCCTCTCCGCTGGTTTGTCGCCGTCACAATGAGCACGTTCATGACAGCGACCCTCGTGCCAACCATGCGCTGCTGCACCCGACGAATGACATCTGCACCCCTGGGACTGTACTGCTGGAATGACAGTGGTTTCGGTAGCGGTTTTGGTGTACCGGAATCGACTACTCCGCACCGACGTCACCATTCGACGCGAACTACGTTCTTGACACTTTCGTGAGTTGGGGTGGCAAGTGGTGAGGACTCAGATGATGACGAGAACACAGGGGAGGACCGCACATCGTCGTTGTGAGGCGACACTCCTGTGCCTTTGTCTTGCCAGCATCAACTCACTGGCTCCTTTGTTCAATACGCCTCCTCTCTCGGCCGATTCGCACGTGTGCGGAGATCCAGTCACGTCCCTCGCAACTCTGAATGCAGCGATTGCCGAGTTCATCTCCACAGACCCCTGCACCGTGATCGAGATCGGTGAGTCATTCGACATCGAGGGCGCGATCACTCCCATTGCCGCCGACATTTCAGCGCCTTTCGGTGTGCCCAAAAATCTGACGATCATGGGCAACAACTATGTCCTCAGTGGAGAAGGCAAGCCAGCCGGGTTCGTCATCGTTCTCGACGAGGGAACTGAGAGCCGGACCGTGACCATCGACGGTCTCGGCCTGTCGAACTTTGCAGGTACAGGCGCGCTGACAGTTCTGCATGGGGCACTCTCGGTGCGCCGCAGTCGCTTCGTCGACAATGAGTTCCGGCTTCCAGTCATCAAGGGTGACATCGGCTCATCAGAGGCCCAGGGATCGGCTGGTGCGATCAATGCCTACGGCGCCTTGATGATCATGGAGTCCGAATTCATCGGAAACTCCGGTGACCTCGGCGGAGCCGTGCACAGCGCAGCCGACACCGAAGTCATCGTGTCCGGAACCACATTCGCCGACAACGACGCCGCCACAGCAGGTGGAGCGATGTATGTCGCTGGTTCTCTATCGATGCGCAACAGCACGGTCACGGACAACGTTGCCACCTCTGCAGGTGGCCTCAATGTCGCCGGCAATATCAATCTCGACTTCTGCACGATCGTCGACAACATGAGCACATTCACCAACGGTGCGTTGACTGCTGGGGGCGCTGTCACGGTGACGAACTCGATCCTGTACGGCAACTTCTCCAACACCGTGGGTGAATCACCGACTGTCGTGGACATCGTGAGTTCCGGAGAGATCGATGTCTCTTCATCTCTGCTCACATCGGCGAACTCTGTCATGCTTCCTGAACCAGCATCACTGATGGCGAACTCAACCGTCTACGGCGACCCGAAACTCGCAGCATTGGACGACAACGGCGGATTCTCCCTTCCTGGCGGGTCGATGATCATGACGATGATGCCACGCAGCGGTAGTCCGGTCATTGACATGATCACACCAGCAGGTATCGGCACCGCTCGCGAAGAGACCGATCAACGAGGATCGGGATTCCCGCGCTTCGCCGGTGACCTCGCCGAACTGGGAGCTATTGAATATCGGCGCACATCGCGACCGTCGACACGGAACCCACCTGTCACTGACGAGGCAACACTCCCCGATACTCATTGAAGAACTCCTGCACTGCGCTCACAACCGCGCCCACGTACGGAGAGCGAATCAGATCGCCGTGACCACCCGCAACGCTCACTACTTCGAGGGCGGGTTCCCTCTTCCAGAACTCTCCCACTGACGAATCGCGGGCCTGAACGACCAGCATCGGTCCACCGAACACACCCGGTCGATGTAGGTGTGCTCGACGAACAGCGTGTCGGTACAGTCGCTGATTTTTGCGATCTGCCCGCCGTAATTCGACAACCGGGACCAGAACCCAATGAAACCGCCAGTAGACGAGTTTGAGTAGATGTTGTAACCACGGCTGAGATCGCCGGCGCAATGCGGGAGGTCGCCGGTCGCGACCTTTGCGCCGACCACTGTCGAGCAGCACGAGGACGCAGTCCTTTCCGGATGCACGCATGCGACACACCATTTCATGAGCGACATAGCCACCATATGAGTGACCAATGAGCACGACCGGTTCTGCAACGCTCATTGTCTCCAGCACTTCGAGATTGCGCTGAGCTGCGGCTCGCACACTGCGATCAGGGCGGACCCGCTGATTCAGCCCCCACTGTTCGAATGCCACGCTGCCATGACCTTCGAGCAAGTTCGCCAATTCCCGATACGAAAGTGCCGGAGCTCCACCCCCTGTCACAATCAACACAGATGGCGGCTCCGGCGCCTCGACCAGTGGCACCACATGGGACGGCCGTCCCTTTCGGTTTCTTCCGATGACCGCAGCGATCTGTGCCGGTGTAGACGCATCGATGAAATCGTTCACGGTCAGCGAGGGGTTCAGCAATCGCGACAGGATCTCGCTCAGTTCGACAGCGCCCAGTGAGTCCAGTCCCAATGTCCAGAGATCATCATTGCGTCCAATCTCGTCGAGACCCAACAAACGACAGGCTTCTCGCACGACAGCTTCTTCGATCGGACCCACCGGCGGCTCGATCGCCCCCGACCTCCACGGCACAACCGGCAGTTGCATCAATGTCTGGCGGTCCACCTTTCCGCCGGCTGCGATCGGCAATACGTCGTGTCGCATGAGAACCGATGGGATCAGGTGTGCAGGAAGTTCCGCCTTCAATTTTTGTCGCACGTCGTCGGGTGAAATCTCTGACGCCGCCTCGACATGGGCCACCAGTTGCTGGCGACCATCTGCCAATGTCCGGGGCACGACAACTGTTGTGCCAATACCCGGAAACGACGCAAGCACACGTGCCGACTCGGACGGCTCCACCAGCTTTCCCGAAATCTTCACCATGTCATCGGCACGCCCGGCGGACCAGAGCATCCCGTTATCTCCAACTCGAACGAGATCGCCTGTGCGCCAAAATGGATCGCCGTCTGCGTTGACCCCGAACCTGGATGCCTGAAGTTCCGGATCGTCCCAATATCCCTCGGATACCCATCGATCGACAAAGATTTGAGCGAACGAGTCATCGTGCCCTGGAAGATGTTCGAGCCGGAGACCTCGCTCATCGGGAACCCCCAACGGGATGGAGCCGTTTGGAATGTCGTCGCCCGGAAGGGACCGAAAATTGGCAATTGGCCCCAAAATCTCCGATGCCCCGTAATGAGATAACAACGTCACCCCGACGGAACCTAGTGATCGTGCTGCATGAATGGTTTCAGGCTTGAGGGGTTCTCCCACGCAAGCAACGAGTGACAGCGTGTCGATGCGGCGAGTTGCAGACCGAGCCAACGACACGACCAAAGAGGGCGTTGCGGAAATGGTCTCGATGCGGTGAGTCGACAAATCCTCGATGAGGGCATCTGCGGAGACTGACATCGGATCGGCGAGTCGCACGTAGCCATCCCGCATATTGTTTCGCACAAGCGACAAACCCCCCAGCCAATGCAACGGCCCGAACACAACTGTTCTTTTCGAACCTTCCCCTGCGTCCAAGAAGCGGACCAGTGAACTGTCTTCTTGCCAACCGTGTCGAACAATACCCTTTGGTTTGCCGGTGGATCCTGAGGTGAACACGATCATCGCAACCGCATCAGCCAGCGGAGCCACGGGCTCCATCCACACGTCCTGGATGGCGACCATGCTCTCCACCGGATAACCCGCAACTTCTCGAGGCCCCCGCCCTGTTGCATCAACGACGGAACAATCACCGAGACGATCGATGACTTCCCTAATGCGGCTGATCGGGTCGTCCACATTCATCGGAACGAGCACTCGCCCTGACCACTGAACGCCAAGAAGAGCAGCAACAGACGAAACACTTCGATCGACGAGCGTGACGACAGGTGAGGTTGAGCCCGATTTCACAAGCTTCACCGCAACGCTTGCCGACATGCGAGCAAGTTCCTCCACGACAACCGTCCGGTCTCCGACAGACAGAATCTCTGCATCGGGATTTTCGTTCATCCTCGAGCGCAACTGCTGACACACGAGTCGAGGCCACGCCCGATGGCGATTCCCTCGGACCCAGTCCCAATTCAGAAGGTCCTGTTCGCGCACACCGTTACCCTAACGGTTTACGGTCGTGACACGTTCCCCT
>JAULYE010000211.1:0-2673 GCA_032118015.1 Ilumatobacteraceae bacterium | reverse complement strand
CATGTCGACATCGAAGCAGTGATGACGACGTCGTCGTACCCGTGGTCGATGCTCGCAAGGGCCAGGTGTTCTTCGGGTTTCATCGACCCTCGTCGAATGGTGTGCAACCCTTGGAAGATATTCGAGTCGGGTCCACCGCCGATCTCATTGCTGCTGTGGAGGATCGAGGTCAACACATCGTGTGTGTCGGCGATGGGGCAGAGCGCTATCGGGAGGAATTGGCGAGCCATCCGCTCATCGAGACAGCAGATCGACATCTGGCTCATCCAAGCGTTCAAAATCTGGCGATCATGGCGCTGCGCAGAGCGCTCCGTGAGGAGTGGTCGGAACCCCGTGCCGTTCAGGCGGTGTACGTGCGCGCTCCCGATGCTGAGATCAACTGGTCCACTCGCACGAGCACCGAGTCCGCGATAACAGCTGAGGTCCCCTCATGAGCCGACACCTTCTCGGTTCCGTGAGCGATCTGGCACGTCGATTCGCGTACCCGACAAGCAAAGCAGAAGGTCTCGTCATCGAACCGATGCGGCGGCGACATGTGCGGGCGATCCTGGACATCGAAGAGCAGGTGTATCCCAAGCCGTGGACATCTGGTGTGTTTGCGAGCGAGATCGATCAAGTGAGAACGGGCAGCCGCTACTACGTGGTGGGTATCCGGGAGACAACACTCGTCGGCTACGGGGGATTGATGTTCGCGACCGATGAAGCCCATGTCACGAACGTGGCAGTCGATCCTCGACGTCGCCGACAGGGAATCGCGCGGCACCTCTTGAGTCATCTGATCGACACGGCGATCGAACGCGGTGCTCAGGCTCTGACACTCGAAGTACGGGTCAGCAACGAAGCTGCACTCGGGTTGTATCGCGATTTCGGATTCGCTCCCGCCGGTATTCGTCAGCGGTACTACGAGAACTCAGAGGATGCTCTCGTGATGTGGGCCCACGACATCCAGGGGGTCGATTTCGCTCGACGACTCGGAGATGCACGAGGTGATCGATCATGACTGTTGCTCGAACCTTCGATGAATCGACTGTGATTCTCGCAATCGAGACCAGTTGTGATGAGACGGCTGCTGCGGTCGTGATGGGTGGAACAGATGTGCTGTCGAGCGTCGTCAGTTCCCAGATCGACATCCATGCACGCTTTGGCGGCGTCGTTCCCGAAATTGCGAGCCGTGCACACGTCGACCTTCTCCCTTCGGTCATCGACCAGGCGATCGCTGAGGCCGGTATCGACCCGACACGGATCGATGCGGTCGCGGCAACTCACGGACCGGGCTTGATCGGAGCACTCCTCGTGGGTGTGTCCGCGGCCAAAGCCCTGGCATTCACATGGAACGTTCCCTATATCGGTGTCAACCACATGGAGGCGCATCTCTATGCCGGCTTGTTGGAGGATGCCGCACTCGAATTTCCCCTTGTCGTGCTCCTCGTATCCGGCGGACACACGATGCTGGTCGACATGCAAGATGTCGGTCGCTATCGCCTCCTCGGCCGAACGATCGACGATGCGGCCGGTGAAGCTTTCGACAAGGTGGCACGTTTTCTCGGACTCGGGTATCCAGGGGGCCCTGCAATCGATCGCATGGCTCTCGAAGGGAATGCGGCAGCCATCGATTTTCCACAGGCGATGTTGCACGATGGTCTCGATTTCAGTTTCAGCGGGTTGAAGACGTCGGTCATCAACTATGTCCGCAAGCACCCTGATGTTTCCACGCCAGACGTTGCCGCATCGTTCCAGAGAGCTGTCGTCGAAGTTCTGGTTGCCAAGTCGGCTCGAGCAGCTCGCAGTGTCGGCGCGCGCGGTCTCGTCCTTGGCGGGGGGGTTGCAGCCAACTCGCTGTTGCGAACCGAATTCGCCGCAGCCTGTACCGATCTTGGGATTCGTTGTTCCTTGCCGAGCCGTGCAATGTGCACCGACAACGCGGCGATGATCGGTTCGGCGGCTTGGTATCGGCTGCGCTCTGACGGTCCGACGTCGCTCGACACCGGGGCTTTCCCCAATCTCAGACTTCCCACGCTCGAACTCGCGGGTGGCGAACTCAGGGGGGTGCAGTGATGGAGGGCCTTCCGGTTTCTCGGCAGACACCGTTGCGCATCGGACCGTTGCAGTTGTCCTCGCCGGTTGTGCTCGCCCCGATGGCGGGCGTGACGAATGCTCCATTCCGAGCTTTGTGTCGTGAGTTCGGCCCTGGACTGCTCTATGTCAACGAAATGGTCATGGCCACTGCTCTCGTACACGGCAGTGCCAAAACCACGAAAATGGTCGAGTTCGGACCCGATGAGTCACCGCGCAGTTTGCAGCTGTACGGAAGTGATCCGGACATGTTGGCCCGGGCAGTGACCAAGTTGGCTGAGGCTGGCACTGTCGATCACATCGACATGAACTTCGGCTGTCCGGTGTCCAAAGTGACACGCAAAGGTGGAGGAGCTGCAGTACCGGGAAAGCCTCGTCTGTTGCGTGCCATCATGCAAGCGGCGGTGAAGGCGGCGGAGCCGTACGGCATTCCGGTGACTGCCAAATTTCGGATCGGGATCGACGAAGACCTGATCACGTATCTGAACACGGGCCGAATCGCCCAAGAAGAAGGCATCGCTGCAATCGCCTTGCACGCGCGCACGGCAGAGCAGCACTACAGCGGCAATGCTCGCTGGGATGCAATCGCTGAGCTCAAAC
>JAULYE010000210.1:0-3523 GCA_032118015.1 Ilumatobacteraceae bacterium | reverse complement strand
GAAGTGCTCGAGATCCCCTACGAGCCTGTGGGCGAGCTTCTCGACACCAACCCCAAGATGCTGCGCGGTGTCGTGCGCATGTTGGCAGAGCGCCTCCGCATCATGGATGGAGCCCTGGCGGACTCGGTGTTCCTCGATGTCACAGGCCGCACCGCCAAGCGACTTCTCGAACTCGCTGCGGGCGCCGATGAATTCGTTCTGCCCGTCACCCAGGAAGAACTTGCTGGCATGGTCGGGGCATCCCGTGAACGCGTCAACAAGGCAATCAGCAGTTTCATCCGTCTCGGATGGATCGAACAGCACGAGCGTCGCTACAAGATCTTGATGCGCGACCGCCTCGAACTTCGCGCTCGCTGAGGCGTCATCCCCACCCGTTTCTCGGGTTGTTATCGCCGCTGGTGAACTGTGATCAGGTCAGCCACGTACGCGCACGGGAAAAGGCGTCCGCTGCGTCATCGGCGCGATGAGCAGGCCTCGAGGTGTCGTGGGCGAAACCGTGATCAGCCTGTTCGTATTCGACAATCGTCACTCCGGCCTCGCGCAATTCGACTACATGTTCTGGCGGAGTCCACGAGTCCTTGGAGCCGATGATTGCCAGCACCTTGTGCGCGTCTCCGTTGCGCACGTAGTCGAGCGGATCACCGTGAGTCGTCGATGCCCACTGCTCGGGCATGTGGATCATGCCGTAGAAACTGGCGATGCGATCGAAGCGCTCGAGTCCGGCTGCTTTGAAGCAGTACATCCCGCCCATACAAAATCCGATCAGCCCGACAGAGGAACATCCGGTCGCGGCTGCAGCCTCTTCGAGATCACGGAATCGATCGACGTCACGCAGTGCAGGTACTGCCGCAAAGCGTGCATCCAGATCATCGAAGCCGCTCTGCGCTCCGAACGGTTCGATGGCCACCGTGCTGACTCCCCACTGCGTTGCGAATCGTTCGACATGTTCAGCAAAGAGTGGTCGAAGTCCGAAGATGTCAGGAAAGACGACAAGTCCGCGGGTTGCACCGTCGACCATGTGGGTCTCGGCGGGTGTTCCAGACGGGAGCGTGATCTGCATTCCCCCACCATAGATATGGGTGGGTCGTGAGATATGGGCGGGTCGTGAGATATGGGCGGGTCGTGCCTGACAGATACCAGCAGACAGATTTGCCCGAAGACGGTCACAGATGTCCGTGTTCGCGGACACTCACCTCGACGGTGGTGCGTAGAACTGCACGATGTCGATACCTCTTCCACCATCCACCCATAACCCTCTTCCTGGCGCTGCTCGGTAGACATTCAGCGGCGGTGCGTGGATACCGAACAGGTCGCAGTCCTCGACCGAACTTCGTCCGAGCAGCACTCCCGTACGTGATCTGCGCAGGTGCTGAATCCAGTGATCGTGTTGTGTCCGCACGAACGATGGCGTCACCGCAGCGACGATGGACACGTGCCCGTAGCGCCGTACATCGCTGAACGAACGACCGAGTCCCGCCCCCGACTGCCCAGCGAACACGCGATGCACATCCTCGATGACCACAAGAACCTGTGCAACTGAGCAAGCCGGGTGAGGTGTGTCTTGTCCATTGCGATAGTCAGCCCCCTGTGAGAGCGCCGCTTCGTATGTTTCCCACTCGGATACGTCCATGACTAGCCCATCGGGATGGGTGGCCGACCACGACTTCGCGATCGACCCGAGTGCACACGAGACCCCCGATCCCGAAGGCCCGATCACGAGAAAACAGACAGGCTCATCACAAGGTGAAGAACTCGATGACGCATGGCCAGCACGTGACGAGCCAGATCGCACGAGATCTCCCCACGAGATCTCGGTCCAAGTGTCTGCAAAGACTCCGAACCCCTGTGTGTCGTGGGGTGCCTCGAGGTTGTCCGGCAGACACCGCAGAACGGATTCGATGTCTGAGCCAGGAACACGGACAACGTCGCGCCTTGACGGTTCCCAGAACATCTGAACCTCGAGACCGTCAGCGCTCGTCTTGCCCTCGACACGAAAAACTCCGGGACGTCGACCACCACGCCACACTTCGCCCATACGCGCCTGCACAACAGACGACAGGCCTTGTTCGCGCCCTGACGTTGCAATGCACACGACGCGATCGGTTGGGGCGGTCTCCACGATGTGCTCGAACCTCTCCCACAATGCCGAATCGACACGATCGGACATGGCAGTGGATCTCCACACATCGAGATCATCGACAACAAGTGCTATTCGACGATTCCTGTCCGATTGGTCATCCGGCTGACGTGAAAGAGCCCGCTGTTCACACAACTTCAACGCTCTCGCAACCTTTTCACGGTCGGAAACCTCGACGACATATCCGATGTCGCCGAGATCACGACCATCCTTTGATCGACAGGTGATGACCACGATGTCCGTCTCGACACGCATGGCACCAAGTGACTCGATGACCGAGCGCAGTGCATTCGTGCGACCGACTCCTCCGACGATCAACAGATGGTGATCCCATGTGAACGTCACTGGTATCTGTGTTTGCTGACGAACTTCGTCTGCGATGCCAACGACACCCTCAGTGGACTTCGATGATCTGGAAATGAACTCAGGGAGTGGATCGGACCACGGACGATGAGGTCTCTCGAAATTCTCCAGAGCACAGATATCCGAGATGACAGCGACTGTTTCGGTGAGTTCTGCAGAGACGTGCGCTGCCTGCACATCGACCCCGCTACCCCCTGCGACGTTCATGATCAATCGTCCGGGTCGCTGACGATCGATAAACACTGCTCGGTCGGAGCCAATGATGTCCTGGGAATCCGTCGCGGACTGAACGCGCAGGGCTATACGGATCGACGCGTTGGCCAGCACGTCTGCGCTCAGGGCATTCGATCTCTGTGAGGCAACGATGAGATGAATTCCCAAACTGCGGCCACGTTGTGCAATTGCCGCCAACGCTGGAACGAATTCGGGTACTTCCTCACGTAGAGCAGCGACCTCATCGATCATCACAACCAAACGTGACAGCCCACTGTTGCACCGCTCGCCTCCAGCTTCGGATGGCCTTGAGTGAAAGTCCCTCACATCACTCACTCGTGCCGCTCGAAGAACCGACTCACGTCTGTGGAGTTCCGCGCGCAGACCGAAAAGGACTCGATCCGCCATTCCAGAATCCAGATCGGTTACGACACCCACGACATGAGGCAGATCCGCGCACGCATCGAATGCAGAGCCGCCCTTGTAGTCGATGAGGACGAAGGACACATCCGAGGGCGCGCCGTTCAAAGCCATTGATACGACGAGTTGACGAAGGAATTCACTCTTGCCCGACCCGGTCGTTCCGATGATCGCAATGTGTGGTCCCTCTCGATCGAGGTCGACGTCGACGATGCCATCCATCCCCAGCCCCACAACCGCTCGCGGTCCAAGACCGCGTCGGGTTCTCCACATCCCAGCAATGTCGACAGCTGTGATCTTTCTTGCCGCCACCAGTTGATGGAGTTCGACTCCGGTTGGAAGCCCGGTTCGGACACAGTCAGGATCTGCCCACATGGCGATCGCAGTGCA
>JAULYE010000209.1:0-16633 GCA_032118015.1 Ilumatobacteraceae bacterium | reverse complement strand
TTCGTCGGCGGGGTATTCGGATCGAGGCCCGCATCGGCGAACATCTTCTTGTTGTAGTAGAGCACCGGGTTACTGACGTTGAATGGCATCGACCACTGGACACCCTCGGTTACGTACTGGTCGATGGCCTTGGGAAGGAAATCTGATGTGTCGAAGGAGGCAGCACGAATACAGGCCTCGAGCGGGACGTTCGAGTCGGTGTCGCGCAGCACTTGAACCGCATACTCGGGAGCCTGAACCACATCGGGTCGACTGCCCTGGCTGCTTTGGAGGTACTTGTCGAGCGTTTGCTCGTACCCACCCTGGTTCTCGAGCGACACCTTGACCTTGGTCTGAGATGAGTTGTACTGATCAGTGAGAGTCTTGAGGGCGTCTTCAAGATCACCGTTCATGCCGTGCCAAAAGGTGATGTTCACTGTTGCGCTCGCTGAGTCGAGAGCGGTCACATCACACGGAGGAAGGCTCGACAGGTCAGCTGCCAACGTCGTCTGAGGGCCGGAGTCTCCAGAGGGGGATGTCGTGTTGCCCCCACCGATGATGGAGCCTCCACCATCGCCTCCGCCGCCACAGGCAGCGATTGCCAGTGAGCCGGCGAGAGTGAGCCCGATGAGCAGTCGACGTCGGGGGGACGTTCGTGCAGGTGTTGTGTACATATCAGCCTTTCACTGCGCCGGCGGTGAGCCCGCGCACTAGTTGTCGTTGGAAGACGATGAGGACGATCAGGATAGGGACTGCGGCAATGATCGTGCCCGCCATGATCAGGTTCGGCTTGTCGAGGTCCGAAGAACGCAGCAAACGGAGTCCCGTTTGCACCGTGTTCATGTTGTCTTCGGTGGTGATCAGGGTCGGCCACAGGTATTGATTCCAACTGGAAAGGAAGGAGAACAGACCGAGCGCGCCCATCGTGGGACGCACCAGCGGAATGGCGACCTCTTTCATGAAACCCCAGTGGCCGAGACCATCCATTTGTGAGGCCTCTTTCAGATCCTTGGGGATCTGCATGAAGACCTGCCGAAGAAGAAACGTGCCCAAGGCCGTTGCCATGAATGGCACAGTCAAACCTTGGAAGGTGTTCAGCCATCCGAAAGAGTCCACGGTACGCCGGTTGACGACGAGCGTCACTTCGAGAGGTACGAGCATGGTTGCCAGGAAGATGGCGAACATCGTGCGGCGGAAGGGGAATTTCAAGAACGTGAATGCATACGCAGAGACGATCGACGTCACCAACTGCACGACTGTGATGATCACGGCGACGAGGGTCGAGTTGAGGAGATAGCGCCCGAGTCGGCCTTCGGTCCACGCATCCGCGAGGACGCTGAGTGTGAACGCATCCGGCAGGAGGGGATTCTCCAGCACCTTGTTGCCAGGCTTCAAAGCGGCGATGATCGTCGTGTAGACGGGGAACAAGATGAGAACTGCCGTCACGACGAGCAGTGAGTAGCGCGACGTTGCGCGCCAGCCACGCGGAGGGGTGTCAAGAGCCATAGTGCACCCGCTTTCCGAAACCGCGGAATTGCAGAGCGGAGAGCCCAAGAAGAATCACGAACAGCAAGACAGCTACGGCGGCCTGCAGACCATCGTTGTTCTTGATGATCGAGCTGCTTCCGTAGATCAGATACGTGACTGTCGTCGTCGAGTCCTGTGGCACCGGGCCGCCGTTGGTCAGCAAATCCATCTCGCCGTAGGCCTGGAAAGCTCGAGATGTCAGAACGACAGATGTGAACAGCAAGGTGGGTGACAAAAGCGGAAGGGTCACATTGGTGAAGCGCATCCATCCTGATGCGCCGTCCACGTAGGCACTCTCGTGCAGTTCTCGAGGAATTCCTTGAAGACCAGCAGTCACCAGGATGAATGTGAATCCGAGATTGGCCCATACCGACGAGATGCCCACGGACCACAGGGCTGTCCCAGGGTCGTTGAGCAGGCCCGGTTCCTTGATGACAGGGAAGATCGAATTGAGCCAGGACACATTTGCCAGAACTCCGACGGATGGCTGCAACAAAAAGAGCCACATCAAAGATGCCACTGCGACCGATGTGGCAATCGTGCTCGAGAAGATCGTGCGGAAGAATCGCATACCGCGCAGGTGTTTGTCAGCGAGAACAGCGAGCCCGACACCGAGAAACAGTCCGAGAGGAACGGTGATCAGAGCGAACTTGAGGGTGACGACAAGAGCATGCTGGAACTCGTTACTCGACAAGACGTCGGTGTATTGGCCCCACCCGACGGAGCGGCAGTTCTTTCCCTGGACGTTGCATCGCTGTTGGCCGAGCCAGACAGCTCGACCGAGCGGATAGAGAACGAATGTGACGAGGACAACCAGTGACGGACCCAGCATCACGAGTGCAAGCGGCGCCTCACGCCACTTTCGTTTCAGGGTCGCTCCCATTGGACCGTCACCGATCGATTCTGAGACCAGATGTCGCATCGAAGCGGTGTCGGTGCTCCTCGGTCGCGGCCACGCGGACCTCTGCGCCACTGTCGGGAATCGAAGTCCCCGCTGGGAGTCGAACGATCGCCCGGTATTCATCGTCGATCCGGCACACGACTTGTAGTTCGTGTCCGAGGTGCTCGACAAGAGTGACAGTTGCAGCGACCGATCCATCCATCCGATCGGTGAACGTGGTGTGTTCGGGTCGTGCGCCGACGAGATGGCTGCCGCTCTCCAAAGAACCGGCCGGGAAGATGTTCATGGGCGGTGTACCGATGAACTGGGCGACGAACACTGATGCGGGCTTGTCGTAGACGTCACTTGGAGCACCGACCTGCTCGATCATTCCCTCGCGCATCACGGCAATACGGTTGCCCATGGTCATGGCCTCGACCTGATCGTGAGTCACGTACACGAATGTGGCATCCAAGCGATCATGGATAGCAACGAGCTCGGCGCGTGTCTCTGAACGCAGTTTCGCGTCGAGGTTGGACAGAGGCTCGTCCATGCAGAACACGGCAGGGCGGCGCACGATGGCGCGAGCGAGCGCAACACGCTGACGCTGACCGCCCGACAGTGCACCCGGACGTCGATCCAGATATGGGGTGAGTCCGAGGATGTCGGCAGCGTTGTCGGCTTCAGCGGTACGTTCTGCTTTGTCGACTCCGCGGACCTTGAGAGGGAATTCGATATTGGCGCGGACGGTCTTGTGCGGATAGAGCGCGTAACTCTGGAACACCATCGAGACGTCTCTGTCCTTGGGTTCGATGTCGTTGACCATGGTGTCGCCGATCCACACTTCACCGGCAGTCAGGTCCTCGAGGCCAGCGATCGTGCGCAACAAGGTCGACTTGCCGCACCCTGAAGGTCCGAGCAAAATCATGAAGTCTCGGTCGGCAATGTCCAGCGTGACATTGTCGACCGCTTTGACGTCTCCGAAATGTTTCGAGACCCCGACGAGTCGGATGGAAGCCACGACGACACAGTAGGCGACCCGTCACCGGACTCCATTGTCCGGTGGAGGGAGTTCAGCCCCTGTTCACCCGATGTCAGGAAACTCGACCGAGGTCAGATCCGGCCCGACCACGACCGGACCCGAAAAATGAGTGGCGGCGATCTGGCACCACTCCTCTTCGGAGCCGACCTGAGGCGCAGGGACATAGTGAGTGAGAACCAATGTGCCGACACCGTTGCGAGCGGCTGTCTCGGCCGCCTGGGTCACTGTGCTGTGGTAATCGAGGATGTCGAGGAGCCGCTGGCTGTTGGGCAAAAGGGTGGCGAGTTGGGCCACGAGGTCTTCTCGAATCACCGTCTGAACGTAGACGTCGGCATTGCGGCACATGTCGTCGAGTCCGCTGCAGGGAATCGTGTCACCGGCAAGGGCCGCCACGCGGCCTGCGGCGCTGATGCGGTAGCCGATACTCGGCTCGACGGGGCGATGGTCGGTGGCATGCGTGGTGATCGACACCGTGCCGATCTCGAGTGATTGCTCTGGAGCGACTTCAGTGACGTCGACGGTGAGCGGTCCGGCAACTCGAAGATCCTCGTGATGACCCATGCGGTACTCCTGGTCGGGACCGAGCATTTCCAACATCGCATCCACGACTTTGCGCGTTCCGATCGGCCCGATGATGCGCAGTGGAATGTTGGCAGGCATCATGATCCAGCGCGTCGTGACCAGATCGTTGAGGTCAGTGATGTGATCGGAATGTAAATGAGTGATCAAGACCGTCGAGACCATGCCCGGCAGAACGCCAGCGGCGAGGAGCCTCATGACGGCACCCCGTCCGCAGTCGACGACGAAGTACTGGTCACCCGCTTGCACCAAGGTGCTCGGGCCTGCGCGGTTCGGATCCGGCAGCGGACTGCCCGTGCCAAGGAGAGTGATCTTCATGTGCGCATTGTTGCACATGAAGTGGCAGACATTACGACAAAAGATTGAGAAATGCGGCTGATTGCTCCGCTACGAGAGACCGCCCGGTCAGCCTTGGGCGAGAGCGTCGATGAGAGTGTTCCAACCGAGTGTGGCGCACTTGATGCGAACCGGGAATTTGACGACGCCTTGAAGGGCCTCGAGATCGCCCATCTTCACCTCTGGTTCGACAGCGTCGTCACCAGCTTCTTCGATCGACATCATGACCTTGAATCGGTGCACGAGAGAGCGCACCTCATCGAGAGTTTTGCCCTTGACCGCTTGGGACATCATCGAGGCCGAACTTTGAGAAATGCTGCAACCTTGTCCCGACACTTTGACGTCGACAAGGACTCCGTTGTCGACCTGCGCGTACACGGTGATCTCGTCACCGCATAGAGGGTTGTGCCCTTCTGCTTTGTGAGCAGGAGGACACTCGAGTTCCCCGCGATTTCGCGGCGTCCGATAGTGATCCAGGATGATCTCTCTGTACAGGTCTTCCAAACCGGGCATGGCTTTCCTCTCGCAATCAGAACCCGAAGATATCGCCCGTGCTGTCGAGGGCATCGGCAAGAGCGTCGGCGTCGGACGTGTCGTTGTAGATGTAGAAACTGGCGCGGATAGTGGCGTTCACACCGAGCAACTTCATCAGTGGCTTTGCACAGTGATGGCCCGCACGGACACAGACATTGTGCTGATCGAGGACCTGGCTGATGTCGTGAGGATGCAAATCCCGAAACGCAAAACTGAGGACCGCTCCGCGATGCTCGACATTGCGCGGACCATGGATCTGGATCTCGTCTCCGAACCGGGCATCGAGTGTGTCCAGCGCATAGCGGGTGAGAGACATCTCGTGCTGACGGATCTGGTGCATGCCGATTGCCGAGAGATAGTCGACGGCAGCGCCAAGGCCGATTGCTTCGATGATCGGGGGAGTGCCCGCTTCGAACTTGGCAGGGAGATCAGCACATGTGAACCCATCGAGGGTGACCGTGGAGATCATGTTTCCTCCACCGAGAAAGGGAGGCATCGCATCGAGAAGCGCCTCGCGACCCCAGAGGACTCCGATTCCAGTGGGTCCCACCATTTTGTGACTGCTGAAGGCGACGAGATCGGCGTCCCACGCACGGACATCGGTTGCATCATGGGGGACCGACTGACAAGCATCGACGACAGCCAGAGCACCGGCGCTGTGAGCGGCGCGACAGAGTTCAGTCACGGGATTGATGGTTCCGAGCACATTGCTCATCGCCGTGAAGGAGAACACCTTTGCTCCGTCGAGAAGCGTGGTGAGATTGGTGAGATCGAGTTCGCCATCGGCCGTGAGAGGAACCCAGCGCAAAGTGATGTTCTTCTCCGCAGCGAGCATCTGCCACGGAACGATGTTGGCGTGGTGTTCCATGTGGGTGAGAACCACGACATCGCCGTCGTGCAGGTTCGCCCGGCCCCAGGACTGAGCGATCAGATTCATCGACTCAGTGGCGTTCTTCGTGAACACGACCTCCGAAGGAGAGTGGGCATTGATGAAACGAGCAATCTTGGCTCGGGCACTCTCGTAGGACTCCGTTGCTTCGGCGGCCAGTCGATAGGCGCTGCGATTGATCGGGCCGTACGCGGTACGCATGAACTCGTCCATCGCATCGATCACCGCAGCTGGTTTTTGCGACGAGTTTGCCGAATCGAGATACACGAGTCGTTTGCCGTCGATGGGGCGGTTGACCACGGGGAAGTCCGCTCGAATGGCTGACCAGTCGATGTTCATCGTGCTCACGATCGGAACGACTCGTATCCGGAGACTTCGAGCGTTTCGGCGATTTCCATGCCACCACTGGCCACGATCTTTCCGTCGATCATGACGTGAATGACATCAGGGGCCAACTCATTGAGAAGGCGCTGGTAATGGGTGATCAGGAGCACACCCATCGCAGGACGCTCAGCGCGCACTTCGCGAATACCCTTGGCGACGATGCGTAGGGCATCGATATCGAGTCCGGAGTCGGTCTCATCGAGGATTGCAATCTCTGGTTCGAGGATCGCCATCTGCATGATTTCATTGCGCTTCTTCTCGCCACCAGAGAAGCCTTCGTTCAGGTAGCGGTCGACGAAGGATGAGTCCATGCCGAGACGTTTCATCCAATCCATCGTCGCCAGACGAAGTTCGAGAACGGACAGATCGATTCCTTTGCGCGCGCTCAATGCCTGGCGCAGGAATTGGATCACCGACACCCCGGGAATCTCTTGGGGGTATTGGAAGCCGAGGAACATGCCGGCCTTCGCACGAACGTCGGTCGACCATTCAGTGACGTCATCACCGCGGAACAGGATCGATCCTTGTGTGACTTCGTACTCCGGTGAGCCGAGGAGACAGCTGGCAAGTGTGCTCTTGCCGGATCCGTTCGGCCCCATGATGGCGTGCACTTCTCCTTGGCCGATCGTGAGATCGAAACCTTTCAAGATCTCGTCAGGGACGCTGTCTCCCTCGTCAACGGCAGGGCGAGCGTGCAGGTCGATGATCTGGAAAAGAGGCGTGCTCACGCTGACGAAGTCTACGCAGACACATCAATTTGCACTATTTCCATAGGAGAAATCGACGTGATCGTGGGCAACCCGTGCCGATCTCCCGAATCGAGGGGTTCACGTTCGTGGAGTCTGCAACGCCTTCCACAGGGCGGGGTACGACCCGTATTCGTATCCGGGGTTGACATATCCCGAGACCGTGAGCATTCGATGGAACCTGGGCAGATGTCGAAAGGGGATGCCGGCGTCCACGTGATGGGCCAGGTGCCAGCCGATGTGAAAGGGGACGAGCAAAAAGCGGGCGAACCAGTGCTGCGTGACCGAGTGAGTGGCAACTCGTCGGTCATTCGATGCCATCAGACCGCCGTGTTCGGCGATGGAGCGCAACCGGTTGATGATCCGCCACACGGTGAGATACGGAGCGAGCCAGAACAGGGGATACACCCACCACACACCGGCGGCAATCGAAGCAGCCAACATGAGTGCCTGAACGAAGAGGATCTTGTAGAGCGAGTGTCGCACGACGGCGACAGGGCTGCGGGCGCTGGCGAATTGACTGCGAAGGAGTCGAGCGCCCGTACGGCCTGTTGCATCACGGATGAGTTTGCGTCGAAAGCTTGCCGGGCTGATCGGGTAGTGGGCGTACAACGGGATGTCGGGCTCATTTGGACCGAACTCTTCACGGTGGTGCGCCATGTGGACGCGACGATATGCATCCGTATTGGTGAACGATGGGTACCCGATGAACCATCGACCGACGAGATCGTTGATGGACTTCTTGGCAAACAACAGGCGATGCGCTGCCTCGTGCATCAGCGACGCGAATTGAGCATGAGCGCGACCCATCAAAATGAACACGGGAAGCCAACTGATGGGGCCGAATCGAACGGCCGCATAGATGAGTGCAATCGTCTGCACGTACGTCGAGACAATCGAAATGGCATTGCGTACCGACGGAATCCGCCTGAGTTGCTCGCGTGTCGCGGGTCGAGGACGACCGTCAGCGAAAACGTCATCTGTCTCGCGCCCGGGCACGAGAACCTCGGGGGGAGGGATCATGCCTCCGAGAGTTGGCGAACCAACGACCGTCATGATTCGAGTCTACGCAGCCGCTCTCTAGCAAGGATTCGGTGTTTGATTGTCGCGCAGGTCCTCTTTCCACGTGCGAAAACGCTCGTGCGCAATGCCGCTTGGTCCGACTCCTGTCCCCGCCCCATCGGCGGCCAGATCGAACGTGAACTGACATGCCACGTCGTCGCAGTGAGCAGCCCAATAACGAGCTTGGGCTTCTGTTGCGGGGCCAGCCCTCCACAAGAGCCACGCCCCGATCCGACGTTTGAAGTGTGCACGTGGCTGACCGGGCAGGTCGTTGCCGAGATTCAATAACTCGGGCGGAGCTTCGATCCACGCCTGGGAAACAATATTTCGGTCGCGAACTGGTGTTGCTGGTAACTCATGGGTGTGCAAGGGCGTGTCGTCTTCGGGCCGTTCGTCGTAGCGCAGTGCGCGACTCGAATCACTCACCATCCGCGATCGACCCACTCGTGGAGATGTGGACGCTCGGCGCCGATCGTCGTGTCCAGCCCGTGTCCGGGCAGGACGATCGTGTCTTCAGGGAACACGAACAGGAGGTTGTCGAGGGAATCGATGATTGCCCCGAAATCACCGCCAGGGAATTTGGTTGCTCCTGGCCCTCCTGGGAACAACGTGTCACCCGTGAACAGAAGCGGAGTGCCCTCGACATGGAACGAAATCGATCCAGGTGTGTGCCCCGGATTGTGAATCGATCGCAGGCGGAGGCGGCCGATTTCGATCACCTGGTCGTGATCGAGAAATGCGTCATATCCCATGTCGCCGAGCATGGGGGCATCGAGTTGGGTGACGGCAACGTGATAGCCCGCCTCGCGCAATGCGGGGATTGCCTGGATGTGATCGTGGTGTCCATGAGTCTCGAGGACTCGTCGCACTCCGAGGGCCTGGCACAGATCGAGAAGGATCTCGTGTTCGTTGGCGGCGTCGATGAGAACGGCGTCACCTGTCTCCCGGCACCGAACAATGAAGACGTTGTTGTCGAATGGGCCGACGACGATCTTGTGGACTTCGACGCGCGTATCGCTCCAATGAAGTGCAACTCCTGTTGTGCCAGAACTCATGTGTTCAGTATTGCCTCGAGCGAGTTGCGACACACGACCGCGAACAACTTCATGGGCGCTGGGGATGGTGTCAAGAAGACATCACGTCGAATCCGAGTGACAGAGCCACGGGAATCTGCGCCGGATCGAATGTGACGAATCGCAGCGGACGGGGAAGCCTCTCAGCGGCAGCCAAATGGATGGCGTTGCCGATTCGGATTGGCTGGGAGCGGGCGATCGCAGCCGCACGGTCCAGACACATTTGGTCGACAGGGACGATGGCGAGCCGATCCCACAGCAAACGGATCGAATCTTCAATGTCATCGCGCAGAATCTCTTCGTCAGTGAGCCGCGGGATCAAGGCCAACGCCTCTGCAAGGGCCAGGTTGCTGGCACACCATTCAGAGTCGCCTTCGAGTGCGGCGAGCACGATGGGCCGACCGCTGCTTTCGACAACGGACGACACGATTGCTGAAGTGTCGAGAAAGAGCGTCACCGAATCTCCTGAAGCAGACGATCGATGCGACTTCCCTGCCAGACGGGTACGGGGTCCGGAGCTGAATAGGAACCAGTACGACGCGGTCCGATGACGCGACCGCTGGCCACCAGATCCACGAGGTGGATCTGGCCATCGACGGTTCGCAGTGGGCCGAGGTGCGCCACGGCCCGCCCAGCGACACTGATGATCACGTGTTCGCCTGCTCCCGCTCGTCGAACGAGGGTCGCAACATCGGCACGCAGGTCTCTGATTCCGACCGAGGAATGGCCGGCCGATGGGGCGGTGGACGCAGGAGGTTGCATCGTCGTTGGGGACTGTGTCGAGGTGGCGATGCGTTTGGCTTGAGGCATGGAGGGAGATTAGCGAGCCCGAGCCAGTTTGTGTACAACGATGTACACCGTTCGATTTCCTGAGAGGAAGGGTGCCAGTCCAAGATTTCTCCATGAACTTTGCATTTTCCGAAGAACAAGAAGAACTCCGTAAGACAGTGCGCGCTTTCCTCGAGGCCAAGAGCCCCGAGACGGCCGTGCGTGAGCAGATGGAGACCGAAGCAGGTTTCGACAAGGCCGTGTGGTCGCAGATGGGCGAGCAGATGGGTCTGCAGGGACTGCACATTCCTGAGGAGTACGGCGGCTCTGGCTACGGCTACGTCGAACTCGGAGTCGTCCTCGAAGAAATGGGTCGTTCACTCCTGTGCGCTCCGTACTTCGCGACCGTTGTGCTCGCTGCCAACACCTTGATCCACAGCGGTGACGATGCAGCCAAGAAGAAGTACCTCCCGGGTATCGCCTCCGGCGAGACCGTTGCGACGCTGGCGTTCACCGAGCCGTCGGGCAAGTGGGACGAGAGTGGCATCACGATGCAGGCATCGGGCTCGGGCTCGTCGTTCACGTTGAGCGGCACCAAGATGTTCGTTCTCGACGGACACACCGCCGAACTGATCATCGTGGCGGCCAAGACCGGTAAGGGCACGAGCCTGTTCGCCGTCGATGGCAAGGCAGCTGGCCTCACCCGCACCGCTCTGTCGACGATGGATCAGACCCGTAAGCAGGCCAAGCTCGAGTTCAAGGACACACCGGCTGAACTCATCGGTGCTGAGGGTTCGGGCTGGAAGACGCTGTCCACCGTGCTCGACCTCGCTGCAGTCGGCCTTGCTGCCGAGCAGGTCGGCGGCGCGCAGAAGGTTCTCGAAATGGCCGTCGAGTACGCCAAAGTACGTGTGCAGTTCGGTCGCCCGATTGGTTCGTTCCAGGCAATCAAGCACAAGTGCGCCGACATGCTGCTCGAAGTGGAGTCGTCCAAGTCGGCTGCTTACTACGGCATGTGGTGCGCAAGCGAGATGAATGACGAGCTGGCGTCGGTTGCCTCGCTGGCCAAGGCCTACTGCTCGGAGGCGTACTTCCACGCCACAGCGGAGAACATTCAGATCCACGGCGGTATTGGCTTCACCTGGGAGCACCCGGCACACCTGTATTTCAAGCGTGCCAAGTCCTCAGAGTTGCTGTTCGGTGACCCGACGTATCATCGCGAGCTTCTTGCTCAGCGCATCGGAATCTGACGACTCTTGGTCGAGACTGCTCACTCTGCCGGCGGGTCCTTCGACTCGCCGGCAGAGTCGCGTACGGGACGTGGAAGTGTCCCCATGATTGTGGATCACAGCACGCACTAGTCTGACGACGTGATCTGGTTGTTCGTCGTGGTGTCTGCGATCAGTGTGTTTCTCATCGCCGCTCTCACGATCGGTCGGGAAGCACGTCGACTGGACGCTGTCGCACCTCGAGCCACGTATCAGATCGAACAGGCTGCGGCATTCGTGGCCGACTTCCTTCCAGAGGGGACGCAGTCGAGATTGACCATGGAGGAATTGGAGCAGTTGCTCGTTCTCCACTTGAACTGGCTGCATGGGCGGGGACTTCTACCTGCGGGTGTCGTCGATCGCAAACAGGGCATTGACGAGCCCGTCGTCATCAGCGAGGAATCAATGATCGGATTCCTTCTCGGCGAAGCTGAAAGAGTCGGGGTGAAGATTCTCGACGATGTCGACGTCGTGAATGTGACCGACGCGCATCTGGTCTACTTCGATGCCATCGGAGCTGTAGGCCCTCGCGCCGACACGGTCTGATCACCAGGTCGATCAGATCATCATGTTCAACTGTTGGGCGATTCGTGCGGCATGCTCCGTGTCTCCGGACATCGTCACACGATCGGCCATTTCGTCATAGGTTCGGCGACCCGTTGCCAAGACGATGAACGTCTCGGTGTCCATGCTCAGTCGAGCAAGCGGTGAATCGGGTTCGGAGTCGACGATGCTTGCCCGGCCGTCACTCACCGTGCACACGAGGTGGCGGTTGACGCCCCCGTGTACCGCATCGGCGACGATGTCGATGACCACACTCGCACCCTCAGGTGTCGCGGCTCGTTTGCCGACGACGATGGGGATGGTTCGGATCAGACGATCGACTGTCAACTCGGCCGCCGGTCCGCTCATGTGACCGGGAACTCCCACGGCGCGACGCATGTCTTGTTCGTGGATCCAGCAATCGAGCACTCGGATGTGCAAGAAAGCTCCGACGGTTCCAGGACCAGTTGGCGTCATCGCCGGCGCATCGAAATACGCGTCATCGGCTGAGCGCAAGGTTTCGAGACGTTGCGCCGCTATCTCGTCCCATTCGGCAAGAACATGGGAACCGGGCAGGTGACGCCGGCTGTCGATCTCGTTCTCGTTCATTTCGCCAATGGGGTTCTTGACGTAGTCGACAGGAGCTGCGCGATGAGTCGTTCCGGCAAGACCATGCAAGGTGCGTTCGATGGCGACGAGGTGCGAAAGATTGTCCTGGACGGTCCAACCGGGAAGATCTGTCGGAGTCTTCCATTGCTCTTCCGAGAGATGCTCACAGAGATTGCTGATAGCGGTGAAGCACAGCGAGAGGGCTTCAATCGTGTCGTGGGGAATCATTGTCGAGAACTCCTGTCTATGTGTTTGTCACGGCGCTGGGTTCTGGACACTTTGCCAGTCCCTGCCCTGCAGATATGGGGTGAAGAAACGCCCGATGGCTTGGATGTCCGAAGGGAGCTTGGGTGTCTTGATCTCGTACAGCCCATCGATGCGCGTGTAGGCAAGTGTGAGATCCCACAATGCCATCGCCTGGTCGCCCATTGGTGCGGGTACGACAACTGGGCCGAATACCGCTTTGGCCGGGGTGGTGCCGCGTGCGGGCACGAGCAAGATGGGCACACCGAACCCACCGAGATCGCGCACGGCGAATTCGTGATCGTTGCGCACGTCGTCGTGTGTGGTCGGATCGGCAAGTGCGGTGTCCCAGTCCTGTGCCTGTGCGCCGATGTCGACGAGAAGGGATCGGGCAGTATCGGGATCGTGTGGTTTGCGTCCGTGTTCGTGTAGAGCTCGGCCACAGGCCAGATACCAGGCGTCGCACAATGCGGGGTCGGTGCGGCGAAGGTGTGCTCCCACGCGCATCGGACTCCAGCCGTAGGCCAGTTCGCGCTCCCACGGGTGCTTCTTGCCATCGGGTCGGTTGATCTCCTCGAGACTGAAAAAGCGCCAGCGGATCTCGAGTCCGTTGAGTCGGCGGACCTCGCGAATCCACAACGACGTCTGATACGCCCACGGGCACATCGGATCGAAGAAGAAGTCGATGGCGGTCACCGAATCCGCCGTTCCTGCTGTATTCCCCATAACACCCACCTGTTTCCTGCACCGTGAGAAGGTCGTGTCCGAGATGAAACCTAGTACCGTGAATGGGCATGGAACGACCCACGAAGTTCGAGCACACCCGTTTTCTCGGGGACAAGCGAACCCAACTCGTGTACGACGTCGACAACTGGGAAGACCCTGCAGTGATCGAGGACATCGTGAATGCTGAGACAGGTTTGTGCTTCGGACCTGACACTCTTGCCGAGGCGCGTAACCGCGGGTACACGCTCGCCAAGCCCGGTATGCGTCGACGTCACCGCAAGCCTCGCGCCTGATTTCTTCCATGGTCCACGCCCGATGATCAGCAACGGCACGATCCTTTCGGACAACGTCGAACTGCCGCGATATCTCGCGACGCCGAGCGGACGTGACGAACCGCTTCCCGGCCTGATCATGTGTCACTCTTTTCCGTTCGGGCCGATCGACGCTCGACATTCAGCGAACACGTTTCCAGAGTTGGTGGATCGCATCGCCAACGAATTGGGT
Organism: Ilumatobacteraceae bacterium; assembly: GCA_032118015.1. Classification (GTDB taxonomy): domain Bacteria; phylum Actinomycetota; class Acidimicrobiia; order Acidimicrobiales; family Ilumatobacteraceae; genus Casp-actino8. The sequence goes on along the minus strand of JAULYE010000209.1, from coordinate 2,941 downwards.
TTCGCTGCGATGAGTTTCACATTTCGGGGTTGTGGAGACAGTTCGGGAGACTTCTCCCTCCAGGGCTGGGTGGACGATCTGCGTGCAGCCATCGATCACATGATCGAACATTCGGAGCCAACAGGCTTGTGGCTCGTCGGATCGAATACCGGGGGATCACTGGCGATCTGTGTTGCAGCGGACGATCCGCGAATTCGTGGATGTGCTTTGCTCGGACCGCGTGCCGACTTCGACGACTGGGCAGCTCAACCGCGACGCTTCCTCGAACATTGTCGCTCAGTCGGAGCAGTGAGAACGCCGAGATTCCCCACGGACTTCGACGAGTGGACTCGTGAACTACGCCGGTTTCGTCCCGTGAGCGCTGCTCGCCGGTTCGCACCGCGCCCTCTGCTGTTGTTGCACGGAGACGACGATGAAAGTGTTCCTCACTCCGATGCCCGTCAGCTCGCCGAGGCACATGGTGCAGCTGAGATGCGCGTCATCGACGGTGCAGGCCACCGATTGAGACACGACCCGCGAGCAATGGCTGTGCTCTTCGGCTGGCTGGATCGACAGCGGCTCGGTGACGAATGAGGGCGTTGCTGCGTCGTCAAAAAGCCTGTCCCGCGGCGAACCTGAGACCTCGTGCAGATCAGAGGGAGATGTCCTCGACTGTTCGGAAGTGATCGATCATCGTGATCAGACCATCACGCAGGGATACCGAGGGTTCCCAATGAAGATCGTTACGAGCAATGGTGATGTCGGGGCACCGTTGTAGCGGATCGCCCTCCCGTTCAGGAGGAAGTTCGATCAGTCGAATCTCGCTCGTCGATCCGGTGAGGTCGACGACCAAACGGGCGAGCTCGAGCATGGTGAACTCGGCTGGGTTGCCGATGTTCGTCGGGTCTGTCCGTTTCGAATCGAGGAGAGCAAGCAGACCGCGTACTTCGTCGGAAACATGGCAGAAGCTGCGTGTCTGACGCCCGTCACCGAACACCGTGATCGGCTCGTTGCGGAGAGCCTGAACGACGAAGGTGTTGACGACACGCCCGTCGAGGGGGCGCATTCTCTCGCCGTACGTGTTGAAGATGCGGGCGATCCGGACATCGACACCATGCCAACGATGGAACGCCATCGTCAGCGCTTCACTGAATCGCTTTGCTTCGTCGTAGCAACTGCGCGGACCAGTCGAGGACACATTGCCCCAATACGTCTCAGGTTGTGGATGAACGAGCGGATCTCCGTACACCTCACTCGTGGATGCCAAGAAGAACACTGCATCGTCTGCGTGTGCTCGTTCGAGGAGATGACGTGTACCGGTACTTCCGACATCGAGGATCTCGAGAGGCATCGTTGCGAAATCGTTGGGAGATGCTGGGCTTGCAAAATCGAGAACGGCGTCGAATCGATGTTCGATAGCTCCAGTGATCGACAGGGGCTGTGTGATATCGGCTCGTACGAAGGTGAACGAATCGTGGGTATTGAGGTGCTCGATGTTGAGCGCTCGACCTGTGGAGAGATTGTCGACTGCGACCACGGAGTCGCCGCGAGCGACGAGAGCGTCAGCGAGATGCGATCCGATGAATCCTGCACCACCAGCGAGTAGAACGCGCATCGTCAGCGACCGATACCTTCATGGACGAAACCGGCTTTGCGCCAATCGGAGCGGTCGAGAATGTTGCGACCGTCGACGACGTGTCTGCCCGTCATCACGGATGCCACGTGCTTTGGTTCGATCCACTTGAAATCGTCCCATTCGGTCAGAACGGCGAGGGCATCTGCCGATGCGCAAGCATCGATCGGAGTGCTGGCAATTTCAACTCCGGCGGGAACTCCGTGACGAGTGGAGGGCACGGTCGGATCGAATGCGACGATTCGGGCCCCTCGAGCGATGAGCCGCTCGATGATCGCAATTGCAGGCGAATCCCGAAGGTCATCGGTGTTGGCTTTGAACGTCAGCCCCCAGATGGCGATCGTTCGACCTGATCCGTCACCACCGCAACCATCGAGAATTTTGCGAGCGACTCGATCCAATTGTTCTGTGTTGACGGCGATGACGCCTTCGAGAAGGCTGAACCGATACCCGGCGCTCTCAGCGATCTTGATCAAGGCGCGGGAATCCTTGGGGAAGCAGCTGCCACCCCAACCAGGTCCGGGACGCAGGAAATCCTGACCGATGCGTCGATCCGATCCCATCCCGACGATGACGTCGTTGATGTCGGCTCCGACGCCCTCGCAAATTGCGGCGATTGCATTGATGAACGAAAGTTTGGTTGCGAGAAATGCATTGGCTGCGTATTTGATGGTCTCTGCCGAAGCCGGATCGGTGATGATCACCCGTGTCGACAGGCTGTCGTAGAGCGAGGCAACTTTCATTGCCGCTGCTTGATCATCGCTGCCGACGACAACGCGGTCGGGCTTCATGAAGTCTTCGACCGCAGAACCTTCGCGGAGGAATTCCGGATTGGAGACGACTTTGATGTCGGGCCGCTGCAACGCCCGTTCGACCACCTTCGTGGAACCGACTGGCACCGTCGATTTGTTGACAACGATCGATTCGAATGGCAGGTGCTGGGCGATATCTGACGCAGCCCTTTGCACATACGACAGATCAGCCGAGCCGTCATCGCCTTGAGGTGTCGGAACGCACAAGAAAGCGATGTCGCATTCGACAACTGCTGCCTGCGGATCGGCGATGAAGGAGAGTCGGCCGGAGGACAATCCCTCCTCGACGAGTTTCTCGAGACCTCGTTCAACGATCGGAATGCGCCCGGCATTCAACGTGGCGATCTTGTCGGCGTCGATATCGGCACATATGACACGGTGTCCGAGCGAAGCGAGGCATGCTCCGGTCGTCAGTCCCACGTATCCCGTTCCGATGACGGCGACCCGAGATATCACGGCGTCAGGCGATGTCACGGAATCAGGCTAGCGAGATAGCACAACGGCATCGCCGTGTGGG
>JAULYE010000208.1:0-31360 GCA_032118015.1 Ilumatobacteraceae bacterium | reverse complement strand
TGTCGACCCGGGTGCCACAAAGCCGATGGGGGCGTCAATCGTGACAGCGATCGGCACCGTGTTCCAGACGGCGGGATGGTAGGGCCATCCGTCGGTGTCGAGTCGGCTATCTGGGTCGGTCGAACTGGCGAGTTCGCGTTCTGCCTTGTCGGTAATGCCATCCTGATCGCTGTCGCGATCGAGCGGATTCGAGAACACCCTGACCGTGAGCCCACCGACGGTGACATCCCAGCCGCCCGCAATGCGGGTGACGCCGTCGCCGCCGGTCACGAGATGTCGCACCTCGACCCCGTCGACGAGACCATCGTTGTCGGAATCAGCCGTCGCCGGGTCGGTCCCGGCAGCGAGTTCGTCCCGGTCGTTCAGTCCATCGCCATCCTGGTCGGCCGAGGTTGGCGACACCGCCACACCTTGGGCCCGGCGTTCGAGTTCTCGACGGTCGGTCAAGCCCTCGCCGTCGGAGTCGGGGGTGGTGTCGTCCGGGTCGAGTCCGCCTCGCCCGAACGCCAGGAGGCCGTCTCCGTCGAGGTCGGCGATCGGTTCGAACGCACCGTCCCAGGCGAGCGCATGACCGCCTGAGCGCGGCGTCGTCTCGAGGAACGTCGCCAGCGACGTCGGCAGGACGTCGTACACCAACGGCGGCATGTTGCTCGACGTGGTGTCCTCGATCCGGCGGGTGTAGCAAACCGGGACGATGAAGAACGGAGGCGGACCGGGAACGGTCCAGCACTCATACGAAGGCAGGTTGTACGCCGAGTTGAGGTGATAGCTGAACTCCCGGTTGAGCCCGGCCTGCTCCAGGGAGATCACGTCGGTGGCGTCGATCTCGATGGTCTCGGTGCGGGTCGCCCGGTACAGGTTCTCCCCTGCCCAGGAGGTGCCCGTCTCCGTGATGCTGCCCCATGTTCCCGGGCTCGTCGCCGCATCCGCTACGACCTCATCGGGAGCGCTCAACTCGTAATTGAAGTTGCTCGAGCGGATGTTCTCCCGTGAATACAACCATGTGTAGAACTGCATCTGCCAGGCGCTCGGCGCGGTGTGCGTGACGGTCGTATCGACCGGCACCGTTACGGTGAGCGAGTTCCCTGCCACGAAGCCCGCTGCCGGATCGCCCAGGGTGACCGTGGGACGTTTCACCGAGATGAGGTCAGTGGCATTCACATCGATCATTGGGTCGGTGCCATACAAAAAGACGGTCAGCGCATCGGTCACCGCGCTGCTGATCGTCGTGCAACCATCGTCGTCGTCGGTGCAGAACAGGTCGATGAGCGCATCGACGAGGTACACGATCGCCACGATCACCGAGCCAACAATGGTGAGCGCCAACACGGTCAGCAAGGCGAGGTACAAGGTGTCGGCGAGAACTCCGGCCAACGCCCCGTTGAACTCTGGGCTGAACGCCACGACGTCAGTGCTGACCATCTGGATGATGAAGAAGCCCCAGAGAATGGCGGTGAACACCACGAACCCGATTGCCCCCGCCTTCTTGCTCACGCCGAGCAGCTTCTGAGTGGATCCACTTAATACAGTCGTCAGGTTCTTGCCGCTGGCAAGCGCCGACTTACTGAGTGACACAACCTGACTAGTCACTTGGGCTGCAAGTGCAACTGTTCCCACCGCAACACCGATACTGATGCTGGTCGAGATGCCCTCCTCCAACCCCTCTGACGCAGAAACGGCGATGAGCGTCGTGATCAATCCGATCACCGCGATGGCGATCACGACACCAGCAACCGACGGGCGCTTGGCGGCGTACGCCGACACCTGTCCGACCACGGTCTTGGCCTTGACCTGGTTGAGCACCGCCTTTTGTCGGCTCAGTGAGTAGATCGCCTCGCGGGCCGATGTGAATTTTGCACTGGCCTTCTTCCCCCACTTCGCCGCGTAATCCAGGTCGGCGAACATCTTGTCGTAGGTGATGCGAGCGAAATACGGATAGATCGTCTTGGTGGTGAGGATCTGTCCAGCCCTGGCGAGCCCGTAGAAAAATTCGCTGGAGAACTTGATCGATTTCTGGAAGGTCGTGATCTGGCCGTCGGGGGTGGTGACCTGCACCGGCACGGTCACCCCAGTCACCATCGCCGCTGCATGGAGTCTTGCCAACTGCAGTTCGCCCTCGTCGAGGTCGGGGTCGTCGCCGACCAACGGTTGTGTCGGATCGTCCGGGTCGTAAGGGACGAACCCATCGGAGTCACGGTCGACGTCGGCGATCACCTGGTCGAGCGTGCACGAGACCCACGTCGCACCGGCCTGCGAGCAGTAGGCGTTCCACTTCACCGTGCCGATGGTCTGGGTCGGGGTGCCGCCATCGTTGGCGAGGTCGAAATCCAGATCGAAGGTGACCTGCTTGCCGCCGACGGACACGTAGCCCGCCCCGGCATCGAGCCCGAGGCCGCGGGTCGTCGACATGTAGGCAACGGTGATGAGTGGCTGAAACACTTCGCCACCCAGCTCCGGAGTGAACACCTGGTCGAGGAGAGCCGGAATCGTTTCCTGGGCCGTGCCATGCAGGGCGGAGTCGAGGGTCGGGTAGTTGGCCGTGTCGACCTGGAAGATGTCGGGCAGTTCGGCCTGGGTCGGCTGGCCGGCCAACTGGTCGTGGTCGATGACATCAGCGAGCGTGGCCGCAGTGATCTCAAACGTGTTGGTGCCAGGCGAAGTCGACAAGAACCGCTCGGTGAGCAGTTCACCGAGGCCCCAGGTAGGGAGGTGATTGGCCAGGTCGTCATCGAGGTCAGGATCTTCGTAGATCACCGACATGTCTGTCCCGTGTTCCTCAGTGACCGAGAGCCCACCCAGGCTCCACGGCTCGTAATACGCCTGGATGATCTGAGGGCTGTCGTAGACGTATCCGGTCTCGACCCCGTCAACCTCACCGATGCTGGTGCAACCCAACTCGGCGGCATTGTCGGCACTCGGATCGCACGGGATGTCATTGGCGACCTGCACCAGCCAGAGCAGACGAGTCTCGTGGGCGACACTCCAGTCGGACTGCGAGGAGTACATCATCCGTCCCGTGAGTGCCGCCCCGACTCCGGTGATCGGATCGCTCAACAGGGTCAACGGCACGTACACCGGACGGGTGTTGGTCCCCGGATCGGTGACTCCCACCTCGATCCCGTAGGCCGCCAGCGGCTCGTCGGCCTCGGTGGTACCTTCGCCCGGCAGGACATGACCAGTCGGGACGGTGATCTCGAGCATCGGGATCAGGGTGATGTCCTTGTCGTCGACGCCATCGTTGAGGTCCTGGATCTGCCCATCGTTGTCGCGTGGCCAGTCGAGCTGTTTGCGTGGGGGCAGCGACTCGCCCACCCGCGGTGCATAGTTCAATTGGGTCGGATCATCGAGGACTACCTGGAAGTCGACGAAGGTCACCAGATCGGCGTCCGTGGTCAGCCCGTCGATGACCAGGTCGAGCGGGTTGTTCTCGTCGAACTGGCCGCCAGCGGCGCCGGTGAACGGAGCGCTGTCGATGCGGTCCGGGATCCCGTCGCCGTCGTTGTCGTCATCGAACATGTCCGGGACGCAGTCACCATCGGTGTCCGCGGTGCCCTCGAGGGTGTCGGGGACGCCGTCGGCGTTGCTGTCGTTCGACAGCGGGTCTGAGAACCAAGTCACGAGGTCTCCGGCGCACGGCACCGGGAACCCGAGGACCTCGACGTCGTCATTGATCCCGTCGCCGTCGCTGTCAGCCAGTTCCGGGTCGGTCCCGATCGAGAACTCCACGAAATCCGTAAGACCGTCGGCGTCCATGTCGGACGTCGTGTCGGCCGGATCCGGTTCAGTGACCACGATCGACGATGGAGCCGCATCGACCGCTGCCAGCCGGTCGAGATGGGGGTCGGCGAGGTTGCTCGACCGGTACGCCTTCACCGCAGCGGCGAGCTGCTCGGCGTCCATCGACGTGGCAGCGGGTTCCAGTGCGGGTGCCAGCAGCTGCGTAACCGTCTGCGATGCCGCTGCATCGGCCCGAGCGGGCAGGGCCACACCGGCGAACAACCCGACGACAAGCAGTCCGGTGATCGGTCCGGTTGGCAGCAGTGGTGCTCCGGCGGCACGGGTTCCAGCGCCCCAGAGAAGAACGATCCCCAGTGCAGCGAGCACAAACAGGAATTCACCTCGATGGTCACCGAGCAAATCGAACGACCACCATGAGCCCGAGGTGCGCGCCACTCCCGGAACCGTGGCAGTCGAGAACTCCGAGAAGTCGACCTTCAACTCGGTCGTGACCGTTGCTCCGCCCCGCCCGGGCAAGCGCAGCGACATCGTCTGACGAACCGGCAGGCCGTCGTCGTCCACGAACACCTCGCCCGTACCGGTCAGCCCCGGTGGAAGCGCAAGGGTCTGTCCTGTCCGGCCAGCCTTTTCCGCCGACATCTCGGCGAACGACTCGGCATCGAGTGAGAAGCGGTATCGCGTCACGACCCGGCCGTCGAGGGTCTCAGTGCCCACCACTATCAAGTCACGTGCAGCGCTCAGGAGACCTAATGGGTCAGTCGCCCCGCCGACCTCGACCGCACTGGCCGTCTCGACCCACGGTCCGTCACCTTGCCGTTGCCAGGTCACCCCATCGATCACGCGCACCCCGACAGCGACCGGCGACTGCCCTGAGGACACCACGAACTCCGTGGCCGATGCATCGAGATCGGCCACACCATCAAGCGACAGCGTTCGCATCTGCGGCGAGCGTCCAGCATTAGCGACCGTCGCGGCCGGCTCGGTTACTTCGACGACGCTGCTCCGGAAGCGATACGAGCCCTCCTCTGCCACCCGTTCGATCGCGGCAGCCAACGGCGCGGTGTCGGCCGCTCCGCTTCCCGACATTCCGAGCATGGCCGCTGCAACGATCACCGCTGCGAGCAACAGCAACTGCGAACGACCCACGATTCGGTGACTTCGCACGCCTCCCATTCTGTCGTTTCACCATTGGAAAAAGTCCCCAACTTTCCGCCGCGACCACCGCTGTCCCGACCACCCTCAAGACCCGGGTGCAGGTAAATTATTGTCTTGAGTTCTTCCACACTCGCATCCGCACGGTTGTCCATCCTGCGCGAGGCGGTCAGGCAAGCAGCCACATTCGGTATCAACAACATCAAGGTCGAGCAAGTGCTCGAGGACGCGCATGCGTCATCGAGCTCGCTCTACCACCACTTCAAAAGTCGGGCCGGGTTACTCGAGGCTGTACGGATCGAACGGGAACGCCTCGGGTTGCTCGAAGAAGATCCGACATTGCTCGACGTGCTGGACTCGATGACGACAAATGACGAGTTCTGCGACTACATGGCCGGTCAGTTGCGTCGAATCGTGACCAACCCGGAAGATATCCGCCGCCGCGAAACGCGTCTCGAGGCGCTTGCGCAGCCCGGAACGGACCGGCCGATCGACGTACTTATCGGCACGCTGATCGACAAAACGTCTGACTTCGTCCAGTCTGCGATCGATCGTCAACTCTGCAATCCACACCTCGATGCGCGGGCGTACGCGGTGATGTTCATGTCGTTGTCGCTAGGCCAGATCGCCACTCGGAACCTTCTGGATGACGAGCAGTGGCTGATCACCGCGACAGAAGCCGCTATCGCACCGCTGCGCTGCTGACGTCCTGCCGAATCGGGTCCGACGCTCCACGAAGCACTTACTGCTTGCACACTGATCAGGGCAGTGACATCGCTTTCACCCATTCCCGGCGTCACGGGTCTCGCCGACCTTTGATCCTCGCGCTATGTCCGCCTTGAAGTTAGTCATAGATGGCTTGGTGATGGCTTGGTGATGGCTTGGTGTGAGAGCCAGATTGTGAACACGCGGTTCTAACATCTTGCAATGATCGACAGAAGTTCTCAGCACATCCGTCAAGGAAGGTTTGGTGCCCCGGCCACGGTGATCTCTGCCCTGGCTTCGACCCTACGGCGTGAGCGTCGGTCCCTAGCAGTGACTCTCGTGGTCATCATGGTGGCGGTGATGTTGGGTGCGGCAGTCCCGCGACTGGTCAAAGCATTGCTTCACCATGCCACACCCACCCTGATGATGATCTTCATCCTGGTGCTCGCCGCCGACCCTTTGGTCAATCTCCTTGCCCATTTGCGAGCCTCCAAGTTGAGTCTGAAGGCTGGCTATGACCTTCGTACCCGAGTTTTTGCCAATCTCGGTAGCACGCAATCGATCAGTCCGGACGCCGCCGTCCGGGCTACAGCGATCACCAACACCGTGGCTGATGTCGATCGCGTCGAGCATGCTTTTGAATCACTCCTGATTGGCGGCGTTGCTGGAGTCTTGAGGATCGTTGCATCCATTTTTTTCCTGGGGCTGATCAACATTCCGGCGGCATTGATCATGGCTGGCACTATGCCGGTTTTCTTCATTGCTCAAAGACGACTTTCAACTCGTCTCGTCGACGCTGATTTGGCTCGTCAAGGAAGTGCCGATTATCTGGCTACTGTTGTTGATGAGTCGGTCACCGCTGTGTCGACAGCGCGCGGTCTTGCCGCCGGACCTTGGTTTCGTGCCCGCTTCGCAGTTCAAGCTCATCACCTCGATGAATTTTCATATGAACAACTTCGTCTTGAAGCCAAATTGCATTTGGCAACGCGCATTGTGGCCCTTGTGGGCTTGGCCTCGGTCACCATCCTTGGTGTCTGGAACGAAAAATCTGCGGGAGATCTTGTCGCTGCGTTGCTCTATATCGAGTTAGCCATCGTCGGCCTTGAATCATTGCCACCTATGTTGCGCGCCCTCCAGCAGGGCGAGGCCAGTTGTTCACGGCTCGGCGGGGGCATTCATGAGCAAAGTCCTGAGATGCTTCATCAGAGCGGCAATCACAATTCAGCTGCCGCAAAACTGACTTTGGTGGATCCGAGCGGTATTCATCACGAAATTGAAGCCGGCAGTTGGGTCGTTGTTGTCGACGCCGGTAGTGGTGCTGATCCAGTCGCTTGGCTCGGTGGTCTTGCTGAGCCAGAGCATGGAAAAGTGTTAGTTGATGGTGCCCCAGCAGTATTAGCGGTTCGAGCGCGCCGTTTGGCATCGGTGACCGCCGACGCCAAGTGTGTTGATGCATCGGTGATGGATCACCTCCGAGCTTCAGCGCCCGACCTAAATGACGAATCGGCTGTTGATCTTCTTGAGCGGATGGGAATAGGTCATCTCGTTGACTTGGAGGGTGGAGGTCTTCACTCTCCACTAGGCACGCAAGGAGCGCTTCTGTCTACTGATGAACGTCAGCGGTTGCTTTTGGCCATGGCGCTTGCTTCTGATCCCGGGGCGATTGTCGCCGGTCAACTTCGTCCGTTGGTCGATCCTGATCTTGCCCGACCGGTTATTGCTGAACTGGGACGGGGTGGAGTGACGTTGCTAACAGTCTCCCTAGCCGAGGCGATTGCTGCCGATGCAGATCAAGTGCTGTTCATCGACAATGACCGCTGGCATCTTGCTCCGCATCATTCATTGTTGATGAGTGTGCCTTCCTATGTGCAGCGCTGGGAACATGGTGGTCGTGACGTGATGTCTTTTGGAGCCTTGGCCGCAGCCGGACCCCTTGAGCGAGAAGCCATGCAGAGCCGCATGGTGACCGAACGCTACGAGCCGGGTGACACCATTTACCGGGAAGGCACTCCCGCTGACAGAGTTGTATTCGTGGTGTCGGGGCGCGTCGAGATCATCAGTGGATCTGGGACCGAGCAGCAACGCAGAGTTGCCGTGATCGAACCAGGAAATGCATGCGGAGACTTACGTCTCACGGTTGGCGAGCGACGTGCCGAAACGGCGCGAGCCATCGATTTGGTTGTCGTCCGGACGATCGGTCGGGCCGTTTGGGAGGCAGGTATGGGTGGACTACTCCGCGCCGATCCCACAGAGAGGCGAATATTGGCTGCGATATTGCGGCGCGGGGCACTGACTCTCGATGAGCTGATATCTGAACTACCCGATGACGGCAAAGAGATTGTCGCGTCCACCGTTGGTGCTCTACTGCGAGATGGCGCCTTACGTCAACGTCCTAGCGGTGAACTCACCATTGGTTCGAGTAAGCGTCGGTCTTCAACGTCATCAGTCGCCGCCGATCTGCTGGACAAAATGACTGAGATCTAATCGAAAGTGCTAAGTTTCAATTCTCATCGAGAAACAGGGTCTGGCGTGGGTGACGACGAATTGTTCAGCCGAGAAGAGGTGCTTTCGGGGGGAGTTTCTCGATCCCGTAGAGCTCGGGCCTTGTTGTATCTCATCGAGCAAGAAGCCGACCGGGTAGCGACAAAGCGCGCAAATATTGTTGCCGCCTCGATGGACGCTTCTTTTGGATTTGTGATGTTGGGCGACGAGCAGACAATGCGAGGCGACTTACCGGGCGAGAAAGATGATGCGTTCATCGAGTCGTTCCGCAATGCTCGGCGCTACGGACGACGTGCAACTGTGCGAGTTCTCAATTCCAATTGTCGTGCGTGGGAGGTTCTTCTTCCAGATGACGTGACGTTGCGGGTTGAAGTACTACGCCAGATGGCAAACCGACATGAAATGCCTGCCAATCGGTCAAAGTCAATCGCATCGACTTTCGGCGTTGGTTCTCCTGACTTCGATGAGGCGTACCGAACAGCTTTTGGTGAAAATGTCTCCGCTGTCTTCGCCCCAGATTCCGGACTATTGGCTTGGTGGCGACGCCGACGTTCGTCTCCGTGATATTTCGCTGATCATTGTGACAATGGACGAAGTAGTCGCCGCCAGCGGGGGCGGGCGTCGGGTGGGCCGATGGGAGGCAGCTTCAGGAGAGAGCGTCGAAGTGGTTGACGTGGTTGATGGTGCCCCTGCAGATGAAGTGGCCGCCATGCAATCCATTTTTCGTCGGCACTTTCCCCAATATCGACACACCCTTGAAGACATTGCTATTGATGCGTCCTTACCGGGTCGCCGTGAAGGTGTTGTGGTGCACCAGTGGCTGATTTTTGTGAACGACGAGCCCATTGGGGTCGCCCTCTTTGAATCGAATCTTGTCCGGCGATGTGGAGTAGCGCAGTTTGTGTCGATCGAGGAGCACTGTCGCTCCATGACAGTCAATGAAAACCCGCTAGCGAAGATCCATTATTGGCTTGCCCTGCCACAGATACTCAAGGATGGTGGGCCTGCAATGCTCGGTGCAGGTTACGAACTTCCGCTCGGCCGTCGCCCGCGTTCGGTGCAACTCAATATCGACTATGTCGAGCCTGTTGGCGGTCGACGCTGGCGCGTCAATGGGGGAATTGATGACATCAGGTGGAAACCGATGTCGCTGGAGTGGGCGCCCATGAATTGGGACCCGGTTTGGTTGCACTGGACACCCGATCTGACTTTGCGGCCAGTAGTCGAGTCGCCTGGAATCGGCCATGACGTCACCAGTCGATTCGTCGCGGCATATCTCATCGACCATTACCAGATCCCACGAGACCACCCTCTTGTGCAAAGACTCGCTGGTGCGCAGGCCGACCTCGATGTGTTCGTGGATCGTTGGCCGCTCAATCTGTAAGAACGCGGCCTCATCCCATGCGGCGACGGCGCTTCAGCCGATACGACAACTGCGTGGTATCCCAAGTGTCCACAATGTGCCGACTGGCCACTATCCCCAGTGTCGAGAACAGCAACGCAATGACCGGCACGAACCACAACAGATCGAGAGATAGCCCAATCACCGCAAGCGGAGCAAAAAATATGAAGCCCAATGCGAGTGGCAACAGGTCGATGAGAAACGACGCCCGAGTACGTTGCCCGTCTGGCAATGTCGCCATGGCGGTTTGGCGGGCACTGGCATCAAGGCTCCAACGCACGACACGCCACAGCAACAAACCGATAAGTGACACCACCACATTCGCGAGCGCACCACCTATGACGAGGACGACGGCTCCGGCAGTGGTCGCAATTGGCAGCACGACCAAACCAATACTGACGCCCCGTTGATTCAGCACCTTGGGAGTCACGTATCGCTGGATCAGCCACGATGCCACAAAAATTGTCAGGGTCGCCCCGGCATAGAGACTCTGCAGGGATCCTGCCGAAGTGAACCGTTGCGTCAAAACATTGAAACTGGAGAACTCGAGCAGAGCTCCGGCCAGCATGATGACCAAGGACGCCTTGAACATCCACGAGAACGCCGGAAGGTCTTTAATGAGACCGGTGGTATCCCGAAGTGCCGCGACAATTGACATTGACTTGCCATGTCCAGCCGAGGCAGATGATCCCCGAAGGGCCCTTGGCAAAAAGACTGCGACTGCCACGCAGGCGATTGGCGGAATGACCAGTATCCAGGTGAGATCTAGGTCGAGGGGCTCGAGCCACCATGGTGAGGAGATCGCAACAGCGGGGCCTACGAGGTGACCAATGTACATCCACCGAGAAATCCGCGGGAAGACATTCGTGGCTTGGCCCGCAGTGAAGACGTCCCCTGCCAGGGACCAGATCACCAACGGCAGCAAGAACATGAGCTGGTCCGTCAGAAGCCATACCAGCCCTGCTGGCACCGATCGCGGTAGCGGTGTGGCAAACAAAACCAACGCGACTACGAAGGCAACGGCATAGCCAACGCACAACACAACCAAAATCGACAACCGGGCAAAGCGGTCGACGTACTTCATCAATAGTGCGGCTACCGCCAACATGCCAAAGCCGCCAAGTGGCCAGACCACGACGAGCGCCCTTGGTCCGCTGTCGGCCAATAGTTGCGACGCAGCAACTGAGTCGGCGAGCAGTCCGGCCATAGCAAGTGCAGCAACGGCGACTCCAATTGCCCGAGTCCATTTCTTCACCTGAAGTGCGTTGTCAGACGGCTCAGCACTGTTCATCAAGCGACTGCCGGAGACCAGATCATTCAAAGGGTCGCTGTCTGCATCGCTGGTCGCTACGACCGGACGACGCCTGATACCGGCTGAACGGATCAGATCATCGATTGCATCTGATTCTCCATTGTCATTATCAGTCGCCATCGGGGCCAACAGACGTTTGAGGTTCCTCAGCATCTCTCTTGAGGTCAGCCTTCTTCCGCATGGCGGCTGCCTTGGTGGTTAAAGCAGTGAAGAAGTCGGAATCGACGATTTCATTGACGGCTTGCTGTCGACGTTGTTCGTCGATCTCAACCTTGAGTACTTGAACCTGTTTGTTCAGAGATCGCTCTCGGATACCGATCTTGGCCACCATCACCTTGAAGACGTCAGCCAAATCAGTCATCTCATCGGCGAACCGACCTTCAGTTGCACTCGTCAGGTCAACTTCGTAGTCACCATCGGCGACCAGTCGTGAGGCGTTCGATAACCGACCGAGGCGACGCGTCAGCCAGCCTGATAGCCAGACAACAACACCCATCAGGATGAGGTACGACGGACCGAATACCCAGAGCAGTGTGGTGAGCACTTGTCCGCGAACCTCTGAAACGTATGTGTAGTAGTAGTCGACGCCAAGTCCACCAACGACTTCTCCACTGCTATTCGTAACGGGTGTGTAGACCGAGATCCATTCGCCGAACTCATCGGTGTAAGAACCAGGTTGTTCGGTAGTTGTCTCAAGTCCTGCCAACATGAACGGCAATGCCTCGAGGCCGACATCCTTGACAGCAATCAGGTAGGGAGCTCCAGCCCCCGGGGAATCATCAGAGGTGGGCATCCCGCGAGCCCCCCAAGTTGCGACGTAGGCAAGTTCGCCGTTGCCATCGAACGCGTACAGGTATGGCGATGCCTCCGGATTGGTGCGACGGATGTTCACCAGCGGGTCGACCAGCGCCCAGAACCGTTCGTCAACTGGGAAAAGCTGAGAGGTCTCCTCAGTCATCGGGGTACCCGATAACAGACCGGCGTTCGTTGGGTACAGTTCGCCAAGGGCGTCAGCAATTGCGTCCCGAGTGGGGATGTCGCTGATTAGGTCAGGCAATGAGTCGACGTTGATGGTCTCGGCGCCGCCGACAGCCACACTGCTAAGGGTTTCGCGTAGGTTGCGGTCGGCTTCGCCGGTGAACCAGCTCAGCAGTATCAAAGCCACCACAATAAAGACGGCAGTGAATCCGACACCAAAAGCGCCAAGTAGTTTCCATCGCATCCCCAGCCGGAAACGTTGTCGAGCTGGTTGGGCTGTGACGTCAGGAGATTGTTCGGAAGAGACGTCGGAAACTGGTTCCGTAGGCGGAGCTTCGAGGACGGTCATGAAGGCAGACCCTTAGGCGCCGAGTCGGCGGGCGACACTAGCCAAGGTCTGCGACCACACATGATCAGGATTTGTCAGGCTGAACAACCCTCCAGAGGCGTTAGAGACCATGTCTTCACTCAAGGGCAACACACCAGCCACTTCAGAGTTGTAGGCAGCGGCAACATCGGCTGCTACCGCATCACGATCAGCAGTGCTTGGAACCTTGTTCACGAGTAGCAAAAGTTCTGGAACCTCTAATCGGCGAGCAATATCGACCGTTACCGCAGTGCCTTGGAAGTCCTGCTTGTCCGGCCGCAGGATGAGAAGCAAGATGTCGCTAATGGTGATCGACAGCAGTGTCTCTTCATTCAGTCCAGGGTGCGTATCGATGATCAATACATCCAGTTCCAGATCCTTGACCAGTGATCGGAAGCCCTCATTCAGCAACTCAACGTCATAGCCCTGACGAAGCACCTTGGCGATATCACCGGCTTTCATGCTCGAGGGGATCAACCACAAACGGCCACCTTCGGCCAATCCGCCCGCAGACGACGACACACGGTCCGATACATCGTGGGCTGCATCAACTATGGCGCACGATCCGTAGAGAAAATCGTTCAAAGAGTTGCCGGGAATGTTCTCGTCAAAACCGAACAGAACATGGATTCCAGGGGACTGCACATCAGTGTCGATGACCGCAACTCGTTTACCTGAAGCGGCGAGTTGCGCTGAAACATTCGCACTGGTGTTGCTCTTGCCGGTTCCACCTCGGAACGAGTGGACAGAGATGATCTTGGTCATGTGAAACGCCTCCTGATTGTGATGAAAGTGCAGTTGGAGGAGTTGAAGTCCGCCATGTCAGGGTTTGAGCAAAAGACAAAAAAGAAGAAAACTCCTGAGCGCCGTCAATTTAGTCAAAGCCGACCCCGCCAAGCACTATGGCGACCTGATTGTTCACGTTTGGAATCCGGGAAAATTCGTGATTCAGGTCCGGGGATTTGCTCTGATTCCAGATACGGGGACCTACGGCGATGCACCCGGTGCTCTATTGAAGACTTCGTGTCCAAGAGAGATCCCCTTAGAGGCACTTTTCTGTGATCGGCTGTCTTGAGCGACCGCAAGGGTGGAGCGGGGCCAGGGATAACGTAAAAGGGGCGATGGATGCCTCTGCCCCAGCCGGTCAATTGAGTAACCGGAATACCACTGTCTCCTTTCTCTTTCGTGCATCGTGGCCCTATTCGGTCGGACAGCGATGGATGGTGTTTGTCGGGGCGCTTCTTTCTTTGTTGCTTTTCCTCGCCATGGCCGCGCTCCCCTTACTGACAGGTCGCCTTCTCGATATTGCGCTCATGGGATCTCGGCAAGACGATGTGTCTGATGCACTGACGAGAGAATGGCTGCAGAGATCAGACAATGTTCGTCTGGTGCTTGAGAACTATCAGGATCTGGACGCGAAGGCAGTCGTATCTGGAATGACGAGCTCGTCCGTGATGGCGGCCGCATCGCGTAGTGACGAATATCTTGCGGCCTTCTTCCCTGCTGGAATGACGTACGATTTATCGGACGGGCTTTCTCAACGCTTGATCGGCGACCTGGGAGAACAGGCGTCCGAACGCCAGAAGATTTTCCTAGCGTTCAATGAGGACCAGACACTCGATCGCGCAGAAGTGGAGCGGGTTCTCATTGGCGATGAGACACTTGCAAGCAGGCAGGCTTTCAATGACATTGTGATTTTGCTTGCAGTGGATGAGGATGCAGTGTCCCAGCGTCGTGAAGTACGCCGGGGACAATTCGTTGAGGGCGCTCTGGTGTTGACAGCTGTGATCGCACTGGTTGCACTTCTGAAATTCACTACTGTTCAGATTGCTCTCGCATCGACGTTTCGTAGCGCTCGACGGATGCAGGACAAGGTTTTTGCCCAAATCCACAATACAACGATCGTGGAATCAGGGACTCTCGCTCGAACCAGCATGGTGAGCCGATGTACGAGCTACATCGATCAAGTACAAAGTGCGATCTATGGGTTTCTTACAAAGGGATTGCCATCAATTTCCAATTTGATTTTCAGCGCAATCATTGTGTTTTGGTTGGATTGGCAGATTGGTGTGTTGGCGCTGATAGTGCTCATCATTTTCGAGTTTGTGAGGCGACTCAGCTCACCTAGGTGGTCGGCGCAGGTTCACGATCTTCTCGACAACAAAACTCGATTGAGCGAGGTGGCCGATGATGCAGTCAGTCATATTGAAGCTGCTCGTAGCGCTGGAGCAGAGGCCATTCAGCGGCGTCAATTCGCCGTCATCGCCAATGCATCGAAGAAAATGAAAAATTCGATTGCAGCTACGCAGGAATCCTTTTCTTTCTCAGCACTCGTCGTGGGTCAAATTGGTGCTCTCATCGCAATCGTTGTGATTGGCTTCGCTCGCGGTGACCTTGCGGTCGGCGAGGCAACAGCAATTATTCTCTACGTTCGAGCGATGGGTGATTCGATCGCTGCCATTCCCGGCGTAGTCGTTGAGATGCAGGAGGCAGCCCCTCATATGCGGCGCCTGCAGCGAGTACTGGATCATGGGGAACGCCGTAGTGAGGTCAACGCTCGATTAGGTGATGCCCCTGATCGTGAGGCGGGCCACCCTCTCTTTCACATGTCGGGGGTTGACTTCGCCCCTGCTGATGGTTCTCACGGATGTCGAAGTATTGACCTTTCGGTCGATAGCGAGAAGTGGCACGTAATCGTAGGGGGACGCCAGTCAGTACGTCATGCAGTGCTCATGGCTGCTTCAGGATTCGACGACCTAAAGGCCGGCTCAGTCTTGATTGAAGGTGTCGACGTGTTTTCAATGGACCTCGTCACGCTTCAGTCGAAAATTTCCATCGTCTCGGCAGACCCGTACATTGCTGCGTCTAGTCTCTTCGACAATATTGCACTTGGTCGCTTGATCGATCCCGAAGTAGTGCTTGCCGCTCTTCACCAGGTTGCTCTTCATTCAGACACGTTCTCTGAAGGTCTCGACACTGATCTTTCTTCACTGACGCTGTCGCGCGATGTTCGTGCGCGTATCGAGATTGCTCGTGCCATCGTTTCCTCCTCAGCAGTCGTCATTATCGATGATCCAACCGCCCAGTTGGATCGAATGATGGCGGCTGAATTGTGGTCAATTATGCGATCTTCGTTCGCCAACCGCGGGGTCCTGGTATCCACAATTGATCTCGAACGGCTCGAGCCTGGCGACATGGTGAGTGTGTTGCTTTCGGATCAGATCGTCGAACAGGGCTCACTCGAAGAGTTGGCAAAGGGTGGCCGTCACTGGGGCCCATTGTGGGCTCGCTCCCGCGGAGCTGACGACGTCATCACGATGTTGAGCTCGGTGCCCACATTTGTCGACCTGCCTGTCGACGAACTCGAGATCCTGGCCTCACGTCTGGTGACCGAGACGTATCAGCCAGGTGAGATTCTGTTTGTTGAGGGTGATCCATCAGACCGACTGTTGTTGGTCGAAAAGGGTTCCATCGAGCTCATTGCCTCTGACAGGAGATTGGCAACTCTTCATGATGGAGATCATGTCGGAGATTTTGACCACACGTTAGATGTAGCTTCTGATGTGCGTCGTGCGTTCAGCGCGCGAGCCGTGTCGTTCTCTGTGATTAGGTCGCTTCATCGATCGGCAATTTCGCAGGGAAGCATGGCGATTGTCGACGTATCTCCAGATGCACGGATGGTGTACCGATATTTGGCGCGGCACGGCGCAACAACTATTGATGAACTCATCAGCAACCTGGACATCGTGGACATCGCAGCGGCACTGACTGAATTGACGAGTTCACACGCTGTCGTCCGGACCCAGGACGACAACTCTGAGAGATGGAGAATTAGCGCAGTGCAGCGCCGGAGTAACTCATCGACCATCTCAAGGCTCGCTCGAATCGATTCATAACTGAGTAATAGTTGTTGAGTCGGTGGGAGCGGGCGGTCATCTCACGAGGACCTGCGTCAGACCAGAGATCTTGAAAACTCAGCATTGCTTGGAAGAGGACAGTGCAGCAGTGCGTACGTCCGTAGTTGCTGTACAACCTGCTCCCAAACCATCCAAATTCAGATCAGGTGTGGCATCACGGGGCGGACAATTTTCGGGCTGTGCGCGTTCTGTGCGCCCCCCGGGGCATCGTCCGACAACGGTTGGCCATTGTGCGTGGCGGACGACTGGTCTCGTCATGAAGAGAACAGCAGTCAACATTGAGACAGCCGCCCGGCTCCTCGTCGTCGGTCGAACGGCAGCATACGAGGAAGCCCGAGGTGGGACCTTGGACGGCATGCGCGTCATTCGCGTTGGCCGCCGAATGTTGGTGTCATTTGACGTAAAGGGGCTTTCGGCGCGGTGGTGACGCGATGACCTCGCTCGTCGATCGTGTCCTCGTCATCGCCGCGGCGCTGGATGACAGTGGAATCGACTGGGCGCTCGGCGGCGCACTCGCTCTAGCCTTCGCAACCGAGGAACCACGTGGGACACGTGACATCGATGTGAACGTGTTCGTTCTCTCGGCGCAGGTGGCGACGCGAACCCGAAGGGTGCCGTTTGCTGGCAGCCACGTCAACGTCCTCAGCGCCGAAGATCTGGCCGTGTTCAAGGCTCTGTTCGACCGATCGAGGGATTGGGTCGACATCGACGAGATGGCTGCCGCCGGCGCGCTCGACCGAGAGGTGGCGGCAGAGCGCCTCGCATCTCTTCTGGATCCAGACGACCCACGCATCGCCCGTCTCGTCGCTACCGGCAAGTGAGCTCGAGGTCGCACGCCGTGCTCCACCTGCAGTGCCCGGGGTGGGGTTCGAACCCACACTCCCCCTGGGGGGAAGGGGGGTTTAAGCCCCCCGCGTCTGCCAATTCCGCCACCCGGGCCTCCCCGCAGGCTACGCGACTGCGCTGTGCCTAGGTCAGGCGACCCTGCGCAAAGAATCAACTCATTGATCCAGTTGGGCTCGTCAGAGGTTGCAACGACTCGCTGACACACGACGTCCACCTCCAAGATCGAGTCCATCAAACACCTAATATCCACTGTGTGGCTGTGCGGACCGTGTGGGTTGATGTCTCCGCCGTCATGAATGGTCAAAGGGCCCGGCCGATGGGGGTTCCGCGATTCATCTTGGAACTTTCCTTTGCGTTGACCACACAGGCCAATGTGAAATTCTTCCGATTCGACCAACGCCTTCATCGCATCGTTGCGGTTCCCCTGAGCGACCTCGAACGCCGCAATCATGAACTGACCGATGGCAAACCAGTACGACGGTCGTCATCGCGCTTGCATTCCGAATCGTCATCACCCCGTTCGAGGAGGCGCTCGACAGCATTCGAGCAAACCCGAGTGTCTCTCAGGGCCTCAGGTTCCTCACTGCGAGATGCAGTGAGGCAAGCTGTCGCAACAGGAAAGAACCTTCTCCTGTTGATCAAAGACTGCGTGTCGTTCCGCCGAACGTGTCTTTCGAAAAACTGGTCACCAGATGATGTTGTGTGCCTGTTCGGACTATGGGTATCGACGAACACCGAAGAGAATCAGCGTGAGGTCTCGCTGAGAGCTCGCCAATCACAAGCAGCAATTGCTCGCTTCATGCACGACATCATTCCCATCGTTCAACCCCAATTCGTGAATCGAGATCCCTCAAGTCACGTGTCCACTCTTCTCCAGGCACTCACCGACTCCGACGCTTTGTTGGCGAACTCAAACAACACCAAGTCGGACATCGAACACTTTGCACTCGAACACGCCCTGAAGATTCCGAATATCTCGGTCATTCGCATGGCTTCTAGTGTTCACACAGTGACCCCAGTTCCGCCGTCCTCGCTCAAAGAAGGTTGCGACTTCGTTCTTTGCGTGGGCACGATCGAAATACGCAAGAACCACCATCTCCTCCTCGATGTCTGGGAGATGTTTCAGAACGAATCCTCAAACAATGCGGTACCTCATCTTGTCATCGCTGGTTCCTCTGGCTGGATCAACACTGAGACGATGTCCCGTCTTCGTCACACGCGTGGTCTGGGTGAGGTGGTGCACTTCGTCGAGAGTCCAAGTGATTCAGAGTTGGCCTGGATGTACCGGAATTGTCGTTTCACCGTGTACCCCTCGTTGTACGAAGGCTGGGGGTATCCAATCACTGAATCTCTGAACGCCGGCAAGGTGTGCATCACATCGAATGTGAGCAGCATGCCTGAAGCAGCAAAGGACTTGTGCCCGCTTCTCGATCCTCGGGACCGAGAAGCGTGGAAAAGAGTGATCAATCACCTCTTCGGAGACTCTGAGGCTCTCTTCGCACTCGAAGAAACACTCCGCCGGGAGCATGTGATCACGACCGCTGCCGACACAGCACATGACGTGTGGAACGTCCTACGCACTCTCACTAGGCCAGACCAACAGATTGTGGGCTCTGCTTGAAAGCCGAGAGTCGCTCGATCGCTCCACCGGTCAGAGCAGGGCACCGAAAAAGGTGTGTCGTACTCACTCAATTTGCCCCCGTACCGGGAATGGGCGGTAGCCCCATTCGCATTGCCTGCACCATCCAGAGTCTCGCGACGGAATTCGATGTTGTCGTGATCTGTTCAGAACGCGATTCACGTATGGTCGATCTTGCACGCCAGTTCTGTCTCGATCTCGATGTGCACTTCCACCATGACCCCATGGCCTTTGCTGCCCAGCCACGACCTCGCATAACTCGACGAGTCATCAACTTTGTGAGCTACATCTCTCCGATGTTCGAGGCTTTGACACTCCACCCCCTGCAACCCGACCTTGCAGACATCGTTCGATCTTCTGACCTCGTTTGGGTCTTCAAACTCGGACCAATCGCGTCTCGGGCCCTTCCTGCCACTCTCGAAGGCTCCCTCGTCGTCGATCTCGACGATCTCGAGGATCAAATCATTGCCAAAAACAGCGAAAAATCTCCTCTACGCCGCAAGCTCTTCGGACGCAGGATTCGGTTTCGAAGAAATCGGGTTCTGCGAACTGCCCAAGCAGCCTTGGTGTGCTCATCCATCGATTCCGCGAGACTTCACGCTCCCTGCAGAGTCGAGGTTCTGCCAAATACCTATCCGTCGAGACGATCCGCGCAGACTCGCCCGTCAGTGCGCGAATCCAAAGTCGTTGTCATCGGAGTCATGAGCTACCGACCGAATCGGCAAGGAACGCATTGGTTTCTCGACACCTGCTGGGATCTCGTCCGCAGTGAAGTTCCCGATGCACAATTGATGATTGCCGGGGTGAACAGTGACACCTTTTTCCACACCGACCTTGGTCGGGGTGTCCAAGTGATCGGAACGTTCGAGGACACCAACACTCTTCTGCGAGATGCTTCAGCTGTGATCGTCCCCGTGCACTATGGGAGTGGTACGCGCATCAAACTCTTGGAAGCTCTTTCGTATGGCGTACCTGTCGTATCGACAACAGTGGGGGCTGAAGGTATCGATGTCGAACATGGCACAACAGCCCTGATCGCTGACACCCCCCACGATTTCGCCCGATGCGTCATCGATGTTCTCAATGATCAAACGACTGCATCTGCTCTATCGAACGCAGGTAAGGCCTTGTTCGAGGCGCAGTACTCACCTGACGTCTTCGAGCGCACTGTCTTGGCGATCACCCACAGGGCTTTGGCCCATCCTGATGAGGTCTCGACCGATGGGCGGACATGAGGGAACCCTGGGCCTCAACGCGACCACGAGCGGCCTTGGTCAGGCGACCTTGCGTGCATGACTCGAGGGCCGTGGAACAGACACCGCAGACAACATGGGCTCAGCCGCTTCCCACAATTCGGCCCGTAGACGATCGGCGCGTGGCGACTGCAACCGGTTCGTCACCACGGCTCCTTCGATCATGTCAGCAACCACTGCCGTGAGCGGCCGGCCCTTGACCCGCACCGAAATCGTGGCCCCTCCCTCCCAGCGTCTGAGACTGCGGTCGACTCCGACGATCCGCGGGGGGCAGCGAAACCCGGGCGCAATCAAACCGCGACGACGAAGCTCTCGGCCCAACATGCGGGCAGTGGCGGCGAATTCGGTGGTGCTGGCTTCCATGACTAATCGAGTGTCGCGCTGGGGTGTGGCAGAGAGGAGCCCCAGTGAAGGGACCCGAGTCCCCTCAGAGACTTCTGCCAGCCCGTACAGTCGATCTGGTGGATAGCGGCTACAACCCAGCCCAACAGCGGGTCATTGATCTCCTCGGGCGCTCCGATGAGCGAGTCGAGATCGATCCTGATCTGGCCGCCTCGATCCG
Source organism: Ilumatobacteraceae bacterium (assembly GCA_032118015.1). GTDB lineage: Bacteria > Actinomycetota > Acidimicrobiia > Acidimicrobiales > Ilumatobacteraceae > Casp-actino8. The sequence continues at coordinate 10,987 of JAULYE010000208.1, read as the reverse complement.
AGCCGACCTCGAGGCAGCGCTGACCCCCTTCGATGCCGTCTTGCCCGATGGCTCGAGCTACGAGACGCGGCTCCACATCAACAAGCAGGCCCTCACCAATATCCACTCGTGTGAGGCGTATTTCCTCGATGGTTCTGGAGATTTCGAGTGGAACCTTGCCAACTGTCGCGGCACGGTGGTGCACAAAGCCATCGAAGTCTCGATCAATCTCCGCCAGCCAATGCCTCCCACCGATCTCGTCGAGGAGTCGATCGCTCGTCTGAGCAACGATGCGAACAAGTCGATCGGTCTGTTCCTGGCGACCCTGGACGAATTCAGTCGAGCCGAGTTGATCGGAGAATGCAGCGCTCTGTTCACACGTTTCACCGAGTGCTTCCCACCCATCAAACGAACATGGATTCCCGCAGTAGAAGCAAGCTTGACCTTGAATCTTGCCAAGGGGCGGGTGCGCGTCAGCGGAAAAGTCGACCTGGCACTAGGTCGACCTCCTGACAAGGTCATCATCGATCTGAAGACCGGTCGCGCAACCGGATCCCATTACGACGACCTTCGTTTGTATGCACTAATCGACTTCCTTGCGCTCGGTATGGCCCCGCGCAAAGTGGCGAGCTATTACCTCGATTCCGCAGATATCCATCAAGAGGACATCACGGCAGCAACTCTTGAGACAACCGCTCGTCGGCTCAGAGACGGTCTTGTGCGTGCTGTCGAATTGAAGTACGCAGGAGAACTTGCAAGCAGACGCGCTTCATCGGTGTGCAACTGGTGTGCACTCAACGAAGAATGCGAAGTTGGTATTGCCTATCTCCAGCAACGTCGAGAAGACGAGGGCTGGTGAAACACCAATCTTTGTAGCGCCATGTCCACCACGTCACGCCCGCTGATGCGGAGTCATGAGCGCTACAGGAACTCCGAGTCCGACATCGTTGCGAATGGTTGCGATTCGACGCCCATCCTGCACGGCATCGCGCGGCGACGAGATGACATCGGGTCCGAGCCATTCGACGACTGCGTCAAGATCCCGAACAACGAACACCACGCCCCACAAAGTGGCAGATGTCGTCGATGCCAGGTCGGGCCTCTCGACGACTTCCAGAATGACCGAGCCAGCTCGGTGAAAACCCTGACGAACACCGTGGCCGGCATCGCGCACCCGTCGCGATGGTTCACCAACTGTGTCAGCGATGGCATCAGATGTCCGCTCCAAGGAGCCCGTCATCACCACCACATGGTCAAGCCCGACGATGTCGAGTCGGTGTTCATCTGACGTAGGCGCAGCACCTCCAGAAACAATCGTGGTCGCAATGCCATCGATTTCCGTCGATCGAACATTCGAAACGGCGTCGTCGTCGGCGAACGTCCAACCGGTCAAACGAGAGGCACTCTCGGAATTGCCCTCGAATCGCAGCACCACATCAGGAACGGCGATGGTCAGTGAGCTTGGCTCAGAATCGGCTTCGATCCTGCGAACGATGAAACCGATGGACTCCCAGGACGACGGACCGCCCGAAATCTGAAGTTCTCTCAACCTCATGGGTCTCGCCAACACAGTGGGGTCACCCCTCGAAATGAGAAAGACCTCCGGGTAGTCGAATGAGAAAGGTCAGCCTCGACCCATATTCGGTCGCTTGCCATGGTTGGCCTTCGACCGGCGGAGCCGGGCTTTGCGCTTCTTCGTCTTCTTCGACATAGGTATGTGAGCCTAGCGAGCGATTGCCTATTTCACCCCACGAGTCTGCGCTGAAAGTGCCCGTCGCCGACCCCGACCGGTCCCAACAGCCGCTCCGAAAGCCAGCAGGAGGAGCGATGCGAGGGCGATCACATCGGAGACCGGGCCCGTCTTGGCCAGAACCTCATCGGGACCATCAGCAACGGGAGCCCCGTCGGGCAAATCCGCTGCGGGTCCGATGACGGGCACGATTTCCAGCAGCACTCGCGGGTCGGAGTCTCCATCTCCGGCGCACCCTGGAGAATTCGGGGACTCCCCGACGAAGTTGACGCTTTCTGCGGTGGGCGGAACGTCCACTTCGGCTCGTCCTCCGGCGTCGGTCACCAAGATTGCAGGTTCGCCGATCGCCGACCCGGATGGATCCGAAAATGTGGCGACGACCTGGCGATTGGGCAAGGGCTGACCTGTCGTGTGCACGTACACCGATGCCGTACGTCGAGAGTCCGAGCCGTCCAGCGGTGCCGTACCGATACTGCCCTCGATCACATACGCCGGGCAGGGCGGTGCCTGATCTTGAGCCACCACTCGCACTGGCTCGACAATTGCGGCGGTGATGGCGCCAATGATGAGGACTGAAATCTGGCTCGCAATGGCGTAGGGCATACCTCAGTGTGGATCGATGTGGAGGCGACACCTCAGCGGGCCGCCACATCTTGATCAACTCTGAACATCAAGCGCGATCGACTACCTGCGTCAATTGCGAGAGATCTGATCGAGGATCTGTGCTGCCCGAAACGACTCACTGGGATCGAACAATGCTGGCTCCTCGCCCGCGAACTGTCGACTGACTTGTTCCACCATCAGTGTGAACGCATCGACCTCTGCGAACGTCTCGACAGTGTTGCCCACCCGCAGCGAGCTCGGCTCGCGCCATGTGGTGAATGCCTCTCCATCCACCATCGCAACGTCCGTACTGAACCCCTGCGCGGCGAGTTCCTGAACGGAGGCCTCGATGAACGAACACGTCATGTCTGCAGATGCGTGTGGTCCGACAGTTGCCCGAGCACTTGTCGTGAGATCGACACCTGTCGGCCCGATAACACGGTCCGTTTCGAGATCCCGAACATCGATCTCCGAACCGAAGGTGGCCAGCCACGTGTGCACCTGATAGCACCCGACGTCGAGCAACGCTCCGCCTCCCATCTCGGGTGCGAGTCGATAATTCTCCACCATGTCCGATGTGAACGTGAATGCCGAGCGCATGTGCAACTCGTCTCCGAGCACACCTGAACGAACGATGTCGGTGAAGCGCCTGAATCGCGGGTGCCATCGCACCCAGACAGCCTCGACAACTGATCGTCCGACACGCGTCGCTGCATCATGGATGAGGCCCACCTCATCTGCATTCAATGCCAACGGTTTCTCACACAGGACGTTCTTTCCGGCGTTCACAGCCTCAATGACCCAATGGCAGTGCTGGCTGTTGGTGAGGCTGATGTACACAGCGTCGATCTCAGGAGACTGAATCAGACTCTCGTACGAATCGAAGACGACAGCAGGTTCGAGGATCCGTGAACGGGTGTCATCACGACTTGCCACACCCTGCAGAGTTGCTCCTGCGGCCTCGTGAACAGCAGGAGCCATCGCCCTCGATGCCACGTACCCGGCTCCGAGGAAACCCCAGCGGATGGTCACCTGTTCGTCGAAGGATCGAGGCCGGCGCTCTGCATCGAGCGGCGACTGATGAGGTTGGGGACAACAGGAAAAGCATTGTTGCGCGCTGACTCTTCGGCTGCCTCCATCACTGCGACAACGTCGCGCGACTGAGCTGCCGTGACCTCCATGGGTCGTGCATGCACGAGATACTCGACAATGGACCGATGAAAGCCGAACGGCTCAACTGCGTCGAGATCGACATGTCGTCGTGAACCATCCGATGTGAAGACTGTCAAGATTGCAGGAAGATCCGCAACTGCCGGCTCGGCAGCGGGGTTCCAGTCCCCCACGATTGCTCCCTCAGTTCCCAAAACGTAGAACTTGGGACGACGAGCTGCTGCAAGGTCGGAATGAGTGAACGTCGCCTGCTTGCCATTTACGAATGTCAAAGTGACCTGGGCATGATCGGCATTGGTGGCGTGCATCCACTGGCGCTTGTGGTTCTGCGCGCTGACATGCGCCACCTCATCGACGATCAGCGACAGGACTTGGTCGAGAAAGTGACTTCCCCAGTCGAAGATTGCCCCGCCAGAGATTGCGGCATCGGAGTGCCAGTAATCGCACGGACGCGAATATCCGCCGACAAATGTGTCGATATGGAAAACCTCGCCGACAACACCCTCCCTGATGAGTCTGCGTAGCGTCACGAAGTCTGCGTCGTATCGGCGATTCTGATACACCACCAGCAACTTCTCGCGCTCGACTGCGAGCGTCATGAGTTCGTCGCACTGCTCTGCTGTCAGTGCCATCGGCTTTTCGAGAACGACATCAAGATCCCGAAGCAGAGCCGCTTTGGCCCATTCATAATGAGTATTGGGAGGAGTCGAAACGACCACCAGATCCAACGCTCCCGAATCGAGCATCTCCGTGGCATCAGTGAAGACCTGAGCATTCGGAGCCAATGTTCGAGCGGCCGCAAGACGGTCCTGATTCACATCGCAGACAGCTGACAACTCGAGTCCTGGCGAATTCTGGACCGCAAGATTGTGCTCGTGGCCGATGGCCCCGTAGGCGAGAAGCCCGACACGTCGTGTTGGAAATGACTCTGAAGGGCGACTCATATCGGAGCAATCCTAATGACGCATTTCGCGCTCGCTTCGATCGTCCCGATACTCTTGTCACGCAATGAGTTCGAACGGGTCACTTCTTCACGAGGCCCAGCGGAGGCGAACTTTTGCCATCATCAGTCATCCAGACGCCGGCAAGACAAGTTTGACGGAGAAGTTCCTTCTCTATGCAGGTGCCGTGCAAGAAGCCGGATCGGTTCGAGCTCGACAGGGGCAGCGATCTGCAACTTCGGACTGGATGGAGATGGAAAAGCAGCGTGGGATCTCCATCTCGTCGACAGTCCTCCAATTTCCTTATGGGGACTGTGTGTTCAATCTTCTCGACACCCCAGGACACAAAGATTTCAGCGAAGACACCTACCGCGTGCTCGCGGCGGTCGATGCCGTGATCATGGTTCTCGACACGGCCAAAGGTATCGAATCCCAGACGTTGAAGTTGTTCCAGGTGTGCCGTGCACGTCGACTTCCTGTGCTCACCTTCTTCAACAAATTCGACCGACCAGGCCGTGACCCACTCGAACTTCTCGACGAGGTGGAACAGCAAATCGGTCTTCGTGCGACTCCAGCAACGTGGCCCGTCGGTATCCCTGGAGATTTTCGCGGAACCATCGACCGGCGCACCGGGGTTTTCACCAAGTACACGCGAACCGCTCGCGGCGCTGCAGCTGCTCCGGAAGAAATCATCGACGCCGATCGTGCAGCAACTGAAGAAGGCGCAGCGTGGACGACGGCGATGGAATCGTGCTCCCTCCTCGATGCGATCGGAGCAACCGTCGATGTGCCTTCGTTTTTGGCGGGCAAGAGCACACCTGTGTTCGTCGGTTCGGCATTGACCAATTTCGGCGTGCGTGCCCTTCTCGATGCGGTTGCAGAACTAGCACCACCTCCACTCCCCCGACGCGACGTCAGCGGTGTCGAACGGGATCTCGACAATTCCTTTTCCGCTTTCGTGTTCAAGATCCAGGCCAATATGGATCCGAATCACCGCGATCGCCTTGCTTTCGCCCGCGTGTGCTCGGGACAGTTCGAGCGAGGAATGGACGTCACATGTTTTCGAACCGATCGTCAAGTCGGCACGAAATATGCAACGACAGCTTTCGGTAGTGATCGACAAACGATCGAGGAGGCTTTTCCGGGGGACATCATCGGGCTGGTCAATGCGGGAGACATCCACATTGGCGACACCTTGTACGTCGGCAAGAAGATCGAGTTTCCTGCTTTACCGAAATTTGCGCCGGAAGTTTTTGCAACTGCACGACCAATCGATCGCAGCAAGATCAAGCAGTTCCGTCGGGGCCTCGAACAACTCGATGAAGAGGGAGTCGTTCAGATCTTGCGGGACTTGGATTTCGGCGACACCGATCCGGTTCTGGCGGCGGTTGGCGTCCTTCAGTTCGATGTCTTTGCTCACCGCTTGCAGAGCGAGTTCGGAGCCCCAGCCGAAATTCTCTCGGCTCCGTATCAGGCCATGCGCATCACTGATAAGGAGAGCGCTGAGCGCCTGCGTTCTGTTGGAGGAATTCGCATTCTGTATCGCAGCGACGGAGAGATGGTTGCGTTGTTCGAGAACAAGTATCGGCTCGCCCGACTCGAAAGCGACGAGCCAGAGCTCACCTTGAAGCCGGTGTTTTCCGGCCAGCCCGAAGACTGACCGGAAAACCAGCTGTCACAATCAGCCGCTGACGGTGATCGACTCAGCTACCTCTTCGATTTCGTCCTGATCGAAGATCACGCTGCGCCATTCCTTGTCACTGAAAGCCTGCATCTGGGCATCGAACAACGGCGAGGTTCGATCACCGGTGTTCGAATACGTGAGGAATGCCCAAGCCTCAGGCGAACCACTGGTGAAATCGACCACCATGATGAAGCTCGTCCCGTAGTTGATCGGGTAGCCATCACTCGTCAGAGAGCTTCCTGGTGCGACGCGATCACCGCGAGTCGGTACGGGCTCCGTTGTGGAACCGAGACCGCCCCAACTGACGATGTTGGCAACACCATCAGTGGCAAGACCGCCATGGATCGGAATCCGTGTCGCCGAGCGGGCGGAGAACTGCATCTCGCCCAAGGTGCCGGACTCATCGAATCCTGCCGTTCGCAGAATGTGCACTGCTCGAGCAAGATTGACAATGACTGGATCATTCGCACCAGTCGATGGAGCAAGTCCACTCGGGGTGTTCGCCGGATCAGCAGCATCGAATGCTTCTGCGAAGAGATCCCCAGCATCACCGAATGCTGAAATTGGGAACTGTCCGAGCCACTCCCTGAACAATGGCGCACCCGCAGCATCGAGATTGAACGTTCCATCCCACTGTGAAAGAACGTCACATGCACTGGCGAGATCGATCGTTGCTGCCGGAAGTACTTCGACGCCATCGTTCCCGAGAACCGGTGTCAACTCCACTGGACCCGAGGCACGACAACGCTCCACGAGTGCCTCGCGGAACATCCACGCTGTATAGCTCGTGTTGCCAAGAGCCGCATCACGCAATTCCTCGGCCGAGAACTTGCCATCGACACCGGCAAAGCCCGTCTCTGACGTATCTGTGAGGATGCGGACGTTCTCCCGTGTGCGTGGTGAACGGGCAGTGTCTTGTTCGCCGTGGAGAATCGAATACTCGCCACTCGTGACTTCGGAGCCGTTGTTGACCCAGAAACTGTCATTGGCATTGAAGACGAAGTCGCTGCGCTCGGACTGAGGCAACTCGTCCCACGGTACGAGACCCGGGTCGCGAGATCCTTCTTGCTCTTCCCAGCGGAACACGCTGTTCGAGCCGTCGAGAAGCACGGCGCCACTTTGACGAGCGATGGCTGTGAGTCCTCCTGCTGCTAGTTCGGAGCGGTAGGCAGCTTCTGCCTCTGCAGACAGATTCGGAGTCGCCGAGGTGTCGGCGTACCACGCACGACCGTCCTTGCTGACAGCGATGGTGTTGAACAAGGGAACTCCCTGGTGTTCGCGATGCGCTTCGACGAATTCGTCGAACGACCCGGCACGAGCCATGTCTGCGTACTGCAGGATGAACTCGTCGTTTTCGAGATTCGCATCTCGATAGGTGATGACTGATGTATCGGACCAGCCCACACCAGGGAAGTCGAGAATTGGTCCGTATTCGCTGGAGTACATCGTGCGAGTCTGTGTGTTCGTCGAGCCATCAGGAAAGCGAACTTCGATCTCGAAATCCTGCTCACTCATTTCCACGAGCTCGCCATCCACGAAGTACCACGTCGAATTGTTGGGATCGAGATTCAACGTGTATGCGGTGAAGCGCGCTCCGGCAGAAACCGTGTGGGTCCATGCGAATTCGCTCGTGAATCCGATACCGATTCCCGGAACACCTGTCAGGTTGGCGCCATAGATATCCAACTCTCCCGGGACTGTCAGATGAACTTCCCAGAATCGCAGTTCGCCTTCCCAGGGGAAGTGAGGGTTGGCAACGAGAATCGCGCCCTGTCCACCTTCGACCAGGTCCCGGCCGACAGCCCATCCATTACTGGCGATCGTGGTGGTCGCCGAGTTCATGCCGACGGTCGGAATACCTTTGTCAACGGGCTCTGGGGGCTGAGCTTTCGCGATATATGAAGCAAGTCTCGACGACGATGCATTGAGCGCGATCGATCGGGCATATGCGTAGAGATCTTCTCCGGTGATCGGAGTCACCCAATCCTCGCCCTTGCACCATCCGGGCATACCCTCGGTGCCTACGGCCTCGAGGTGAATATTCCATCCCGCAGCGAACGCTTCGAATTGTTCGGTGATGTCAGCAGGAACTGCTGCGTAGTCGGCGCGAGCCAAACGGTCGATTCCGATCGCCAACCAAGCAAAGTCGCTGTCGACGTTGGCGTTGTTCGTTCCAGGTCCGAGTGCGGCGGCACGCCGGCTCTGCACCTTGAGCATCTGATCGGCCAGCGAACAGCCATGATCCTGCGCACTGGCATAGCCCTGCCCGAAGAACACCCCGCGTAGGTCATCAGCGATGATGTGCGGGACACCGTCGTCGGTTCGACGAATCGTCGCTTCATAGGAACCAGCATTCGAGTCGACAACCGTCGACTCACTACCGACCGAATCCGCTGGAGTGGAATCACCGTCGGAACAACTGACACCGACAGCAATCAGTCCGAAGACGACGACGGCGCGTACCGTCGAGCGCATGAACTTTGTGGGGGTTGAAAAATGCATGGTTCAAGTGTGTCACAGCATCACGGGGAAACGACTCCACGCCTGCACAGCCCCCGATACAGCCCCCCTGTAACGCTTTATACGCGTCTATGCAGACACTTCGAGACCTTTCAACTGGTCCTGAGCGCGCCAGCTCTCCAACACCTGAACGAATGCCACGGGACCGGCGCCATAGCTCCCACTTTGCACGCTGCGCGCTGCTGGCCGACCTTCGTTGTTGTAGTAGCCGGGGGTACACGCTTCGAGGAACTTGATGTTGTTCTGGGACAGCGACAGGATTCGATCCACCCACCATTGCTCCGACTCTTCGGACACCTCGACACGAGTGACGCCGTCGTCGGTCAGCCGACGCAAGAGATACGAAAGATGACGTCCCTGTTCTTCGAGCATGTGTGGATAGTTGACCGTGAACCCGGACTGGACATTGCTGACGATGAAGCAATTCGGGAAACCGTGACTGTGGAATCCGTGCAGTGTTCGAGCTCCATCGGACCAGTGCTCGGTCAATGACCGTCCATCGACTCCATAGACCTCGTATCCAGCTCGACGGGTGTAATCAGTTCCCACTTCGAATCCCGTTGCATAGATCAAACAATCGAGTTCGTACTCGATCCCATTGGCTACAACGCCACGCTCAGTGATTCGTTCCACCCCTCGCCCATCGGTATCGATGAGATGGACATTGGGTCGATTGAAGGTCTGGAGATATTCATCGTGGAAGCACGGGCGCTTGCAAAACTGGCGGTACCACGGCTTCAACGCTTCAGCCGTGCTCGGATCAGCGACGATGTTCTCGATCCTGTCGCGAATCTGCTCCATCTTCTCGAAGTCCGCCAATTCGAGATTGCGCGCCAACCCCTCTGCTGACAGATCAGGATTGGCTTCTCTCCGCAGACGGATGAGAAGGTTGCCGATGATGTCGGTCCAGCCGTCACTGACCAGGTCGACCTCGGCGAAGCCACCGCTCACCAGGGCATTGAAGTTGTCCATCCTCTCCTTTTGCCATCCGGGTTCCAGCGAGGCAACCCACTCAGGATCTGTCGGACGATTGTTGCGAACGTCGATCGATGACGGCGTGCGCTGGAACACATGGAGTGTCTCTGCATTCGCGCCGAGATGCGGAACGCACTGAACAGCCGTCGCTCCCGTACCGATGATGCCGACCCTCTTGTCGGCGAGCCTCGTGAGTCCGCCTTCGGACGTTCCGCCCGTGTAATCGTAATCCCAGCGGCTCGTGTGGAAGGTGTGCCCCCGGAACGACTCGATCCCGGGTATTCCCGGCAATTTGGGTCTGTGCAGCGGTCCATTTGCCATGACGACGAACCGGGCCATCAACTCATCCCCACGGTTCGTGTGAACCACCCAACGCCGAGCGGACTCGTTCCAACGCAGTTCGGTGACTTCGGTCTGCAAACAAGCATTGCGATACAGGTCGAAGTGACGGGCAATTGCTTGGCTGTGAGCCAGGATTTCCGGAGCGCCCGAATACTTCTGAGTGGGAACGTATCCCACCTCTTCGAGAAGAGGGAGGTAGATGTACGACTCGACGTCGCAGGCGGCACCCGGATATCGATTCCAGTACCAGGTTCCGCCGAAATCACCGCCTTTTTCGATCATGCAGATGTCGTCGAATCCGGCTTGACGCAGACGAGCACCAGCAAGAAGTCCGCCGAATCCACCGCCGATCACGGCGATATCCACTTCGTCGAATCGGGGCGACCGCTGAATCGACGACATGTAGGGATCGTCGAGGTACTGCGCGTACTCGCCTGCGATCTCTATGTACTGGTCATTTCCGCTTTCATGCAAACGCTTGTCGCGTTCGAAACGGTACTTCTCCCGCAAGGCATCCGGATCGAATTCGACCGTCACATCACCACTCATGTCATCCCTCACTTTTCTGAAACTCTTCTTCATCGTGTCCCGTGGACACGCGCCCACGACACGCACATACCCCACGACACGCATATATATGTATACGAACTCTGATCCGACACCCGATCACTGAAGCAGTTCCAGCGCCTGATGGTCCAGTGCCTGATAGCCGTGTTGTGTTGCCATCATCACGAAGAGATTGTCCCCGCGTTCGGTTTGTGCAGCCATTGATGTAGCAAGCACCGTGATGATCAATCCCCACAGCGACCCGAACCGATAATCACGCCAACAGTCCTCGTCGCTGTACTGCACACCAGCAGCACGCACTTTTGTGAGATAGGACTCCACAAGTGACCGTTCGACATCTCGCCTCCGCTCGGGCGTGAAGCTGCCGGCGATCATGTACGCCACATCGACCATCCCCAGACCTTCATTGGCGGTCTGCCAGTCGACGATGACCAACGCAGGCGCGTCAGGAGTTCG
>JAULYE010000207.1:0-23052 GCA_032118015.1 Ilumatobacteraceae bacterium | reverse complement strand
TTGCTTCACGCCGTTCGTAGATTCCCCCGATCCGATTCAGCAGTCGGTTGAGATGACTTCGTACGATCCAGCGGTTTGCCTGCTGGACCAACCACTGGGCAATCGGCCTCAGAAATGCCAGTCCATGAATTTGGGCAGATCGTGAACCATTGCGATCGAGTACCTCGATGCTGCGCATCATCATCCGATGCGCCTCTTCGAATCTGTCGGGGTGCTGCAACGGTCGAATCGCTGACAGTTCGCGCACGATCTCTTTCTCGACTGTGCCGTGAGCACCGATCTGTTCAAGGAGGAGATCCTTTTGCTGTTCATCGGGCGCACGAAGCACTCGCAATGCATCGATTTGATCGAGGAGGAGATCAGGAACAGACGCAGTGGGAGAAGGTGTTGCGTCGACGAATTCCGGCGGGACGGACTTGCCCATCGCAATGAGGGTAATCGCATGCGAGTCAGATCAGGTGCAACTATCGATGGCGGCCCGAGGATGTACGGTGCGCCTAATCTGCCGACGGTTCGGTCTGTTCGATCCGGTCAGACGAATCCGTTTGGCGCGATGAGAAAGGTGAAGCACATGAGGAAAATTCGGCAGATCTCGTTGTTGGCGGAATTCCGGACGTTCATCAACAGAGGGAATCTGTTGGCCATCGCCATCGGATTCGTTCTTGGCGGCTCATTCGCCGGACTCGTGACCGCTTTGGTGGAGAACGTCATCATGCCGCTGGTGGCGATCCCGTTCGGTGAACCGAATTTCGATACAGCTCTCGTCTTGACCATCAACGATGCCCAGATTCGTTTCGGAGCCTTCTTGACGGTTGCTGTCACCTTTTTGTCGATCGCTTTCGTTCTTTTCATCCTTCTCAAGTTGTACAACAGAGCGACAGGAGCCGAGCCGACACCACCTCCGACAGAAGTGGCGCTGCTGAGCCAGATCCACGGTGAGTTGCAGGCCATTCGTCAGCAGGGTGAGACGAAAACGACCTGATCACAAAACGGGTGAGCGCACTTCGCAGGATGGAGGGCGTATCGTGGTTCACGTGATCCGACGCTCGCTGAGACACCGGGACTCGTCGAGAGGCCTACCGGCTCGAGCACTCTCGACCGCAGCAGTACTCGTTGTCGGTTCTCTGGTGATTGCAGCGTGTGGAAGTCAGGGCGCGTCGGACTCCAATGTCATCATCGGACCATTGGGAACTGTGCCCGGCATTCGCGCCCTGGTTCAGCCGCCGACTTCGCCCCCTGGGTATGGAGATGTTTCATTGGATCCGCCGATCGTTGGAGGTCGTGCTGAGAAAGTGGGCGATGCTGCCGAGGGACCGCGCCTGTTGATGATCGGTGACTCGATCCTGGCTTCGATGGCCACGAGATACGGAGACTTGGCTTGTCGGACGCTCAATCCGCTCGGTTGGAGCGTCGCAGTCGAAGCTGAAGTCGGTCGATTCGTCGATCTCGGAGTTCGGGTCGTCAAACGAAAGCTGCCTCAAGGTTTCGATGCCGCAGTTGTTTTCCTCGGCACGAATTATCGAGGAGTCCAGGACGAGTATCGGGCTGCGATGATCGAAATCTTGGATCAACTAGCTCCTCGACCCGTGATCGTTCTGACAGCGAGCGAGCACAACAAGAACCTCTCGGAAGTCAATCGTGTCGTGATCGAACAAGTTGGCGAGCGTCAGAACCTGTGGTTGATCGACTGGCGACGTCTCTCGAAGAATCCGGGAATGCTCTGGCGGGACGGTATTCATCCAACAGAAGACGGTGAACAGTTCTTGATCGACACCATTGCTGAAGTGTTGGGCCAGGCTCCCGACGGGCAGGCGGGGGAGTGCCTCCCATCGGAGTTCCTCAATGACTCCACCTTGGACGACAGGCCGCCAACGATCGACAAAAAGACCAGCAGTTGAGTGCGGTGTCGATGAGCACCCCATTTCAATTGGGCATCGCCTGAGTCTCTGAGACGTCGTCATGCTGCAGGCTCAATCACTCTCCGTTGAAATCGGTGGGCGTCTCGTCGTCGACGGTGCGTCGTTCTCGATCATGTCCAGGGACAAAGTGGGTCTCGTTGGGCGTAACGGTGCAGGTAAGACCAGTTTGTTCAAAGTCCTTGGCGGCGAGACTCAGTCGATTGCTGGCAAGATCGTTCGTAAAGGTGGATTCGGATATCTGCCGCAGGATCCGCGCATTGCCGGTGTCTACGACGGACGAACGGCGATCTCGCATGTCTTGTCGGGAAGAAACATCGATGACGATCTGCTCCGCATCGAAAAGCTTCGTATCGCAATGGAGGAAGAAGCGAGTGATCGCAACGTGGCCCGTTACAGCCGAGCCGAGGAGGAGTTCTCGCTCAAAGGTGGGTACGCAGCCGAGAGCGAGGCGCGCAGTATCGCCGCCGGTCTCGGTCTTGCAGATGATCGGTTGAATTTGCCAGTCGGCGTACTTTCTGGAGGTGAGCGGCGTCGTGTCGAACTTGCCCGCATCCTGTTCGCGGGCAGCGATGTTCTCTTGCTCGATGAACCCACGAACCACCTCGACATCGATGCCAAGACATGGCTCTTGCAGTTCCTCAGGCAGTATCGCGGTGCTCTGCTGGTGATCAGCCACGACCTCGATCTTCTCGATGAGGCGATCACCCGCGTCCTTCATCTCGATCGTGAAGGTGAGGATGCGACTGGTCACATCGTCGAATACCGCGGCACCTTCAGCCAGTACCGCAGGGCTCGCCTCGAAGATGAACAGCGTCAGGCCAAAAAGGCTTTGTTGCAGCAAAAGGAAATCGATCGACTCCAGTCCGTGGTCGATCGCTTCGGCGCGAAGGCAACAAAGGCTTCGATGGCTCACAGCATCGAAAAGCGCATCGATCGCTTACAGGACTCCAAGGTGACTGCGCCCAATGCTCAGCGTCAGATCACCGTTCGCTTCCCGGATCCTCCTCCTTGTGGTGAGACTGCAATGACGGCTGAGCATCTCTGCAAGGGATATGGCGGCCCACCAGTTTTCGAGGACGTGAGCTTCGACATCGGACGGGGCGAGCGTCTCCTCGTTCTGGGTTTGAACGGAGCGGGGAAGACGAGCCTGCTGCGAATACTGGCGGGTGAAACCCGGGCAGATCTCGGCGACTTCACCCCCGGTCATCAGGTGCAGACCGGGTACTACGCCCAGGAACACGACAATCTGGAAACAGATCGATCACTTCTCGAGAACATGCGACGGAGTGTGCCCCCGAAAAGCACTCTCACGGAGACGAACCTGCGCGGACTCCTTGGAATGTTCGGGCTTTCGGGTGACAAGGTGCATCAACCCGCTGGCACGCTGTCGGGAGGCGAGAAGACGAAACTGGCGCTTGCGATGCTGATGGTCGGACGCAACAACCTGCTCCTTCTCGACGAGCCGACGAACAACCTCGACCCACCTAGCCGTGAGGCGGTTGCTAATGCCTTGTCGACATGGAAAGGGACGATCATCTTCGTCAGCCATGACACCGAATTCGTCGAAAAACTCAAGCCCACGAAAGTTCTGTTGATGCCCGACGGGCAGGTGGACTATTTCGGTTCTGAGTGGCTGGATCTCGTCAGTTTGGCGTGAGCCACGCATTCGGATGACGGACAGGAACCCTGAGGGGATTACGGTGCGACCATGCGCATCGGAATTTTCAGTGGAGCTTCAAACGACGGAACCATCGACACCATGGTGGCGGAGGCCAAAGCAGCACAAGCCCAAGGCTTTGCGAGCTTCTGGCTTCCGCAGATCTTCGGCCACGATGCTTTGACCGCCCTTGCAGTTGTCGGACGTGAAGTCGATCGCATCGAACTCGGTACGAGCGTGGTTCCTACGTACCCGCGACATCCGATGATGATGGCTCAACAGGCCTTGACAGTGAACGCTGCATCGAATGGTCGGTTGTGCTTGGGAATCGGGCTGAGTCACAAAATGGTCGTCGAAGCGATGTGGGGAATGAGCTTCGATAAGCCGGTGCGTCACATGCGCGAATACCTGGAAGTGATGATGCCTCTCCTGGAAGGCCAGCCTGTGGCCCATGCTGGCGAGGAGTTCCGCGTCAATGGGGCAGTATCGGTCCCTGGGGGCACACGACCCAGTGTGGTCATTGCTGCCCTCGGTGAGCAGATGTTGAAAGTCACCGCCGCTCTGGCAGATGGAACATTGACGTGGTGCACGGGGCCACAGACTCTGCAGAGCCATACCATCCCGACATTGAAGGCTGCAGCTGAGGCAACTGGTCGAGACGCAACGCGCGTCATCGCAGCCCTTCCTGTCTGTGTCACCAAGGACACTGCAGCGGCACAGGAAAGAGCGGCGAAGGTGTTCGTCGTCTATGGCCAGCTGCCGAGCTATCGAGCAATGCTCGATCGTGAAGGAGTTTCGGGGCCGGCGGACATTGCCATCGTCGGTTCGGCTGAGGAAGTGCGCGATCGCATCGGCTCGTTGGCGGAAATCGGCGTCACGGACTTTGCTGCTGTCGAATTCGGCGGAACTCCTGACGAGGTAGCGCAGACGCGCGCAACCGTTGCGTCCTTGGTTGGCTGACCGATCAGGATCTCGATATGTCCGTGAAGGTCTCAGTCGATCGAGGAGTGGGTCGAGTCGTCTTCGACAGTCCTCCTGTGAATCTCTTCACGGTCGAATTGTTCCTCGAGACTGCGTCGATAGTAAAACGACTTGCCCAAGACGACGAGGTGCGGGTCGTCATTTTGTCGTCTGCTGTTCCGGACTTCTTCATTGCCCATTTCGATGTTCAGGCGATTCTTTCCTTTCCCGCCGATCGACGGACACCGACGGAACTCAACGCGTTCCATCGGATGTGCGAAACATTGCGAACGATGCCCAAGGCGACGATCGCTGTGATCGAGGGTCGGGTCGCAGGAGGTGGAAGCGAGTTCGTGTCGAGTTGCGATATGCGTTTTGCGGCGCGATCGACCGCCGTTCAGTCCGGGGCCATCTTCAATCAGCCCGAGGTGGGGCTGGGCATCATTCCTGGCGGTAGTGGAACTCAGCGTCTGGCGCGACTCATCGGGCGCTCACGTGCGATGGAGGTGATTCTGGGATGTATGGATGTCGATGCCGTGACCGCAGAGTCGTGGGGTTGGGTGAATCGCGCACTCCATCCCGACGATCTGTGGCCATTCGTCGATGACCTTGCTCGCCGTATCTCGTCTTTTCCCACACATGCTGTAGCTGCAGCAAAACGATCGGTACTCCTGACGGAGAGAAACATGGAAAGCGATCTTCTGCTCGAAGCAGGTGAATTCAATGCAACTCTTGGCGAACCGTCCGCCCGTCGAGCCATGGAGCGTTTTCTGGAACGTGGTGGTCAGACGTTGGATGGCGAATTGAATCTGCAGGAACTTCTGAGTCCGGACACCTGACAAATCTTGGTTCGTCGCATCAACGCAACGACACCGGTGTCCCAGAAAATGGCTTGTTGACCAAATCGAAGAAGTCGTTGCCTTTGTCATCGACGACGATGAATGCGGGGAAGTCTTGGACTTCGATCTTCCACACAGCTTCCATGCCGAGTTCCGGATACTCGAGTACTTCGACCTTGGTGATGCAGTCCTGTGCGAGTCGTGCAGCAGGTCCGCCGATCGAGCCAAGGTAGAAGCCGCCGTGCTTCTTGCACGCGTCGGTCACGACGCGTGATCGATTTCCCTTAGCGAGCATGATGAGACTTCCGCCCTCTGCTTGGAATTCGTCGACGTAGCTGTCCATACGGCCCGCGGTTGTCGGTCCGAATGATCCACTCGCCATTCCATCGGGAGTCTTGGCAGGACCTGCGTAATAGACAGCCATGTCCTTGATGTAGTCAGGAAGTCCTTTGCCGGAGTCGATCCGCTCTTTCAGTTTCGCGTGAGCGATGTCTCTGGCCACCACCATCGGCCCGGTGAGCATGACGCGAGTCTTCACAGGGTACCTCGTGAGCTCGGCACGGATCTCTGCCATCGGACGATTGAGATCGATGTGCACGACCGCTGCGTCGTCGAGATCTTCGACGGTGACATCGGGGAGGAAGCGCGCAGGGTCCGTCTCGAGTTGTTCGAGGTAGATGCCGCTACTCGTGATCTTGCCCAACATCTGACGGTCGGCTGAGCACGACACAGCCATCGCCACCGGACATGACGCACCATGACGCGCAAGGCGAATCACGCGGACATCGTGGCAGAAGTACTTGCCGCCGAATTGAGCGCCGATGCCGGTCTCCTGGGAGAGTTTGAGTATGCGTTGCTCCATATCGGTGTCACGGAAACCATGGCCGAGGCGGCTTCCTTCCAAAGGAAGCGAATCCAAGTAGCGAGCACTGGCCAATTTGGCCGTCTCCACCGCGTGTTCAGCTGACGTTCCTCCGATGACGACAGCCAAGTGGTACGGAGGACAAGCAGCAGTTCCGAGTGTCTTCATTTTTTCGAAAAGCCATGGGAACAGAGCCTTGTCATTGAGGAGAGCTTTGGTCTCTTGGAACAGGTAGCTCTTGTTGGCGCTGCCACCACCTTTGGCCATGAACAGGAATTTGTACTCGCCGCCGTCGACTGCAGAGATTTTGATTTCGGCCGGCAAGTTGTTGCCGGTGTTCACTTCGTCGTACATGGTCAATGGCGCCATCTGGCTGTACCGGAGGTTGCTCGTCAGGTAGGTATCGAACACGCCACGCGCGATGGCTCGTTCGTCGCCACCTCCCGTGAACACGAACTGGCCCTTCTTGGCTTTCACGATCGCTGTTCCGGTGTCCTGGCACATCGGCAAGACGCCACCTGCTGAGATTGCGGCGTTCTTCAGTAGGTCGAGAGCGACGAACTTGTCGTTGTCGCTTGCCTCAGGATCATCGAGGATGTTGCGCAACTGCTGCAGGTGGCCAGGGCGGAGAAAGTGGGCGATTTCTCTCATCGCCTCGCGCGTGATCATGGTCAAGGCCTCAGGACTCACCGACAGAAACTGACCTTGGGGTGTGTCGAATGAGCCAATGCCTTCATCGGAAATTTTCCGGTACGGGGTGTCGTCAGGACCGAGAGGAAGGATTTCCGAGAACTCGAATTCAGCCATAGGCGTACGCTACGTCTGCATCCAGGTGAAGTACCAGTTCGTCTCAGCCTTGGCGCTCAGTCTCCCGCTCGTGTGAGGGGTCGCGTCACAGAGCTGTGTGCAACGTGAGAACGACTGCCGAGATCGAACACAGGACGAGGATCAGCGGACGCATTCGGCGCTCGGGAAGGTACGGACCGATGCGCCGCGAAATCGGCAGTCCTGCCAGCACCCCAGGAAGAATCACAAGTGTCAAGGCGATCTCGTGTCTGCCGACTTCTCCCGCTGCGATGAGGCCGACAACGCTGATCACGGCGCCGATCGAGAAAAATCCTGCAATGGTGGCGCGCATCACTCGCGGGTCACCATCTTTGTAGACGAGCGCCATGGGTGGTCCGCCGATCGAGGTCACGGTCCCCATGAATCCGCTTGCGAAACCTGCAGCACTCAACGTCGTGCCATTGAGAGTGACAACTTGTCCTCGTCGCGATGTGACGACAGAGATGAGCACAGCGACTGCCACCGAGGCTGCGACTGCATACGCAAGTGCATCGCCACTCATGTACGCCAGAGCAACCAGACCTATGAACACACCTGGAAAGCGACCCAAGAGGGCCCACTTGAATCCGCTTCGATCGATGAACGATCGATCACGCCAAGCAACTCCGAATGTCAGCGGAAGGACGGAGATCATCAGCGCAGACGGAACGAATGATGGGTCGACCATCGCCAGCAGTGGGGACGTCATCATCCCGAGACCGAACCCGAGGGTTCCTTGAATGCTCGAACCGATGACTGCAAGTGCGGTGCACAGGGCCACGGCGGGAAGTGAGAGACCGGCGATGTCGGTCATCATCGGTCCTTGAGCCGTTTGGGGTCTGCCGAAGCTGGGTCGATCGGCCACTGGTGTTTCGGATAGCGACCGGCAAGGTCTTTGCGTACTTGAGACCAAGATCCGTTCCAGAAGCCGGGAAGATCCGACGTCACTTGGATGGGCCTGTCTGCTGGGGAGAGCAGTCGTATGACGAGCGGTACCCGACCACCAGCAATCGCTGGATGGATGCGTGTCCCGAACATGTCCTGGACGCGCACATCGAAAGCAGGTGCGGTTCCGTCCTCGAGAGCTCGCGCATAGTCGATGGAAACGACTCGACCTGATGCGAGAGTCAGAGTCCGAGGAGCGAGTTCATCGAGCCGAGGTCCGAGATCAGAGGGGATATGGGATCGCAGGAGCATTCCGATGTTCAAGGATTCGACATCGACAAGTGATGTCATGCCGGCGAGGTAGGGCCGCAGCCATTCGTGCGCCGTGGAAACGAGTTGCTTGTCGCTCCAGTCCGGCCACGAGAGGTTGGAATCACTGCTGAGGGTACGTTGAAGGAACTGCACACGAGCGGTCAGGTTGCGGACGGCGTCGGTTCCGAGGAGTGAGACGAATCTGCGTTGAGCAAAGTGGTCGAAGAGAGCATCAGATGTTGCTTCTGAGGGAGCAGGTCGAATCTTGCGCTCGGCGATTCGCATACTTGCGAGATGGACAACGACATGTTCGACGATGTCTCCGCGTTCTTTGTCCCATTTGATGGTGCGGTCCTCGCGGATCTCGTGCCCCATCGCTTCGATGAGGACGTCTTCTTCGATGGGGAGTCCGATACGAATACGAGCCGACTTGCGATTCCCATCGAGATCGGTTGCGATCAAAAAGGACGCGTGTGCCAATGGATCAGTTCGGGGAAGCCATGCTCCTGAACCGCTCACCATCTGGAATTGACCAGGTTGCCGGCGAACAGCGACACGATCTGGATACGCGAACAACAAAAGCGCGGCGGCACGACGGGAACCTTCTGATCCTCCATCCACTGAATCCCAGTCCATGGCTCGACCAGTTCGTCGGGCAAGGTCTTGAGCCCGTGAGCGCAAACGCTGAATACTGCTTCGGTCCGTGCGGGCATCGTGTGACGCCCCAGTGATGAGGGCGATGCGCACTGAGAGATCGACGGGTTTGTCGTCGAGAGAACCATGCACGATGTCGCGCTCGTCGATGAGAGCGGCAAGGAGACAAGCCAATGAATGGCCGTTCGGCCCGGCAGCGACGATCATCTTGGCGAGTCTGGGGTGTACCGGTACGCCGAGCATCCGCCGTCCGAGCTCTGTCACCCTCTTGTCGGCATCGAGGGCACCGAGTTGGACGAGGAGATCTTGGGCGTGGGTGTAAGCCGCATGAGGGGGAGATTGGAGGAAGGTCAATTCGTTGGCAGGAGTTCCCCAGGCAGCAATGTCGAGAGCGAAGGATGTGAGATCTGCGTGGGCGATTTCTGGATCGAGATGTGAGCGTCGGGTTCCGTGCTCGATCTTGCTCCACAATCGGTATGCGACTCCTGGTTCCACTCGACCGGCGCGCCCTGTGCGCTGGTCACATGAAGCGCGTGACGCAGCCACTGTGGTCAGTCGGGTCATACCTGAGCGTGTGTCGAATTGTGGAATTCGTGCCTGTCCCGCATCGACAACGACGCGGATGCCGTCAACGGTCAGACTCGTCTCGGCAATATCGGTGCTCAATACGACACGGCGTCGCCCTGGAGGTGATGGCGACAGAGCGCGGTCTTGGTCCTCAGAAGAGAGTGCACCAGCAAGGGGCCAGACATCGACATTGGGCGAAATGGCAGATTCGCTGAGCGCACGACGAACCCGTTCGATCTCTGCGATTCCCGGCAGAAAGACGAGTACGTCTCCGTCGTGCTCGCGCAAGGCCCGCTGAACGACAGATGAGACCGCATCGTCGAGACGTTGTTGACGAGCCGGAGGAGCCCAGATGATGTCGACATCGAACATCCGACCATCACTACGCACAATCGGAGCTGGCTGCTCGTCGGATCCCAGCACCTTCGCAAATCGTTCGGCCTCCGCTGTGGCCGACATGGCGAGGATGCGCAAGTCTTCGCGCAAGTTGCGACGAACATCCAGGCACAGGGCGAGTCCGAGGTCTGTCGGAAGATTGCGCTCGTGAACCTCGTCGAAAATCACGAGTCCGCAATTGTCGATTGATGGATCGTTCTGAAGCCGGCGTGTGAGAATTCCTTCTGTCACGATTTCGAGGCGTGTGCTCGATCCGATGACCCGCTCGTCGCGAGTCTGATAGCCAATGAGTCCACCGGGTTCTTCTCCGATGAGCTGGGAGATGCGACGGGCCGCAGCACGAGCTGCGAGACGCCTCGGTTCGAGCATGACGATCTTGCGTCCGTCGAGCCATACCTCGTCGAGAAGCCGCAGAGGGACGAGTGTCGTCTTGCCGGCTCCTGGAGGTGCAACGAGAATTGCCGCGCGTGATTCGTGCAGCGAGCGGCGAAGTTCGTCGATCGCGTCTTCGACAGGGAGGTCTGTGGTCGGGATCAGATCAGCCGAGTGCGGGAGTGCCAGCGAAGGGCGCGGGATCGCCGGGGGCAGGAATGGTCGGCGCCGTCCACGCAGAAGTAGATGCAATGGCCTTGGCAACGGAGCGCCATTCGATCGGGGACCACCCTTGAGCAGCGGCGGGCACTGTTCCGTCGGATCGGATGAAAGCGAAAGCTGGCAAGGATTCAAGACCAAGAGCGCGCACGAAGGACCGATCAGGATCGGCAAAGACGAGGAATTCCCGGGTCATGGGACCGAGGAATTCTTGTGCTTCTTGGGCGCTTGCCGTTACGACCAAACATGCTCGTGCAGCTGAGCCGCTGAAAGCTCGAAGAATGCGGGCAGCGGATTCGAGAATCCATGAGCTCTCATTGGTGAACGGATCGAGAACAACCGCGGCCAAGTGGAACGTCGTGAGCCATTCTCCGAGAGGTCGGGAACGCTGGTTGTCGACCTCGTGCAGGACCGGTTCGAGCATCAGATCAGCAGGCGGATTGGCGACCACGTCGTCAACGGTAGCGGATGGGTTCCACTAGTCGATAGCCAGTCCCAGTCGGTACCCCCCAATCGATGCTTCCCTGCGCATCGAGAACGGATCTACTGCCATCTTCAGCACCGGTACTAGGGTCGGTTCATGGGGAACAAGCGCGCATCCATCACGATGACCGACGACGAAATCTCGTCCTATCTCGAAGAGCAGAAAATCCTGAACGTCGCATCGATCGGCCCGTCTGGGCATGTGCATCTCGTGGCGATGTGGTTCGTCGTGCTCGACGGAAAGGTCACTTTCTGGACGTTCGCCAAGAGCCAAAAGGTGCTCAACTTGCGGCGCGATCCCAAGATCACTGGCTTGATCGAGAGCGGGAGCTCCTATGAGCAGTTGAAGGGTCTCGAGATCGTAGGAAGTGCTCGGTTCATCGAGGAGTACGACGCGGTCCTGGCCATCGGGAAAGCCGTCGGTCTCAAGTACAACGGCGAGAGTGCGCTGAGCGATATCGCCCTGCCATTTCTCGAGGCACAGGCCAAAAAGCGAATCGGTATCGCCATCGAAGTCGACAGGTTCGTCTCCTGGGACCACACGAAAATTGGTGGCGGGTACTGATCCCTGTGTCCGCTGGGGCATCCGTCAGAACCGGAGTCTCTCAAACCTCGTGAACCGTTGTCGGCACGGATGCCGTCAATTACCCTGTCAGGAACCACACGTTGGATAGAGGAGATATGACTGGATCACAAGACACCGTTCGCGCTGCACTGCTGCAAACCGACTGGAGCGGCACCAAGGAGTCGATGATCGACAAGCACGAGGCCGCGGTCTTCGACGCTGCCAAACAAGGTGCACAGGTGATGTGCTTCCAGGAGCTCTTCTATGGGCCGTACTTCTGCCAAGTTCAAGACGTCGAGTATTACGGCTACACCGAGTACATCCCAGATGGTCCGACGACCAAGCGATTCCAGAGCATCGCCAAAGAAGCGGGCATGGTTCTCGTACTTCCGATGTACGAAGTCACGCAGCCCGGCATTTATTACAACACCGCCGCTGTGATCGATGCCGACGGAACGTACCTGGGTAAGTACCGCAAACAGCACATCCCGCAGACGAAGGGTTTCTGGGAGAAGTTCTATTTCAAACCCGGTAACGGTGGGTATCCAGTCTTCGATACCGCTGTTGGCAAGGTCGGCGTTTACATCTGTTACGACCGACATTTCCCGGAAGGCTGGCGGGCTCTCGGCTTGAACGGGGCTCACATCGTGTTCAATCCGTCCGCAACACACCGAGGTTTGAGCGAGTACATCTGGCGTGTCGAACAGCCCGCTGCGGCAGTTGCCAACATCTACTACGTCGGAGCAATCAATCGCGTAGGAATCGAGCCATTGGGTGAAAACGATTTCTACGGTCAGAGTTACTTCGTCGATCCGGAAGGCAAGTTCGTCGGTGATGTAGGAGACCCTCACAAGGCGGAGTTGATCGTGCGCGACTTGGACATGAAGAAGCTGCACGAAGTGCGTGATCGCTGGGCGTTCTACCGCGACCGCAGACCAGACGCGTACGACGAAATCGTGGAGCCATAGTCGACGCGTTCGACAGAGGCACATTGGGGAGTCCATGATCCGATTTCGGAGCATGGAATGAGTGGAAAGGTTTGGACATGGCGAAAATTCTGATCAAGAACGGAAAGGTGATTTCGCCCACAGGCGTCGTTGCCAATGATGTGCTCATCGAAGGCGAGAGCATCTCTGCGGTCGGGGCGCCCGGATGGTTCGCATCTGCGGAACAGTCCTGTGACCGAGTCATCGACGCACAGGGCAAGTATGTGATTCCGGGTGGCGTCGACGTTCACACGCATATGGAGCTTCCCTTCGGGGGAACGTTCGCTTCGGACACGTTCGAAACGGGAACTCGTGCTGCAGCGTGGGGCGGCGTCACGACGATCGTCGACATGGCTGTCCAGCGATATGGCGAGAACGTCCATGAGGGTCTCGCGGAATGGCATCGCAAAGCCGGTGGCGAATGCGCGGTCGACTATGCGTTCCACCAGATCATCGGCGGAGTCGATGATCAGTCCCTGAAAGACATGAAGTACCTGACCGAGCACGAAGGGATCTCGAGTTTCAAGTTGTTCATGGCTTATCCGGGCGTCTTCTACAGCGATGACGGTCAGATCTTACGAGCCATGCAAACCGCTGCTGAGTGCGGCGCCATGATCATGATGCATGCCGAAAATGGCATCGCCATCGACGTCCTCGTCCAACAGGCGCTGGCACGGGGAGAGACCGATCCGCGCTATCACTCGTACACCCGGCCATCACCTCTCGAGGCCGAGGCGACACACCGTGCAATCGTGCTGTCACATGTCGCTGGCAATGTGCCGCTGTACATCGTGCACATGTCCGCAGGCGATGCCTTGAACGAAGTGGCAGCAGCCCGGCACCACGGCCGTAACGTTTTCGCGGAAACCTGCCCTCAGTATTTGTGGATGACTCTGGAAGAAACCCTCGGCCAACCTGGCTTCGAAGGTTCGAAGTGGGTGTGCAGTACTCCGATCCGCTCGCGTGACCACGATCCTCACCACATCGGCCAAATGGGCCATGGTCACCAAGGTGATCTGTGGAAGGGGCTGCGCATGAACGAACTTGCGGTGGTCAGCACCGACCACTGCCCATTCTGTTTCAAGGATCAAAAAGAGCTCGGACTCGGAGATTTCTCGAAGATCCCCAACGGCATCGGTGGAGTCGAACACCGGATGGAGTTGATCTACCAAGGTGTCGTCACTGGAGAACTGTCGTTGGAGCGTTGGGTCGAGACGTGCTGCACCACACCTGCACGCATGTTCGGCATGTACCCGAAGAAGGGAATCATCGCTCCGGGAAGTGATGCCGACGTGGTGGTCTGGGATCCGAATACGAAGACCAAGATCGGTATCAATGACAAGCACCACATGAATATGGACCATTCCGCATGGGAGGGATGGGTCATCGATGGCAAGGTGGATACTGTCCTTTCACGCGGTTCGGTGTTGATCGAAAATGACGAGTACACCGGGCGTAAGGGCCACGGACAGTTCGTCAAGCGTGGTCTCTCCCAATACCTCGTCTGAAATTCACCGCCATCAAGCGGTATCCAACCACCAAGCCCACCGGGCACGTCACGAAGAGGATCATCATGTATCGGATCGATCATTGGATCGAAGGCCACACAGTTGCCAGCACATCTGGTCGCGTCGGCAAGGTCTACAACCCCGCAACAGGCCAGGTACAAGGAGAGGTCGGTTTCGCCGATGTGTCCGAAGTCGACAAGGCCGTTGCAATCGCCAAAGAAGCCCTTCCTGCTTGGAGGGCCACCAACCTCTCACGGCGCGCCGAAATCATGTTCCACATGCGCGAATTGGTATCGGCAAATCGTAAGGAGATCGCCGACCTGCTGACCAAGGAGCATGGCAAGGTCACCTCAGATGCTCTTGGTGAAGTCGCACGAGGACTCGAAAACATCGAGTTCGCATGTGGTATTCCCAATCTCCTCAAGGGCGGTTATTCCGAGCAGGCATCGTCGGGTGTCGATGTGTACAACATCCGCCAACCACTTGGCGTCGTCGCAGGTATCACACCGTTCAACTTCCCAGCGATGGTGCCGATGTGGATGTTCGCCAACGCTCTTGCATGCGGCAACACGTTCATTCTCAAGCCCTCGGAGAAGGACCCGTCGGCGTCGATGTTCATCGCTGAATTGCTGAAGAAGTCCGGCCTTCCCGACGGTGTGTTCAACGTCGTACATGGGGACAAGGTTGCTGTCGATCGACTGCTCGATCACCCTGATATCGCGGCGATCAGTTTCGTTGGTTCGACTCCGATCGCGCGGTACATCTACGAGACCGGAACCAAGAACGGCAAGCGCGTCCAGGCTCTTGGTGGGGCGAAGAACCACATGTTGGTTCTGCCCGATGCCGATCTTGATATGGCTGCCGATGCACTGGTGAGCGCAGCATATGGTTCGGCTGGAGAGCGCTGTATGGCGATCTCAGTCGTCCTCGCGGTGGATTCGATTGCCGATGAACTCGTCGGCAAGGTGAAGGATCGCATCCCGAACGTCGTCGTCGGCCCAGGCTCGGATCCGAGCAGTGAAATGGGGCCGCTCATCAGCGGTGAACACCGTGACAAAGTCGCTGGATACGTCGACAGTGCGCAAGGAGAGGGTGCGACTGTCGTTGTCGACGGCCGTGAAGGAGCTCCGGGAGGCGGCTTCTTCCTCAATCCGAGCCTGATCGACAACGCCAAGCCGGGAATGCGCTGTTACGACGAGGAAATCTTTGGGCCGGTGTTGACTGTCGTTCGCGTCAAGTCCTACGAAGAGGGTCTCGAACTCATCAACAACAATCAGTTCGGGAACGGCACGGCGATCTTCACTCGCGATGGCGGTGTCGCTCGCCAGTTCCAGTTCGATGTCAACGTCGGCATGGTTGGGATCAACGTTCCCATTCCCGTGCCCGTGTCGTATTACTCGTTCGGCGGTTGGAAGGACAGTTTGTTCGGGGACCTTCACATGTACGGACCTGACGGCGTGCAGTTCTACACACGCAGCAAAGTGATCACGTCTCGTTGGCCCGACCCACGTACGAGCAAAGTCGATCTCGGGTTCCCCCAGAACCGGTAATCGATCCACTGAAGGAGAACCCATGTCGCACACAGCCAAGACAATGAAAGCGAGCACGTGACCAGAGATGGACATCGGCGTCGTTCTGCAAACAACACCCCCGAGTTCACGGGTCATCGATCTCGCAAAGAAAGCTGAAACGTATGGGTTTTCCCATGTTTGGACTTTTGACAGCCACATTCTTTGGCAGGAGCCGTTCCCGATCTTTGCCCAGATTCTGGCCGAGACGCGCAATGTGATCGTCGGTCCGATGGTGACGAACCCTGCCACCAGGGACTGGACGGTGACAGCCAGTTTGTTCGCCACGTTGAACGAAATGTTCGGCAACCGAACCGTGATCGGAATCGGGCGCGGAGACTCTGCAGTACGCGTCACCAACGGCAAGCCGACAACCATGGCGACTCTTCGTGAGAGCATCCACGTGATCCGCGAGCTCGCAAATGGTCGAGCTGTCGACTACAAGTCGTCGATGTTACGTCTTCCATGGGCGGAAAAGTCGAGAGCTGAAGTGTGGGTGGCCGCATACGGACCCAAGGCTCTCGCGCTGACTGGTGAAGTCGGAGACGGTTTCATTTTGCAGCTCGCCGACATCAGCATTGCCGAGTGGACGATCAAGGCGGTTCGAGAAGCGGCAGAGAAGGCAGGACGTGATCCGAAGAGCGTGACCATCTGCGTCGCAGCGCCTGCATATGTGACTGATGGAACTCCCGAAGGCCTGGCGCATGGTCGCGAGCAGTGCCGCTGGTTCGGAGGCATGGTTGGTAATCACGTGGCCGACATCGTCGAGAGGTACGGCGATAACAGTTCAGTTCCCGCTGCGCTGACCGATTACATCAAGGGTCGCCAGGGTTACGACTACAACGAGCACGGTCGTGCAGGAAATTCGCATACGTCGTTCGTTCCCGATGAGATCGTGGATCGCTTCTGCATCGTGGGTCCGATCGAGACACACATCCGCCGGATCGAGGAATTGCGCTCACTTGGAGTCGATCAGTTCTCCGTGTACTTGCAGCACGATGCGAAAGACGAGACCCTCCGGCATTACGGAGAGCGCATCATTCCGGCCATCTCAGAACAGACTCTGGCCAAGAGTTGACGAGACGAATCGACGGGAAGCAGATGGCCGAAGGGGACAGTGCAGCGATTCGAAACGGCACGGTGCGTCGCCGACTGCGCCGAGCAGCGATGTTCGTCGCGTCACTTGTTCTGGTTGCAGTCCTGTGGGAGTTGTACAAGGTTGTCGGGCCAGAAGCGGGCGGCAGGCTCTTTGGGTGGAACATCTTGCCGCGATCCAATGATCGGGCGATGCCCCATGTCTGGGAGATGTTGAGTCGTTACGGACGCCCAGAGATTCGCTCGTCCGATCGCAAGATCTGGTCGGTGGTACTCGCAGGCGCGTGGTTCTCGTTCCGTCTCGCGCTGGTCGGTTTCGTCATTGGTTCGCTGCTCGGACTCGGACTCTCGATCGTGATGGCCCGATTCCGCTTCGTCGAGCGCGGAGTGCTTCCGTATCTCA
This sequence comes from Ilumatobacteraceae bacterium, assembly GCA_032118015.1. Taxonomy (GTDB): domain Bacteria; phylum Actinomycetota; class Acidimicrobiia; order Acidimicrobiales; family Ilumatobacteraceae; genus Casp-actino8. The sequence continues at coordinate 5,977 of JAULYE010000207.1, read as the reverse complement.
TCGTGTCCCAGACGGTTCCCTTGATCGCTCTCGCTCCTCTCGTTGTCTCATGGGGAGGCAAACTCGAGATCTTCGGCTGGGAATGGCCGAGGTGGCTGTCGGCCTCCGTTCTCGGAGCATTTCTCGCGTTTTTCCCTGTTGCGGTGGGTGCACTGCGCGGTTTGCGGTCGGCTCCGGCTGCCGCAGTGGAGTTGATGGAGAGTTACGCGGCGTCGTGGTGGCAGACCTTGCGCAAGTTGCGCTTCCCGTCGGCGATTCCATACATCGTTCCTGCGTTGAAACTTGCGGCGTCGTCATCTGTGATCGGTGTCGTCGTTGCTGAAATCTCGACAGGTCTCAAAGGTGGGATCGGTCGACTGATCATCGAATACGCACGTGAGGCCACTGGGGACCCTGCCAAGGTGTTCACGGCTGTCTTCGGAGCCGCACTACTAGGTCTTGCAATGTCTGGATTCGTGACGTTGGCCGACATCTACATGATGAGGAATCGCCCCAAGGAGGCATCGACATGAGCGCCGTCGAGTTGACCGGAGTCAGCAAAATCTTCAACAAGGGGGCAGGGAATCAGGTCGATGCTCTGCTTGATATCGACCTGTCGATCTCGACGGGTGAATTCGTCTCACTCATCGGTCCATCCGGTTGCGGGAAGTCGACCCTGCTGCGTTTGATCGCGAATCTCATCGAGCCGACCGACGGAAGTCTCATCGTCAATGGAAAGTCACCCAAACAAGCGCGACTCGATCAGGACTACGGAATGGCTTTTCAGCAGTCGGGTCTGTTCGAATGGCGATCCGTTGCCAAGAACATCGAGTTGCCCCTCGAGTTGAAAGGCTGGAGTGCTGCGAAGCGACGCGAACGGGCGCTCGAAATGCTCGAACTCGTCAAACTCACTGATTTCGCCGATCACTATCCGTGGCAGTTGTCGGGCGGTATGCAGCAACGAGTGGCAATCGCCCGAGCTCTGGCGGTGCATCCGGCACTTCTGCTCATGGATGAGCCCTTCGGTGCTCTCGATGAAATGACCAGGGAGCACATGCAAAGCGAGTTGCTCTCGATTTGTCGTAAAGCTGGCACAACGGTCGTATTCGTGACCCACTCGATCCCCGAGGCGGTGTATCTGTCGAATCGAGTCGTCGTGATGTCACCGCGTCCGGGTCGTATCACCGAAGTCATCGATGTCGAGATCAAGGGTGACCGCAGCGATTCGACCCGCGATGACAAAGCTTTCTTTTCTGGTATCAGCGCAGTACGTGCCGCATTGCGCGGGGTGGAACTCGATTCCACGGCTCGGGGAATCGAGGATCGATGAGCTCTCGGTTCGGCTCCTTCGTTCGATCTGTGATTCCGCCACTGATCTTTGGAACGATCTTCATCGCATTGTGGGAGCTCGCTGTCAAAGGTCTCGATCTGAAGCCGTATTTCTTGGCCGCCCCATCGACGATCTGGCAGATGTTCGTGGAGAACTTCGGCCTCATCTGGGGGGCGACGAAAGTTTCTGGAGCGAACGCCCTCATCGGCCTATTGACCGGCACTCTTTTTGGAGTGCTGATGAGTCTCGTCCTGAGTCGATTTCGCATCCTCAACGACATCGTGACGCCTTTGGCAATTGCTTTGAACGCTGTCCCAATTTTCGTTCTCGTGGCAGTTCTCAACAACATGTTTTCGATCACGAGCGAGATTCCACGGCGCATCATGGTGATGCTGGTCGTGTATTTCATCGTGTTGATCAACGTGGCCCGTGGGCTCACACAGGTGAGCGCGACACATGTCGAGCTCATGAAATCGTACGCAGCCAGTGACCTTGCGATCTTGCGTAAGGTCCGCGTCCCCAATGCGGTTCCTTTCCTGTTCACGGCATTGAAAGTCGCTGCCCCGGCGTCGGTCATCACCGCTTTTGTGAGTGAGTACTTCGGGGGCTCCCAGAACGGTTTGGGTAGCCGCATCACGAGCAATATTGCGATCTCGAAGAATTCGGTGGCATGGGCATACGTCCTTGGCGCGTGCCTGTTGGGATTGGCGTTCTACATCGTCTCCAGCGTTTTGGAGGGTGCTGCAACGCCGGGAAGGTCGACCAGACGTACACGGGTCAGCAGATGACCTACAGTGGCGACTGAATATCCGCGGGCATGAGCCCAAGGGGAGGAGAAACATGAAAAGGAACAAGAGTTGGAAGTTGGCAGCAGGCGCTGTCGTCCTCGCTCTGACCGCAGCAGCGTGCGGTGGAGACGATGGCGAAAGCACCTCGACCGAGGCCCCTGCTGGATCGGAAGCTCCCGCAGGTACGGATGCTCCGTCAGGCGAGTGTGACGAGGTCACGCCGGTCAAGTTGCAGTTGCAGTGGTTCATCCAGGCTCAGTTCGGCGGATACATCGCCGCACAGGATCAGGGCTTCTATGCCGAGCAGTGTCTCGACGTCGAAATCGTCGAAGGTGGTGTCGACATCGTTCCTCAGCAACAGCTTGCTGACGGTGCGGTTGACTTCGCCATCTCCTGGGTGCCCAAGGCACTCGCGTCACGTGAACAGGGTGCCGACATCGTGAACATCGCTCAGGTGTTCCAGCGTTCGGGAACCCTGCAGGTGTCGTTCAAGGATGCGGGCATCGCCTCGCCGGCAGACTTCGCCGGTAAGAAGATCGGTAACTGGGGCTTCGGCAACGAGTTCGAGATCTTCGCAGCGTTGACCAAGGCCGGCCTCGATCCGGCAGCAGATGTGACGCTCGTGCAGCAGCAGTTCGATATGGCTGCGCTTCTCGCCGGTGACATCGATGCAGCTGAGGCCATGACGTACAACGAGTACGCGCAGGTTCTCGAGGCGATCAACCCGGACACCGGTGAGTTGTACACGCCTGAAGACTTCAACGTCATCAGCTATGAAGAAGAGGGCGTCGGCATGTTGCAGGACGCCATTTGGGCTTCGGGTGAGCGACTCGCAGGCGATGAGGCCTACAAGGATGTCGCAGTGCGTTTCGTTGCTGCTTCGTTGCAGGGCTGGGCATACTGCCGTGAAAATGTTGAGGCATGTGCCGAACTGGTCGTTGCCAAGGGCTCCAAGCTCGGCGCATCGCACCAGTTGTGGCAGATGAACGAAGTCAACAAGCTCATCTGGCCAGCTCCGAGTGGCGCAGGCATCATCAGCTCCGATGCATGGGAGCGCACGGTGACCCTGTCGCAGGAGACGAAGAACCTCGAAGGTTCGACGGTTCTCACCGCCGCACCTGGTGCAGAGGCGTACACCAATGACATCGTGACCGCGGCTCTGGCTCTGCTGGAAGAACTCGGCATCGATATCAAGGGTGAGGGTTATGCCCCGATTGAGGTCACGCTCAACGAGGGTGGCGCCTGATCGAGGACAGTTCTCTGTCTGAGACTTCAGGTGGGCGGGTCGCTTCGGCGGCCCGCCCACTTCGCGTATTGTCACGAGTTCTGTCTCCGATGACGCTGGTCGCCATGGCGCCGACGGTGTTCGTGTTGTTGTGGAGTACCGGGTTCGTCATCGCTCGCTACGCCACTCGTGACGCCGGCCCGTTGACGTTCTTGTTCCTGCGGATGGTCGTCGCGGCAGCAATTTTGTGGGTTGTTGCCGTCGTCACCGGAGCACCCGGTTTGACCAGTACACAAGCCAGATGGTCCGCCGTGAGCGGACTCGGCATGCACGCCATCTATCTCGGCGGTGTCTTCATAGCTGCGGATCTCGGTTTGCCGTCGGGACTGTCCGCCCTCATCGCTGGGTTGCACCCGGTGATCACATCCGTTCTTGCAGTTGTGTTGCTCCACGAACTTCTCATGCGTCGGCAGTGGATTGGGGTTTTCCTCGGAGTCGTCGGTGTCGGTCTCGTCGTTGTGGAACGCCTCGGAGCCTCCGATGCTGTCGTGACGACATCGGCCCTCGTGGCCATGGCCGTATCCGTTCTCGGGATGGCGGGCGGGACCCTTGTTCTGCGGGCTCGGGGAACGTCGATTCCCTTGTTGCGCGGAACTGCTGTCCAATACGCGGCATCAGGTGTCGTTCTCGGAATGGGCGCATTCGTCTTCGAAGGGTTCGAAGTCGAATTCACGAAACGCATGATCCTGTCGCTCGCTTGGTCGATCCTCGTTCTCTCGCTCGCTGCCATCCTGATCATGCTCTGGCTGCTCCAGCGTCAGGCAACGGTGAAGGTGAGCAGCCTGTTCTTCCTCACGCCCGCGTTGAGCACGATCGAGGGATCGATCCTGTTCGGAGAACGGCTCGGACTACTGGCAATTGCCGGTTTGGCGGTCGCTCTCCTCGGAGTTGCATTGGTAACCCGCACTCCGGCGAGGACTGCTTCCTCCGTTTGATTGTGTCGATTCGGCTGCTATGTCGGCCGTCTGAATCAGCCGGTGTAGCGGGCGTCAGCTAGTTCGAGGACTTCGTCGAGAATGGCGATGCCCTGTCGTACTTCGTCGTCGCTCGTCGTCAGTGGTGGAACGACGTGGATTCGGTTGAAGTGCGTGAATGGCCACAAATTTCGGGCCTTGCACGCGTTCACGAGTTCGGCCATTGGAGCATTCGCCTCACCCGCTGGATTGAAGGGTACGAGTGGTTCGCGTGTCGAACGATCTTTGACGAGCTCGATCGCCCAAAAGACACCGATTCCGCGCACATCACCAATACTTGGATGCTTGGCCTTGAGCTTTTCGAGTTCAGGACCGATCACATCACGGCCGAGATGCCGCGCGTGATCGATGATTCCCTCTTCTTCGAAGATATTGATACTCGCGACAGCCGAGGCACACGCCAGAGGGTGACCGCTGTAGGTGAGACCACCGGGGAATTGGCGCTCCCTGAAAGTTTCAGCAATACGGCGGCTGATGATGACACCGCCGAGGGGCAGATAGCCCGAGTTGACACCCTTGGCAAAGCAGATCAGATCCGGTGTCACCTTCCAATTGTCGACTGCGAACCACTCACCGCAGCGACCGAACCCGGACATGACCTCGTCGGCGATGAGGACGATGCCCATCTCGTCACAGATCTTTCGAACTCCTTCGAGATAACCCGGTGGAGGAACGAGGATTCCATTGGTGCCGACTACGCCTTCGAGAAGAATTGCAGCAACTGTGTGCGCACCCTCGACCATCAAGACATTGCGCAGGTGCTCGAGTGCTCGTTCGGTCTCTTCTTGTGGAGTGGTGCTGTGGAATGCCGAGCGGTACGGGTACGGACCCCAGAACTTGACGACTCCTGGTATACCCGGTTCACTCGGCCAGCGGCGCGGGTCGCCTGTGAGTTGGATTGCTCCGCCGGTGGCTCCGTGGTAGCTGCGATACGTGGTGAGGAGTTTGTGTCGACCGGTGTGAAGGCGAGCCATGCGGACGGCGTTCTCGATGGCTTCGGCGCCGCCATTCGTGAAAAAGACCATGTCGAGGTCGCCGGGGGCACGCTCTGCGATCAGACGAGCCGCCTCACTGCGGGCGTCGTTGGCGTGGAACGGGGCAATCGTGCACAGTCGCGCTGCCTGCTCCTGGATCGCAGCAACGAGTTTGGGGTGCTGGTGCCCGATGTTGACGTTCACCAACTGGCTGGAGAAGTCGAGATACCGCTTCCCGTCTTCGTCCCAGAACCAACTGCCTTCAGCGCCAGCCACGACGATCGGGCTGATCATCCCTTGGGCCGACCACGAGTGGAAGACATGGGAACGGTCGTTGGCAAGGGCGTCCGAGGGACGGGTTTCGAGTGCAGTCATGCGAACAGACTATTCCTCGGAGCGATCCAGCGGGATGTTGTTCGGAGGTGCAATTGATGATGTGGGAACTCGTAAGGGATCTGGCCTCGACCAGTTGCTACGGTTCGACGCATGGGCGAAACGATCTCCTTTGCATCCAATGGTGGAGCCTGCGAGGGCTATCTGGCCGATGGGGGTGGCCCTGGTGTCATCGTCATCCAGGAGTGGTGGGGTCTCGTTCCGCACATTCGCGATGTTGCAGACCGCTTTGCGGCGGAAGGCTTCACCGCTCT
>JAULYE010000206.1:0-3897 GCA_032118015.1 Ilumatobacteraceae bacterium | reverse complement strand
ATCCTGATGTTGCGTTCGCAGATGTCGGCCGCCGGCATCTGACAGCGAGGCTCTCCCCGGTGTTGCCTTTGCGCTGATAGCCCCAGGGGGCGCTGTGTTTCCCACATCGAGATATGGCAGCGCTGATGGCCCTTGGTGTGCTCGTGCTTTCGTTCTCGTCGCTGGGTATGACCGATAGCCAGACGCGTACCTGTTTGCTGCCTCCTGTGTCGTCTGTGATCACGAAAAGATTCGATCCACCAGCATGTCCGTACTGCGCAGGTCATCGCACGGTGGACTTTGCAGTGTCCCCTGGTGCCGCGGTGCGAGCGCCGATGTCGGGCACGGTGACGTTCGCGGGAAGTGTCGCCGGCTCGCGCTACATCACGATCGCAAGCAGTGCTGCGAACACCGTGCCATCAGGCGAACCCGGGCAAGAAAGTGGTTCCGGATCACAGGGATTCTTGGTGACCGTCGGGGGAGCGGTGTCCGTAACCGAGGCCGGGGTTACTCCAGGCGAAACGTGGGTCGTTGCGGGTCAGACGGTGGTCGCTGGTCAACGGATCGGGTTCGCTGCAATGGAGCCGATACGGCTGAGTCTGCGGCGCATCGTTGCTGGCGGTCCGGCTACGTACATGGATCCCGAGCCAGCACTGCTGGGCTGGAAGGCGCCCGTGCGTCTCGTGCTCGAGCCCGGTTCGCGTGTGGCGAGCCGTACCGTGACTCGCACATGGGCGTGTCGGTGGCCTTCAGCGGGAGATTGACCGCTGACCAGAGGTTCCCGCTAGCCTGACAGACGGTCCGAAGTGGACCATCCAACCAGCACCTCTCTCATCCTGCGGTCGTGCCCTCGGGCATGCGTGGAGAGGTGCCCCTAACCGCAGACCAGGAGGAATTTCCATGGCACTCGTCACGATGCGTCAATTGCTGGAAGCCCGTGTGCATTTCGGGCATCAGACCCGCCGCTGGAACCCCAAGATGCGTCGGTTCATCTTCGGTGAGCGCAATGACATCTACATCATCGATCTCCAGCAAACCCTTGAGCGCATCGAAACGGCCTACGCCTATGTGCGAGATCTTTCGGCCAAGGGCGGCTCGGTTCTGTTCATCGGAACCAAGCAGCAGGCTCAAGACCCGATCGCAAACTTCGCTGACAAGTGCGGTATGCCGTACATCAACGAGCGTTGGCTCGGTGGCATGCTCACCAACTTCGAAACCATCCACAAGCGCGTCCAAAAGATGCTCGAGCTCGAGCACATGCAGGCAACAGGCGAATTCGACCTCATGCCGAAGAAAGAAGCGCTTCTCAAGTCGCGTGAACTCGGAAAACTGCAGAAGAACCTCACGGGTATTCGACACATGACCAAGCGTCCCGATGCCGTCTTCGTGATCGACACCAAAAAGGAGCACATCGGTGTCACCGAGGCCAACAAACTCGGCATCCCGGTCGTGGCCGTGGTCGACACCAACGTCGATCCCGATCTCGTGCAGTACCCGATCCCGGGCAACGACGACGCCATCCGTGCAAATGAATTGATGTCCAAGGTCATCGCCGAAGCCGTGATCGAAGGACGTTTCATTGCCTCCAAGCGCAATCCAGGAGCAGTTGCTGCACCGGAGCGCTCAGAAGCCGAAAAGGCTGAGTTCGCTGCCAGCCAGGCGACTGCCCGTGCCCAGGCAGCTGCCGCTCAGGCAGAACGCGAGGCACGTTTGGCCGCTGCCAAGTCGGCACCTGCTGCTGAAGACGAAGTCGCATCTGCATCCCCCGAAACGAATCCAGGAGTCTGATCCATGTCGTTCACTGCCAAAGACGTTCAGACACTGCGCCAGTCGACCGGTGCAGGGATGATGGACTGCAAAAAGGCCCTCGAGTCGACCAATGGCGACATGGACGAAGCCAAGCAGTGGCTGCGCGAGAAGGGTCTTGCAGCATCAGCCAAGCGTGATGACCGCGAGAACACTCAAGGAGTCGTCGCATTGCTGATCGAAGGCAACGTCGGCGCGATCGTCAAGTTGAAGTGCGAGACGGACTTCGTCGCTGCGAGTGATCAGTTCAAGGGCGAGGCAGAAGCTCTCGCCCAACTCGTCGTCGCCAAAGGCGAGGCTGCTGTTGCAGAGCGCACTGCGATTCTCGAGGATCTGAAGATCACCCTCAAAGAAAAGATCGAACTCGGCGATGTTGTGCGCATCGAAGCTGCACCGGGAAACATCCTCGACAGCTATCAGCACATCCAGGGCGGACGCGGCGTGAACACGGTGCTCGTGGAGATGTCCGGTGGTTCAGTGGACCTGGCTCACGACATTGCGGTGCACATCGCTTTCGCCCGTCCCAAGTATCTCCAGGCCTCCGATGTTCCGGCTGATGTCGTCGACAAAGAGCGCGCCACACTCGAAGCTCTGAGTCGGAACGAAGGCAAGCCCGAAGCAGCTCTTCCCAAGATCGTCGAAGGGCGTATCCAGGGTTTCTTCAAGGACATCTGCCTGCTCGAGCAGCCGTATGCCAAAGATGACAAGTTGTCTGTCGCGCAGGTCATCGGGAGTGCTTCCATCGTGCGTTTCGCCCAGGTCGAAATCGGCTGATCGGTCATGACCGGATCTGACGCTGCCCCTGCCCGTCAGTCCGACCGTCCGCAATGGAAGCGGGTCATCCTCAAACTCTCGGGTGAGGCACTCGCTGAACAGAGCGGGTTCGGACTGGACACAAATGTGTTGCGTCAGGTCGCTCTTGAGATCAAGGACGTGCGGGACAACCTGCACATCGACATCGCCGTCGTGGTCGGCGGTGGCAACTTCTGGCGGGGTCTCAAGGGGGCCGGTCAGGGAATGGATCAAGCTCAGGCCGACTTCATGGGAATGATTGCGACTGTGATGAACGGGCTCGCTCTCCAAGATGCTCTCGAGCGCGTGGGGCAGTTCAGCCGAGTCATGACTGCTGTGGAAATGCCCAAGGTCGCTGAGCCCTACATCCGCCGTCGCGCCGAGCGGCACATGGAAAAAGGGCGAGTCGTGATTTTTGCGGGCGGTACAGGCAACCCGTTCTTCACGACTGACACCGCAGCCGCCCTGCGTGCAGCGGAAATCGACGCCCAGGCCATCTTGAAGGGGACCCACTCGGGAATCGACGGGGTATACACCGCAGACCCCAAATTGGACCCGACAGCCACTCGATACGACCGGATCTCGCACAAAGAAGTGATCGAAAAGGAGCTCCGGGTCATGGACGCGACAGCGATCGCGTTCTGCAGGGACAACAAAATCCCCATTGTCGTGTTCGATGTCAGCACACCAGGAAACATCCGATCCGTTTTGGAAGGCCAACCCGTCGGTACGCTGGTTGGGTGATCGACGACATCCTTCTCGAGGCCATTGACAAGATGGATAAGGCCGTCGAGCACGCCCAGTCCCAATTCTCCACTGTGCGTACCGGTCGGGCGACTCCGGCTCTGGTCGAGAAACTGCCGGTGAACTACTACGGCTCCGATGTTCCGCTGCTACAACTGGCTGGTTTTCAGGTGCCTGAAGCCCGCACGCTGGTGATCAAACCCCACGACCGCGGCTCGATCACGGCGATCGAAAAGGCGATTCGCGACAGTGACCTGGGGATGTCGCCGTCCAACGACGGTGTTGTGATCCGACTCAACTTCCCGATGCTGACCGAAGAGCGTCGCCGGGATTATGTGAAACTGATCAAGAACATGGCCGAAGACGGACGTATCGCTGTGCGCAACGTTCGTCGGGACGCCCGCAAGCATCTCGAAACAGCGGAAAAGGCTGGAGATCTCTCCGCTGATGACATCGAGCGAGCCGAGAAAGAACTCGAGAAGATCACCCACGATCACGTGGAACACATCGACCGGGCGGTACAACGCAAAGAGCAAGAGCTCTTGGAAGTCTGACAGGACGGAACCATGAGTGATG
>JAULYE010000205.1:0-6403 GCA_032118015.1 Ilumatobacteraceae bacterium | reverse complement strand
TCGAACGAGTTCGGTATCGGCAATGTCGCCAACGACCAGAGGGGTATCGAACAGGGAATCAGCGCGACCAAGCTCGAGAGAATCCAGAACGACGACATCGCGGCCAATTGCCCGCAATTGTCGAACAGTGTGCGATCCGATGTATCCGGCACCTCCGGTGACGAGAACCGTCATGGCTTCGTTCGGCCCTCGTCGCGCGCCAGTTCGTCGACAGTGTCCACGGATCCGTCCACCTTGCGATAGATCGCTCGTCCGAGAAGGTGGGCGCCGACGGGTGCGGTCGCCAACTGCAGCATGACGATCAACAGAACGGTGAAAACCGCATCCACTGTCCGCACGCTCAACACGACTCCGAGCGCAACCGAAAGAATGCCGAGAGTCGGCGCTTTGGCGGCAGCGTGCATTCGTGCAAGAACATGACGAAACCGCACGATACCGATACCGGCGAGAAGAATCAGCGAGCAGCCGAACACCAGGAAGACATGGGCAATCACGTCGATGAGGTTCATCAGCCACCTTGCCTCTCCACGAGTCGTGCAAGTACTCCCGTACCGACGAACGCGACGACGGATACCACGAGCACCGTATCGATGCTGACGAAGCTGGAGCCATCGGCAACATCGACGAGAATTCCACACATCACCACCATCAGCAGTCCATCGAGAGCCACCACTCGGTCGGCAACAGACGGCCCGATGAGAAGCCGATACAGAAACGCGAATCCAGCGAGGGTCAAAATGACGAATGCGGCAGTCATCATGAACGCCCCCCAGTCGGCGGCGACAACTCTTTGCGGGCTCGACGCGAGCCGAATGCCTTGACAGCACGTGCTTCGATGTCGGCAACATCTCGACGCACCGCTTCGGGATCATCAAGTTGCAGAACGTTGATGTACAACGTCGCCGGCGATCCTTTCGCTTCGAGTGTCATCGTCCCCGGCGTCAAGGTGATCACGTTGGCCACCGTGATCATGACGAGGGGTTGATCGGTGCGCAATTCGATTGCGAGAACTCCGGATTTGATTCTGCTTCCCGGGGTGACGACCACTCGAGCAAGAGCGAGATTCGATTGCACCAACTTGAAGAGAACGAAGAAGGCGAACCCAACAAGATGGACCGGCGAGACTCGCGCACGCTCAGCGGGTTCCGGTCTCGAAGAGGATCCAATTCCCGATCCGATGACGATCAGTATCGATACGGCGAGACCGCTGAGCACGTTGGCAACGCTGAGATCACCCCACAACAGAATCCAGACGATGACGAGCCAGATCAGGAGCCCCGGAAGTCGCAGACGCACGATTCAACCTCCCCCGGCAACGATCGATCGATACATCGACGGATCCATGAGATCCTCCGCGGCGCGCACCATGAACTCGTACACGGGTCCACCCCACAGCGCTAGCGCTACGGAACACACGACGATGGCAACCGTCGGAACGATCATCCACAATGGCCCGCCCAGGCGCTCCCCCGGTTCTGGTTCGCGAGCAGGTTTTTCTTCGGCCTCGCCCCAGAAGACTCCCGACCAGATCTTCGCCATCGAGTACATCGAGAGCAGACCGACAACCAGACTGATGGCAACCATCCAGGCCACGTCACCGGTCAGACCAGCATCGACGAGCGAGAACTTTCCAATGAATCCGGAGAACGGCGGCAAACCGGCCAGGCTGAGTGCAGGCACGGTGAAGAGAAGAGCCACGATTGGTGCCGAACGGACGAGACCGCCGACTTCCGACAACCGACTGGATCCTGCCCTTCGATCGACGAGCGATGCAACGAGGAACAGAGCGGTTTTCGCAAAGATGTTGTGAACGACGTAGTAGATCGCGCCTGCGATTCCTGCAACTGTGAACAGAGCAAGACCAAAGATCATGTAGCCGATCTGGCTGATGATGTGGAACGCGAGAATGCGTTTCATGTCGTCCTGGGCAATCGCCCCGAGAACACCGAACACCATGGTCGTGGCAGCCACCACAAGAAGTACTGTCCCCATCCAGTCAGGCATGTCGAAGAGCAGAGTTTGCGTTCGAATGATCGCGTAGACGCCGACTTTGGTGAGAAGACCGGAGAACACAGCAGTGACTGGGCCGGGCGCCGTGGGATAGCTGTCCGGCAACCAGAAATACAAAGGGAAAAGCCCGGCTTTGATGCCGAAGACAACGAGCAGTGCGATGGCAAAGGCCGCTTTCACTCCGGGATCGAGGCTCTCGAAGCGAAGTGCAAGATCGGCCATGTTGACCGTGCCTGTTGCCATGTACACCAACGCGAGAACAGTGATGAACAGCGTCGATGCGATGAGGCTGATGACGACGTAACTCATTCCCGATCGGATCTGATCGGCTCGACCGCCGAGAGTGATCAGAACATAACTTGCAGCCAGCATCATCTCGAACGCGACGAACAGATTGAACAGATCAGCTGTGAGGAAACTCGCCGAAACCCCAGCTGCGAGAACGAGGTACAGCGGATGGAACGACGACTGCTTGCGTTCCTCATCAGCCTGACCGATGGCAAAAATCATGACGAGAAGGAGAATGACGCTCGACACGACGAGCATGACCGCAGACAGTCTGTCGATCACGAATGCGATACCGAGCGGTGCGGTCCACCCTCCAGCAACTTGGGCCACGACACCCTTGTCGTCCACTTCGACAATGAGAGCGATGCTGACGGCGAGGCCGAGAACGAGTGCCACCAAACTCACTACTCGCTGGAAGGAGCGGAATTTGGATCCCAAGATTCCGAGAGCAGCCCCCGCCAGAGGAAGAATCACGGGCAAGGGAACCAGGAAAGACGTGAAGTTCGAGATATCAGGAGCCATCGCCCTCACCTCGCTCCCCGACGACTCGGTTCACACCGTCTTCATCCGGCCCAACTGGAACCGCGTCTTCCAGATCCACCTCGGACTCGGGTCCGTCCTGATTCGATCGACGCAAGACACGCCTGTCCTCGACATCGTCTTCAACCACATCGTCCTTCGTGATCTGCCAACTGCGGTATCCGAGCGCCAAGAGCAACGCCGTTACTCCGAACGTGATGACGATCGCCGTCAGAGCCAATGCTTGCGGCAACGGATCGGAGTAGTTCTCCACGCCATCACCCGAGATGATGGGAGCATCTCCACTCGGCCCACCGGACGATACGAGCAGCAGATTCGCACCATGACCGAGCAGTCCGATTCCGATGATGATGCGCGTCAAACGCCGCTGCATCATCAACCATGATCCAGTTCCGAAGAGAACTGCGGTCACGAGTGCCACTGCGATGCTCATGTCGTTTCACCTACGAGGAATCGCGAATTGGGTTTCTCCTCATCGGATTCCGGTTCCCCGCCGAATGCCTCGATCGCCATCAGAACGAGTCCGACCACGACCAAGAACACGCCCGTATCGAAGAACAGGGCCGACGTCGTCTTGATCGTGCCGAGAAGGGGTGCATCCCACGTGAACACTGCGTGTTCGAGAACAGTTCCACCGAGCGCAAGAGGAATGAAGGCAGTCGCCAATGAGATGCTCAGTCCTCCACCGAGGACGACGTTCGCGGGAATTCGCACCGAACGGCGAACCGCCTCGACACCGCCGGCGACATAGCGCAGACTGATCGCAGCTGCGACCGTGAGGCCGCCGACGAATCCGCCCCCGGGCTGGTTGTGCCCCGTGAACAAGAAGTACACCGCAAGCAATGCAATGCTCGCAAAGAGCAGGCGTGTGATCGTGTCCAACACCTCGGATCGGAGAACGACATCAGTTCGGGAATTGCCAGCAGTTCGCCGTCGACCCGCCGAGCGGGCCAATGCCGCAGTTCCGAGAGCTGCAACCGCTAGAACCGTGATTTCGCCGAGAGTGTCCATTCCTCTGAAGTCGACGAGAATCACGTTCACGACGTTCGATCCATGAGCATCCGGAACCGAGCGCTCGAGCATCTCCTCGGACACCGAAACGGCAGGAACTGACTCTCGGGCCTCGGCGGCAACGAGGGCAAAGATGAAGATCCCGGCACCGACAGCCGCTGATATCAGCAGGCGGAAAGATGGCATCATCGATCGCCGTGTCGGAGACCGCTGGCCGGAGTCGAAGTCTTGCGGAAGAACTCGGAGCACGAGAACGAAAAGGACTGTCGCCAGAGTTTCGATGGCGAACTGAGTGAGTGCGAGGTCTGGGGCTCCATTCAGGACATACAGTCCCGCCATGCCATAGCCGACTGCTCCGAGCAGGAGCGCTGCGGAGATTCGTCGCTTCACTCTCGTCGCGCCGATTGCTGCGATGACGATGAACGACAGCGGCGCCAATTGCGTCGGCGAGTCGATCCATTCAGGAAAGTTGTCGTAGGAACTGACAGCTGGAATTGCCGTTCCCGCCGTTGCAACTCCCATGATGACCATGACGTACACAGGAAGAGAGCCACTCTGGACGACGTGGGTCGTCCGTTTCGCGAACCGCAACACCGCAGCAACGATCCACCAGAAGGTCGAATCACCCGACGGGAGAGGCTCGATGACGTCGTGGACTCGTTTCTGCAGACGAGCCACGGACGTGCGACAGATGGCCAAAAGACATCCGACAGCAATCACTCCTGCTGAGACGAAAAGAGCTGTGTTGAGTCCCGCCCACAACTCGACGTCCTTGGGTGTCGACGAGGGATGGAGTGCCTGTGTCGCTGCTCTCGCCAGTGAATCGATCACCTGCGGCACGACACCAATGGCGAGGGCGAGCACGCCGAGAAGAATCGCAGGTGCCGACAGCGACATTCGCGGAGGGTCAGCGGACGCAATCGCATCACCACCCTCGTGGGATGTCAGACGACCGAAGACACCGAGGACGAAGCGCGCCGAGTACGCAAATGTCAGCACCGAGCCAAGAGCAATGACGACTGTCAGGGTCTGCGCACCTGCAAAGGATCCGTCGATCGTCCCCGCCAAGATTTTCTCCTTGGCGATGAATCCGAGCGCTGGGGGTACTCCTGCCATCGATGCTGCCGCCAGGACGGTCGTGACTTCGATGGCTCGCCAACCCGGACCGAGCCTTGTCAGCCTTCGCACGTCGCGCGTGCCCGTCTGATGATCGACAATCCCGACGACCATGAACAGGGCGGCCTTGAAGATTCCATGTGCGAGCAGCAGGACGATCCCTGCTTGCGCCATCGAATAGTGACCTGTCCCGACGACGATCATCATCAAGCCCAATTGGCTCACGGTTCCATGCGCCAACAAGAGTTTGAGATCGACTTGGCGGAGAGCTCGCCATCCCCCGAAAACCATCGTGATCGATCCGACAGCGAACACGATGGGCCTCCACACCGATACATCGGCAAGAGCAGGTGCAAGACGCGCCACCAGGTAGACGCCAGCTTTGACCATCGTCGCTGCGTGGAGATACGTGCTGATCGGCGTCGGTGCCACCATTGCACCGGGGAGCCAAGTCGAGAAGGGAAACTGCGCAGATTTCGTGAATGCTCCGATGAGGATCAATACGACCGCCACCCAACTCACTGAGCCGACCGGAATGCTGGTCACGATCTCGCTTATTCGGTACGTGCCGAGTTGTCCGCCGAGGAGCGCAAGTCCGGCGAGAAGTACGAGACCACCAGAACCTGTGATCAGGATTGCCGACGTAGCAGCATCTCTGGCGCGGGGATTCCGGTCGTCGTTACCGATGAGCAGATACGACGTCACCGACGTCAGTTCCCAGAACACGAACAACGTGAGAAGGTGATCGGAGACGACCAAACCAGTCATCGATCCAGCGAAAAGCGTGAGGAGTCCGGACAGGCGACCAAGCGCTGGTTTGGACGCCGAAAAGTATCTGTACGAGTAGGCGCACACCAGAATTCCGATGCCAGCGACGAGTAGCAGCATCACGAGGCTCAATGCGTCCACCCGGAGGTCGATCGTCAGACCGAGTCGCGGAATCCAGTCGTACGACCACGAGTGGACATCTCCATCGATGATCGACGAAGCATTGGATCCAATCCAGATGAGACTGACGAGCGGAGCAAGAGCAGCGACCAGGAATCCCCGACGGTCGATGCGATCACCGAGCAGAACGAGAAGTGCTCCAAGAAGGGCGTGTGTGATCAGGATCGCGGTCATGTCATGGTTCCATTGCCGACCAGACGTCCCGGCGCACCTCGATTGGGGGTCAGACTACTTCCCACTGCTTTGTTTGCGCAGACCGCGTCTGCTGACTCGGACCATCGACGCACAGCTGGTCACGCAGGCTGCATCGAATCAACCTGCGCAATCGGTGCAGATCACATCCCGTGGAGAATCACCCGCAAGAAATGCCCGCAACCAGTCGATGAAACGCGTGCCATCGAGAGTTTGGGTGTACACATTCGGTTTCTGCAGAATCGTGTGATCCGAGCCCGGTGCGATCCAGGTCGACACAGTCGCCCCAGTTGCTTCG
>JAULYE010000204.1:0-7250 GCA_032118015.1 Ilumatobacteraceae bacterium | reverse complement strand
ACTCGAATATCTTCCAAGGGTTGCACACCATTCGACGAGGGTCGATGAAACCCGAAGAACACCTGGCCCTTGCGAGCATCGACCACGGGTACGACGACGTCGTCATCACTGCTTCGATGTCGACATGCGAATGCAAGAACCTCGAGACTGGTGATTCCGATCACGGGAACATCCAGTGCCTGAGCCATTGCCTTGCTTGCGGCCAAACCCACACGCATTCCAGTGAACAGTCCCGGTCCGACATCGACTGCGACAGCAGACAGTTCATTCACCGTCACACCCGCGTGACGACAGACGAATTCGATCGCCGGAACGACAATCTCGGCATGATGGCGACCTCTGGTCGCTTCGAAGGACGCGACGATCCCATCGGAACCGATCAGTGCCACACCTATCCGCTCCGTGGCGGTTTCGATCGCGAGAATCAACACGTCGAGATCACTTCGCATCACCACTGCACGTCCATGGTCGAAGTGCAGCCTCGATCTTGGGCCAACGACGAGTCCATGTGTGACCACATGGAGTCATGCTCAGGATCCTTCCGGACTCGTCGTCATCGTGATGACGGTCGGCTTCGTCGAGAGTTGCTCTGTCAGGAAATTCGAGATGGACGACGAGGTGATCACCGATCAGCCCCGAGGCTGGCTCACCCCATTCGATGAGCAGGACACCGTCGAGTTCCGCGAGCGCAAGATCCGATACTTCACCCGTGCGATCGAGTCGGTACAGATCGGCATGATGCATCACGAGACGTCCAGTGTCGTAGGTGTGTACCAAATTGAACGTCGGACTGGTCACGGCCTCGTCGACGCCGAGTCCCTCACCAAAACCCTGAGCGAACGCAGTTTTGCCAGCCCCCATGTCACCGAGCAACAAAATGACGTCATCGGCAGCGATCACCCGAGCCAATGCACCAGCAATCTCTCGCGTCTCGTCCACTGAGTGCGACCGCAATTTCAACACGCTGTGAGCCTACCGATGGCATGGATTGCGACTTCTCAACCCTTTGCGGCTTCGACCTTTCCTTCACCCAGAACCCGCAGTGGTCGAATCTTGTAGTGAAGTCGGAATTTGTTCACCGCACACGCCTGGATGTGGGCTGTTGCCTCGTCCACATCATCGGTGATGCACAGCAGATCCATGTCCTCGGGATGGATCATCCCGCTGTCCACCATCTGATCCAACTGCATGCGCAACGGTCCCCAGAACGAACTGCCCATCAGCACAACAGGAAAATCGTTGATCTTCGCAGTTTGGATGAGAGTGAGGGCTTCGAAAAGTTCATCGACGGTGCCGAAACCCCCGGGCATGACGACGAAGGCATACGAATACTTGACCATCATCATCTTGCGCACGAAGAAGTACTTGAAGTCGACGCTGATGTCGAGATAGTCATTGGGTGTCTGTTCTTCGGGAAGCTGAATATTGCACCCGACGCTCTGGCCGCCGACGTCTCGGGCTCCACGATTCGCAGCCTCCATGATTCCGGGTCCGCCACCGGTCATCACCGTGAATCCGAGGCGACTGATCGCAGATCCCATCTGGCGAGCCAACTCGTAGTTCGGGTCACCCTCATGTAGACGAGCCGAGCCGAAGACCGTCACGCATGGGCCAACGAAATGCAGTTGTCGAAAGCCGCCCAGCATCTCGCGTGAGACTCGAAACAACGTTCTCAGTTCACGTCGACGCAGGCGAGGCCCGCTGAGAAATGTGAGATCGCGGTTCGTTTGTGACATTCGTCCATTATCTCAGGAATGATCAGCGGTCAGACTCGAACCCATGAGCGATACGACACCTACTGAGAGCGCCATCGACCACACACATGGCACAGGCGTGATGAATGCCCTCGTTCCCCTTGCTCGCGATCTCCGTCGCGAGATTCCTGATGTGATGAAGGCATTCTCCGAACTGCACGGCGCCGTGATGAAATCTGGAGCCCTCGACGCCAAGACCAAGGAGCTGATTGCACTGGCGATCTCGGTCAGCCATCGATGTGACGGCTGCATCGCGGCACATGCACGGGGAGCTGCCAAGAACAACGCGACACAAGCTGAGGTGGCCGAAGCCATCGGGGTGTCCGTGTTGATGAATGGTGGACCAGCAACCGTGTACGGACCCAGAGCTCTGGCTGCATTCAACGAGTACGCAGCGGCGAAATAGCTCGGCGTTCGAGGCACGTGTCTCACTGGGACGCGTATCTGGAACTGGATCGGTTCCATGTGGGACGATCATGCTGTGAGCATCACCATCGCAACAGTCAACGTCAACGGCATCCGCGCAGCACTGAAGAACGGTATGCAGAAGTGGGTCGCTGAACGCAAACCGGATGTGATCACGATGCAAGAAGTTCGTGCCCCAGACGCCCTCGTCGGAGAATTGGTCACTCAGACATTTGGTGCGCAATGGCAGGTTGCCCACGCTGAAAGCGTGCACAAAGGACGGGCCGGGGTTGCGGTCGTGAGCAAGAAGCCGCTCACCGATTGGAAGATCGGCGCCAAGCATGCATCTCATGACTTCACCGGGCGCTGGGTGCAAGCCGACATTGCAACAGCCGACCGCAAGGGTCTAACTGTGATCTCTGCTTACGTGCATACCGGTGATGCGGAATCACCCGAACGCATGAAGGAGAAACATGCGTTCTTCAAAGCAATGATCGGGCGGATGGAGGAGCTGCGCGCCAGTGGTCGCCACGTTCTCCTCACTGGAGACCTCAACGTCGCCCATCGTGAGGTCGACCTCAAGAATTGGAAGGGCAATCTGAAGAGCGCCGGCTTTCTCCCTGAGGAGCGCGCCTGGTTCGACCAGATGTTCGATGAACTGAAATGGGTCGATGTCGCACGACAGCTCAGTGGTGAAGGACCTGGTCCGTACTCGTGGTGGTCATGGCGCGGCAAGGCGTTCGACAACGACGCCGGCTGGAGAATCGACTATCAGATCGCGACTCCACAACTGGCAGAGAAAGCTGTCGACGCTGCAGTGGACCGCGCGCCCTCGTATGCCGAGCGCTGGTCGGATCACGCTCCCGTCGTAGTGACCTACGACCTGTGATCCTCAAGTCCTGACCGCAGCCACACCGATCGATATCCATTCAATGGTTGTATAAATTGTTCAATTTCCTCGTACATGCCTAGGCTCACTTCATGGTTGCACATCAAGCTCTACGAATCTCCTTCGTCGCCGTCGGGGCGACGCTCGTCGCCACGGTAATTCCGTCATCCGTCTCTGCAGCATTGCCCGATCGCACATCGCTGACCATCGACTGTGACACCGGTGAGCTGAATGAAGATGACCACGCCCTCGCCACTGGTGAGACACTGACCGTCACCCTCGTCAATTGCACGACCTGGGTGCTGAAAGACGTCGACAGCACCCTCCGAACCAAGACGAACAGTGGAGCCACCACTGTCACGAGCACCGGGGTTTCGATCACGGGTTCGCCGTTCGTCTTCACCGTGTTAGAGAATTCGGATGTCCAGATCGAAACAGACGATTTTGTGATCGACGACCCAGAGACCGAAGCGGATGAAGGTGTCGGTGAAAAGATCGATCTGGATGTGTCGGTCGGATTTCCGCTCGATCCGAGCTCGGGCGAGCTCTTGGTCACCGACTCGGTCACATTCTCAGGTGACCTGGACGAATTCACCGTGTTGAGCGAATACGGCACGGATGCGGGTTCGCCGGGCGCAATTTATCTCAACGGAATCGAGGAGTGCAAGATCATCACGGGTCAACACATCTACAAAGAACTGCGAATCGACGTCCTCGAGGCAGGGACATACACGTTCCGCAAGATCTGGAACGACCCGATCCACGAGGACATCTTTTGGGGTGTCCCGCAACCGCAACTGCGCGACAGTTTCCTCGCTCTCTACAACGGTTTCGACCCAATTGACCCGACTGTGAATCTGGTTACGTGCAACGACGACGTGGACGATGTGTCGTCGGTGTGGAGCCAAGCCGAGTCTTTCCGCGCTTCCAGAAGCATGACTGACGCCTTGATCGAGACGTCTTCCGGATTCATCATCGACAATCAGTTCCCCTGGATCTCGGCCGTGCTCCAGCCAGGTTCGTACTCGCTGATCTTGACCAATTACCGCCCTCTTGCTGTGGCCTGGACCGGAACGGAAACGATCGCCTACGAGATGTGGGGCCCGCGAGGCGGGATCCGAAATCGCGGTCTCCGAATCGACGTCGATGAGAGCCTCCTCGACCGATATGAGGAGATCGCGGAACAGCTTCCGGACACTCTCTGAGAAATCAAGCGAAGTTTTGGCGGTCGTTCGAATGCCACGACCATGCAGATGAGATGACGTCTTGCATCGAGCGCGTCGCCTCCCAACCGAGCATTTCAGACGCCATCATCACATCGGCATACGTCGAGATCGGATCACCTGCGCGACGTTCGACGACTCGATACGGAATTTTTCTTCCTGAGATCTCCTCGGTCAGACGGATCACTTCGAGAACACTCGTGCCTCGACCGGTACCGGCATTCACCGAAACAGTCGATGGAACATCGGTTCGTGCAGTGAAGTCCAGTGCGCTGACATGTGCAGCCGCTAGATCTTCGACGTGGATGTAGTCGCGGATGCACGTGCCGTCCGGCGTCGGATAATCGTCGCCATAGACCTCGAGAGAATCCGAAACGCCGAGAGCAGCCTTCATCACGACGGGAATCAAGTTCTGCGAATGCGTCCAGTCCTCGCCGATCGCACCGTCGGCACTCGCTCCTGCTGCATTGAAGTACCGCAAGCTGACCGAGCGCAGACCGTGAGTCACCGCGTACCACCGCAACATGTCTTCCACGATTGCCTTGGTCTGCGCATAGACACTCTCAGGCTGAATAGGCGCGTCTTCAGCTACTGGAACCTGAGCTGGTGTCCCGTACACCGAGCAACTCGACGAGAACACGAATCGTCGCACTCCGGATTCGATCACTGCCTGCACGAATTCGATTGCACCAGACACGTTGTTGCGCCAGTACTTCGCAGGATCCCGCATCGACTCACCCACGTTCTTGTACGCGGCGAAATGTACGACCTGGTCGACGTCATGATCGCGGCACACCTGGCTCACCAGGTCGGTATCGGCAATGTCACCGACGATCACCGGTGCATCGATCACGGCGTCAGCTCGTCCGAGCTCCAAGGAATCGAGAACGACGACACCTTGACCGAGTCCGCGCAAGTGCCGGACGGTATGCGAGCCGATGTAGCCGGCTCCTCCGGTCACGAGAACGGTCACGTGCTCGAACGACCCTCGTCACGACCGAGTTCGTCGACCGAGTCCACTGACGATTGAACTTTTCGGTACACGGCTCGACTGAGCAGATGGGTGCCCACTGGACCGGTCACGAGTTGCAGGACGACGACAAGCAGAACAGTGAACGTCGCCGCAGCCGTACGGACGCTCATCGATACTCCGATGGCAATAGCGAGGATTCCCAGAGTTGGAGCCTTTGCTGCTGCATGCATCCGGGCATAGACGTCATCGAAGCGCACGATACCGATGCCAGCCAAAAGAATCAGCGAACACCCAAAGAGCAACAACAATCGAGCGATGAATTGGACCACGTCCATCAGCCACCCTGCCTTTCGATCAGCCGCGCCAGAACACCGGTCCCGATGAAGGCGACAAGAGAAACCATGAGCACTGTGTCGATACTGACGATCGCGCTTCCCTCAGCCACATCGATGAGAATTCCACACATCACGACCATCAGCAACCCGTCGAGAGCGACAACTCTGTCAGCCACCGATGGACCAATCACGAGCCGGAACAAAAACGCGAAGCCGGCAAGAGCCAACAAGACGAAAGCGGCCGCGATCATGATGTGACACCCTTGCGATAGAGGCTCATCTGCGCCCGGGCTCGTCTCGAACCGAATGCCCTCACGGAAAGATCCTCGATGTACAAGAGATCTGTACGAACCTTTTCCAGATCGTGCAGGTGAAGAACATTGACGTAGAGAGTTGCAGGAGAACCCTTCGACTCGAGAGTCAGTGTCCCAGGAGTGAGGGTGATGACGTTGGCGACTACCGCCATCGACAAGGCCGACTCCGTTCGTAACTGGATCGCGATGATCCCCGAATTGATTTTGTTACGCGGAGTCAAGATCTCCCAGGCGAGAACCAGGTTCGACTGAATCAATTTGAACAGTACGAAGATGAGGAACCTCAACAAATGAAACGGAGATATTCGGGCGCGATCATCGGGGTGAACTGTTGTTGTCTGACCAATACCCGATCCGAGAACAATCAGGTACCCGACGACGAGACCGCTGATCGCATTGGCCCAAGTGAACTCTCCCCACAGAAGAACCCACAAGATGACGAGCCAAATCAGCAATCCAGGGAGTCGAAGACGCATGGTTCAACCTCCTTTGGTGATGATCGCTCGATACAACGACGGTGACAGCAGATCCTCTGCGGCGCGTACGGCAAAGTCGTACATCGGCCCTGCCCAGAACGAAAATGCCAAGGACCAAACCGCGAGAAGGGCCGTTGGTAGAACCATCCATATCGGTCCACCAAGTCGTTCGTGGCCTTGCGGTTCCCGTACTGGTTTTTCTTCGGGTTCTCCCCAAAAGACACCGGACCAGATCTTCGTCATCGAGTACAAAGTCAGCAAGCCAACGATCAAGCTGACCGCGACCATCAGGGCCGCGTCATTGCCCAGACCAGCGTCGACCAGGGAGAACTTGGCCAGAAATCCAGAAAAGGGTGGCAACCCAGCAAGGCTCAATGCAGGGACGGCGAACAGAACCGCGATGATCGGCGCCGACCGCACCAAGCCTCCTACTTCTGACAGACGACTCGAGCCTGCGCGTCGATCGACGAGAGATGTGACGAGAAACAGAGCTGTCTTGACCACTATGTGGTGGACGATGTAGAAGATTGCGCCAGCGATACCCGCAACCGTGAACAAGCCCAGACCAAAGATCATGTAACCGATCTGGCTGATGATGTGGAATGCCAAGATGCGCTTCATGTCGTCTTGTGCGATCGCGCCAAGGACACCAACGACCATGGTGGCAGCGGCAACGACGAGAAGAACGGTTCCCATCCAGTCGGGCGTATCGAACAACAGCGTCTGCGTTCGGATGATTGCGTACACCCCGACTTTGGTGAGCAGGCCTGCGAAGACTGCAGTGATCGGTCCAGGTGCAGTGGGATAACTGTCCGGTAGCCAGAAGAACAATGGGAACAACCCGGCCTTGATTCCAAAGACAACGAGCAGAGCAATCGCAA
>JAULYE010000203.1:0-9515 GCA_032118015.1 Ilumatobacteraceae bacterium | reverse complement strand
GATTGGGAATCGCCCCTGTCTTGTAATCGCCGATCACCACCCGACCATCGGCATCGAAGACGAAGCGGTCGATGTACCCCTTCAAGGACACACCATCGACTTCGGCGAGGACTTCGTGCTCCATCCCGTCCAATTCGGTCTGTTGGGGATCTTCGAGCTTCCACAAATTTGCGAGACAGTCGAAGGCTGCAACCTTGAAGTCACGGATGGAGCCTTGAGGCTTCTCCAGCGCGGTGACCTCGGCTTCCCAGTCGCCGGCCTTCCACCGGTCGCCAGCAAGACTGCGAATGGTGTCTTTGGTGCGCTCACTCGCGTCGAGTTGGTAGAAGTGCTCGAGCACCTCATGCACGAACGTTCCAAGATGGGTTGCCCATGTCGGTGGCTCGACGATTCGGTCGATCCGCGAGTACTTGAACTTCATCGGGCAGTCACGAAAAGTGCCGATCGAGGAGGGTGACAAATACTCGGGAACCTCGATCACCTGATCACTCATATGTCGCTCCAGCACTCATGGATGTCAGTCTGTCACGGGGCTCTGCCAGAGATCTCGGATCGAGAGATCTTGACGTATCGAATTCTCTGACCTTCGTCAGTTGACCAAAGCCAGAATGTCGCGTGAAGCGTCGATCAGCCAGTTCGGCCACACACCAGTTACGAGAGTGAACAGCGCCGCCCCGAAGATCACGGCGCCCGCGGTCCACGGAACACGAACGCTTTCGGTCGGAGCAGAGCCATCGGCATCGTCCGCCAACCACATACTGACCATGATTTTGAGATACAGGAACGCTGCGATCACCGATGCCACCATGGCGATGATCGCGACTGCGTAACTGTCATTGACGACTGCGGCCTTGATCACGCCGAACTTGGCGATGAATCCCGAGGTCACTGGCACACCGGCCTGGGCCAAAAGGAAGACCGTCATCGCCAGGGCAAGCGCTGGCTTGTGGGCCCCCAGGCCGCGGAATGCGGCCAGATCCGATCGGGCATCACCCGATCGCGTCACCAGGGAGACCACGGTGAACGAGCCGATGACGAGGACCGCATAGATCATCAAGTAGACGAACATCGATGGAATTCCCTCGACGTCACCAGCGTGCCCAGCTGCTTCCAGCCCGATGAGGATGAAACCGGCATGGCTGATCGAGGAATAGGCGAGCATGCGCTTGACGTCTGTTTGCACCACCGCCAACACCGAGCCGACGAGGATCGAAAGGATGGCCAGGACCCAGATCACCGGACGCCAATCCTCAGAGCGAGTCGACAGAGCTGAGACCAGCACTCGCACGAACGCTGCAAACGCTGCAAACTTGCCGACCGAAGCCATGAACGCTGTTACCGGAGTTGGTGCACCCTGATACACGTCAGGAGTCCAGAAGTGGAACGGGGCAGCCGCCACTTTGAAGCCGAGACCGACCAGCATCAGAGCCAGTCCTGCCAGGAGCATCGCATCATCGGGCCGGACGAAGATTTCCGTCGACAACACGTCGGCAATGCCGCCGAGGTTGGTTGTGCCCGTAGCGCCGTACACGAGAGCGACGCCATAGAGAAAGAAAGCAGATGCAAATCCTCCAAGGATGAAGTACTTGAGGCCGCTCTCCTGGCTCTCGGCCCGTCGCCGATTGCTGGCCGCCAGTACGTAGAGCGCGATCGACAACGTCTCGAGACCGAGGAAGAGCACGATCATGTCATTGGACGCAGCCATGATCATGGCCCCGAGCGATGCCATCACATAGAGGGCGTAGACCTCCGGTCCGTCCATGGATTCACGCCGTAAGAAACTCGCCGAGGACAACGAGACCAAGATGAGCGAGATCGTGATTCCGATCCAGACGAACGCGGTGAAATGATCGATCGACAACGCATCATTGATGATCGTGCGAGGTCCATCGGAGTTGATGTCCACCCAGATCGCGATGTTCACCGCCAGTGCAGCAACCGCGAGCACCGCCGTCAAGAGTGCATACGCAGATGGACGCCACATTTTGGTCAGCGCACCTACGACGAGACCGATCATTGCTCCTGCAAGCAGGATGATCATCGGCGTGATCGCCAACCAGTCAATCGCGGGATACATCACGGGAACAGGCATCACTCCTCCCCTCCTTGATCCGATACGGCCACATCTGCTTCAGGCTCTGCTTCAGGGGCCGCATAACCAGTCACCAGCTCCACACGCTCCAAGAGCGCCTCGACACTGGGCTCGATGCGATCGAGCATGGGCTTGGGGTAGACACCGCAGAACACGATGATCGCCAAGAACGGCGCCAGGACAAGGCCTTCGCGCAATTTCAATTCACGGAAACCTGCATTTGCTTCATCTGGTTCACCGTGGAAAACACGCTGATACGCCCACAGCAGGTACAAAGCCGCGAGGATCACACCGGTTGCCGCGATCACCGTCCACCATCGTGCTGTTGGGAACGCCCCGATGAGTACCAGGAATTCCCCGACGAAGCCATTGAGTCCCGGAACACCGATGCTCGAGAGCATCACGACCATGAACACGCCAGCGAAGATCGGCGCCACCTTCTGCAGACCTTTGAGTTCAGCGATCTGGCGTGTGTGACGACGTTCGTAGATCATGCCCACGAGAAGGAACAGCGCGCCTGTCGACACTCCGTGGTTGACCATTTGCATCACGCCGCCGGTCATGGCCTGTGATGAGAAGGCAAATGTTCCCAGAACGATGAACCCGAGGTGTGCAACAGACGAATATGCGACGAGACGCTTGAGGTCCTTTTGCATGGTCGCAGCAATCGCGCCCCAGATGATGCCGATGACTGCCAATGTCAAGAAGATCTCTCGACTCCATAGTGCTGCCTCGGGGAACAGATACACACCGAACCGCAACAGACCATAGGTGCCGAGCTTCAAAAGCACTCCCGCCAAGATCACCGAACCACCTGTGGGTGCCTGTGTGTGAGCGTCAGGCAACCAGGTGTGCAGAGGAAACAGAGGAACCTTGACAGCGAATGCAATGGCAAATGCGAAGAACAGCCAACGAGCCGTACCGGTGGCAAAACTCGCACCTTCGGCGATCTGAACGAGATCGAAAGTGACGAAACCGAGATCCCGTTCCGCCAGGACCGCAGTTGCGATGATCCCGACCAACATGAATGCCGATCCCGCCATCGTGTACAAGAAGAATTTCGTCGCTGCGTAGATGCGCTGGTCGTAACCCCATCCTCCGATCAAGAAGTACATGGGCACGAGGACGATCTCGAAGAACAAGAAGAACAAGAACAGGTCCAGGCTCAAGAACGAACCCATGACCCCGGCCTCCAGGAGGAGGAGCCAGGACAGATACCGCTTTTCGTTGTGATGCGGATCGATGCCGACGATCACGAGCGGGAAGAGCACACCTGTGAGCACGACGAGGAACAGTGAAATTCCGTCGACTCCGACGTTCCAGCCGATCCCCCAATCGCTGATCCATTCGTGTTTGGAGGTGAACTGGAATCCCTTTTCACCGGTCTCGAAAGACGCCAGCAACCACAGTCCGAGGGCACCGGTGAAGACCGAAGACACGATGGCGATCAACTTCGTGATCTCCGGACGCTTGTTCGACGAAAGTACGGTGAACAGAGCCCCCAGCGCTGGGGCGGCGATCAATGCAGTGAGAATCGGAAACGGAAGAGTGCCTTGTGTTGCGGCGGCAAAAGTCGACATCACAGCACCACTCCTCGGAGGAAGAACCAGATCAGGAGCGCTACGACGCCGACACCGACGCCGGCGGCATAGGTACGCACTGCGCCGCTCTGAGTCAGCCGAACTGCTTCAGCAATTCTTTGCACGAGCCGCCCCACCCCGTTCACCGCACCATCGACGACACGATTGTCCACCGTTGCCACAGCGTCGAATGCCTGACGTCCGGGACCGCCCATGAAATCCGTGATCTTTCGGTCGTAATACCAACCCTCAGCGAGTATTTCGGGCTCGATGGGCGCGATGCGTTTCTTGGCGTAGACCAAAGTTGAGACGGCGATTCCCACGAGTGCAACAACAGCTGCGATGACGAGCAGCAGGTACTTGTTCTCGTAGGCCCACGACGTTTTGATGTCTGCTTCACCGAATTCGACCACCGGATGCAGCCATTTCTCGAGGAAGTGCAAATCCTTGGTGAAAGGCAACTGGATGAATCCACCCACGATCGACAAGCCCGCGAGAACCACGAGTGGGAACAGCATCGTCGCCGGGCTCTCGTGCGGTTCGCGGTCACCGTGAGCGCCATTTTCCTCGGAGCGATCTTTCCAACGAGCTTCGCCGAAGAAGACCATGATCACCTGGCGCGTCATGTAATACGCGGTGAGAAGGGCAGTCACCATGCCGACCGCATACAGAATCGGGCTCTTGGCGAAGGCGTACAACAGGATCTCGTCCTTGCTCCAGAAGCCGGCAAAGGGCGGCACTCCGGCAATGGCCAGCCATCCGATGATGAAAGTCATAGCCGTCACTGGCATCAACAAGCGCAACGCTCCCATCTTGCGCATGTCCTGTTCGTGGTGCATGCCGTGGATGACAGAGCCCGATCCCAAGAACAAAAGTGCCTTGAAGAACGCGTGCGTCACCATGTGGAAGATGGCAGCGACGTATGCGCCGGATCCGACCGCGAGGAACATGAACCCGAGCTGGCTGACCGTCGAATACGCGAGAACTTTCTTGATGTCCGTCTGAGCGACAGCAATGGTTGCGGCGAACAGAGCCGTCGCCACACCGACGATGGCAATCAGCGTCGGTGCCCAGTCGAATGCCACTTCGAGGACCGGGTTGACACGCGTCATCAAGAAGACACCTGCTGTGACCATGGTTGCGGCATGGATGAGAGCTGATACGGGCGTCGGGCCTTCCATGGCATCTGGCAGCCAGATGTACAGAGGCAACTGAGCACTCTTGCCACATGCGCCGATGAACAGCATCAGCGCGATCGCAGTTGCCGTCACTGCAGAGAGCGCTCCGTCTTCGGCTGCGTGGTTGAGACCGTCGTAGCTGAGTGTTCCTACAGCACCGAAGGCCAGGAACATCGCCATCATCACGCCCCAGTCACCAACGCGGTTGGTCACGAAGGCCTTCTTGCCAGCAGTGGCAGCGCTGTCACGGGTGTGCCAGAAGGAGATCAAGAAGTACGAGCACGCTCCCACCCCTTCCCAACCGAGGAAGGTCACGAGCAGATTCTCTCCGAGAACGAGCATCAGCATCGAAAACACGAAGAGATTCAGATAGAGGAAGAATTTCGAGAACTTCGGATCACCATGCATGTATCCGATCGCATACAGATGAATCAACGAGCCGATTCCGGTCACGAAGAGTGCCATGGTGATACTCAGCGGATCAGCGAGGAACGCCAAATCGATCGACAAAGATCCAACGGGAATCCACGAAAAGAGCGTCTCGACGTGATGTCTCTCGCTCTCGTCACGTGACACCAGATCGAAGAACACCCCGACGGTCACGACGAAGGAAAGGGCTGTCATCGCAGTTGCCACGATGCCGGCCTTGGGTTCGCCAAGAATACGTCCAAAGACGAGAATCACCAGGAAACCTGCCAGTGGCAGGGCAGGGATCAACCACACGAGATCGAGCATCGCTTCCCCCTCAGCCCTTCAACACCGAGATGTCGTCGGCAGTGGCTCCTGGCCGACGCTTCATGATCGCCACGATGATGCCCAGCCCCACGACGACTTCTGCGGCGGCAACTACCATCACGAAGAACACAGTCGTCTGTCCGCCGATGTCACCGAGCTTCTTGGCAAGAGCGACGAAACTGAGATTCACCGCGTTCAGCATCAATTCGATGCACATGAACATCACGAGCGGATTCCGGCGAATCATCACACCGACTGTGCCGATTCCGAACAGCACTGCTGCGAGCAACAGATACCAGGTCGTGGTCGGTGTGAGAGAGGCGATCATTCCGTTCACGATGCGCTGCCCTCCGACACGTCCGATGAATGCAACCGCCGGGTCAACATCACCGTTCCAACGACAGCGACGACGAGCAGGACCGAGGTGATCTCGAAAGCAACGACGTAATCACCGAAGATGCTCCGGGCCAACTGACGGATGTTCGAATCGTGATCACCCGTCTGCTCGGCATTGGCGAGACCTTCGCCGCGCAGGGCCACTGCATTGCGCGCTGCGACGACCGACGCAGCAACCAGCCCGACCACCCCAACTCCGACAATGGCCGCGAGAGGTCGCTGAATGCGAAACGGTTCAGCGGTGATGTCCTCTGTTCTGTCGACGCCAAGAAGCATGATCACGAACAGGAACAGAACCACGATCGCTCCCGCATAGACGATGACCTGAACGACTGCGAGAAAATGCGCTTCCTGAGCAACGAACAGCACGGCAACGCCGAACAGCGTGAGAATCAAACTCAAGGCTGCATGCACCGGATGGCTGCGTACGACCACGCCAACCGCTCCGCCGAGGATCATGGCCGCAGCCAGAACGAACACCACGAACTCCATCACGACACAGAACCATCCCGGACGTCTTGGTCTGGCTCGGGCTTGCGCACCCCGTATCCGAGTTCGCCACTCCAACCGACGACGCCTTCGAAGGTCGCATCACCAGACGGGGCGGTTGCGCGTACCCAACCTGAGGTCAGCTCGTCTTCGCCCTCACGCCAGTCCTCCCACGGCAGTTTTTGCGGTCGACCATCGTCAGCGACGACCAGTTCGGCTTTGGTGTAGATCGCGTCTTGGCGGTTCGTGAAGGAGAATTCGAACAATTTTGACTCGGTGATGGCTTCGGTCGGGCAGGCCTCGACACACAGATCGCAATGAATGCACCGAAGGTAGTTGATCTCGTAGATGAACCCGAAACGTTCACCGGGCGAGGTTGGAGAATCGGGGTCGTTGTCGGCGCCTCGAACATGGATGCACTTGGCTGGACAGACAGCAGCGCACAGCTCGCAGCCGATGCACTTCTCCATCCCGTCCTCGTAGCGATTGAGAACATGCCGGCCGTGCAGGCGCTCAGGCTTGTCCTGCTTTTCGTCGCGTTCGGGGTGGCCGCGCTTGAGCTCGCGTCCTCCCGAATACTCCTTGGTGACCTTGTTGCGCCGTCCCACCTGGCGCAACGTGACACGGAATCCGCCGAGGTACCCCATCAGAACATCGCCCCTTCACGTTCGCGATTTGCTCGGCTGACGTTGATCGCCGTGGTCACGAGAACCACACTGCCAAGAATGACTGCACCGGCCACGATGCCGACGAGGGCACCGTTCCAACCTTCGTCGCGTCCCAATTGGAATGCGGCCATCAACAAGAACCATCCGAGTGATGCCGGAATCAAAATCTTCCAACCGAGATTCATCAGCTGGTCATAGCGGAATCTCGGCAGCGTGGCTCGGAACCATACGTAGATGTACAAGAACACGAGAGTCTTGGCGATGAACCACAGCGTGCCTTCGATCGCACCGGGTATGAACGGAATGTCGAACAGGCCCTGGGGACCGCCGAAGAACAAGGTCACGATGATGCCGCTCATGGTCGCAGTGTTCATGAACTCGGCCAGGAAGAACAGAGCGAAACGGATACTCGAGTATTCGGTGTTGAAACCGCCGACAAGTTCCTGTTCCGCTTCGACGAGGTCGAAGGGCGGGCGATTCAATTCCGCTGTTGCAGCGATCAAGAAGATGACGAACGGCACCACTCCAGTGGAGACCACGTGCCAGTCCAAGAATCCGACCTGTCCGGCGACAATGCCGCTCGTGGACAAGGTTCCTGCCATCAGGAGCACTGTGGCGATACTCAGACCCAGTGCCGCTTCATAGGACACCATCTGCGCCGATGCCCGCACCGAACCGAGAAGCGGGTACTTCGATCCGCTCGACCAGCCGGCCAACATGATGCCGTACACCGCGATCGACGACAGTGCCAGAACCAGAAGAATGCCGATCGGTGGGTCGGCGAGCTGCACACGCGTCACCTCACCGAACCAGGTGACAGTTCCGTCCTTGCCGTCGGAGTAGTCCCCGCCGAGTGGAATGACTGCCCACACGGCAAAAGCGGGAACGAGAGCGAGGAACGGCGCCAACTTGAATACGAAGCGATCGGCTCGCTCGGGGACGATGTCTTCTTTGAAGAACAACTTGATGCCATCGGCCAGGGTTTGAAGTATTCCCCACGGACCGGCCTTGTTCGGACCGATGCGATTCTGCATGCCGGCAATCGCCTTGCGCTCGAACCACACCATGAACATCGTGATCACCAGACCGAGTACGAAGATCACCACGACTTTCATCAAAATGATCAAGAGCGGGGTCCACAGCAAGTCACCACTTGCAAGCGGATCGAGTCCGACAACAGTTGTGTTCATCACAGGTTCTCCACCGAAACATCATTGACAGCAAGAGCCGAGTCGATCAGCTCACCGATGTTCGGGCCAGGTTGATTCCACGCCGCCCAGACCGTGCCGCGCATCACGGCCTCATCTGCGACAACGGGCATGATGATGGAAGTTCTGTCTCCGATGACTTTGACATCGGATCCCGTCGGTGCGCCCAGCCGGTCGAGGTCGAGCGGATGCATGTGCAGACTCGCACCGGGAGCAAGATCGACCAACGATGGCGACTGTGCAGTCACATGGCCCTGGTCGTAGAGCTTGCGGCCAACGACGAGACGGTAGGCGAAACCCGCGCGATCAGGAACCGTGGGGGGCGTCACGGCGGAGTCACTCGACGTGGAATGAACCAACAGCACACCGTCGGGATTCTTCATGAGTGCAGATCGGGTTGCCGAAGCGAAGGCCGCGACATTGTGCACGAGATGATCGTGCACATCGCTCACGGAACCGACTGGAAGTTCACGACCGAGCAGATCGGCGAGTTCAACTGCAATCATCCAGTCCGGTCGGGCTGTTCCCCGCACATTGACATTGCGGGCGAGCTGCGTGACTCGGCCTTCGATGTTCGTCGTCGTTCCATCTTTTTCAGCGAAAGCAGCCCCAGGTAGCGCAACATCGGCACGACGAGTGACATTGGAGAGCGTCGTGTCGACCGAAATGATCGATCCGACACCAGCCAATGCACGGCGCACCAGTGCCGAATCCGGCATGTCACCGAGGGGGTCCGCACCCACGAGGACCAGACAGCGGATACGACCCTCGGACGCACTTTCGAGAATCTGACGCGTGGATCCTGTTGCGAACCCAGCTTCGATGGCGCCACGGACGTTGCCACGTCGCAGCACTGGCAGCACCGTGGCACGAGGAAGAACGTCCAAGACGGTCTGCACAGCAGCCATCGTGAAATCAGCACTCTCGGCAAGATTCGCTCGACCGGCGATCACGACAACCGGTCCCGCGGCCATCTGAGCGCGGACTGCGTCATCGGCCAAGGTCGTTGCAACGACCTCATGCAGATGGCCCGGCTCGACTCCGATCGATTTCCACGCGTACCGGGTGAGCCCCGTCTGCCGGGCAGTGAACTCGATGAGTTTGGTTCGCCGGTTCACAGCAGCATCGCGGATGCGCAAGTAGAGAACGGGGAGCTCTTCTTTCAGGTC
>JAULYE010000202.1:0-35808 GCA_032118015.1 Ilumatobacteraceae bacterium | reverse complement strand
GGGGTTTGGCATTGATTGCTGCTGAGACCGGCACAGGTGCGTGGGGTCTGATCGGCGCCGTGGTGATGACCGTGTTGTTGCGCAGAGTGAGCGGCGTCACATTGCTCGAGCGTTCCCTCAAGAAAAGACGAGAGGGATATGAGGACTACATCCGCCGCACGAGTCCGTTCATTCCACTTCCGCCCAAGAAGATTTAGGTTCTGCCAGATGGTGACACTTCACCCTTGGGTGGGGTACTGACGGTACAGCGCTCAGCACGTAGGGTGGCGATGTGTCATCGACTGTCGGCGCCCCAACGACGCGTCGGTCGTTCACATTTCGCCTAGTGGCGCTTTTGCTCGCGATCGTCACTGTCGGTGTCGGAATCTCGACCATGGTGTCCGCGAAGCTCGGCGTTGCACCAGCTGATGTTCTGGCAACGGGTGGCGCGAACCAGTTCGGCATCGGTGTCGGAACGATGGGCTGGATCAACGGAGCCATCTTCATGTTGATCGCCATCGCTTTTCGCAGACCTCCATCGTGGGGAACCATTGCAGGTGGAATTCTCGTCGGCCAGACGGTGAACATGGTGTTGCCGCTGATGCCCGAGCCTCGTGCGCTGATGTTCCGGGTGCCGATGATGCTCCTCGGAATGGGGCTTCTCTACGTGGCAATTTCGGTTGGCGTCGCAACGACACTCGGTACTGGGCCGATGGAACTCGTGATGCTCGGGATGCACGACAAGGGTGTCAGCATGCAGGTGGCTCGCTGGGGAATCGAAGCAGTCGTGGTGATTGCTGGTATCGCGCTCGGTGGACAGATCGGCATCGGCACGATTCTGTTCGTTCTTCTCGCAGGCCCGGTGTTGGCGCGCACTCTTCCTCCTGTGGTGCGATTCATGGGCACCCGGATTCTCGTCCGACCGACAGCGCTCGACGCCTGACGCCAGCTGTCTGGCAAGACCTCGACAATTTCTCGCTGACATTCGCCGTTCCCGGCTGATGGGCTCCCACAGTCGAGTATGGGGATTGCAGGCGTAGCGCGGGACATATCGAGTACATCTGTCGAAGGTGGTGGCGATGATCTAGTCGTAACTCTGCCACACCCCCCTGGGCACGGTTCATCCATGAAGTCGGTGAGTGAATCGTTGGCGGCTGTGTCGGGGTTGCCCGGGTTTCGTGACGTGGATTCGTTGAATCTCCGCGAATTGCGGGTCGAACTTGCTGACGTGAAACGGTTGCGTTCCGTGTTGGATGGGCGTGTGGTGGACATTGTCCGTCGAATCGAGGAATCCACGCGAGATGTCGGCACACATGAGCGAGGCATTCCGGAAGTCGAGTTGGTCGCCCATGGCGGCATGACCCGTCGGGAAGCCGGTGATGTAGTGCGCCGTGCGCATGTCATCGAGGACGCGCCGGTTGTGGGCGAGGCATTGGCAGCTGGTGAGATGTCGGCTGGACATGTGGACGCGATCGCCCGCGGCATGAAAATCGCCGGTGAGTCCCGGGACGCGTTCGTCGACCTGGTGCCCGGGTTGGTGGAGGCGGCCGGGGAGATGTCGGTGCCTGCTTTCACTGATGCGGTGAACAAGGCAGCCAAGAGTGTCGTCACCGACGGCGGACTGTCAGTGTTCGAAGACCAGCGTCGGTCGACGTTTTTGAAGATCTGGAACGACGCGACGGGCATGGTGCAGCTGCGCGGCGCACTGGATCCCGAGATCGGCGCGGTGTTGCAATCCCGGCTACACGCTCACGTGGAAGCCATGTTCCATTCCGGTGACGCTGATGTGCCGGTCGTGCACCATCCGTGGGTGGAACCCAATGATTTCCGTCGGGCACACGCGCTCGTTGCGCTGGTTGCCGATGCTCGGCTCGATGATCTTGCTAATGGCGATGCCAGAGATCGCGCTGGCGAACTCGGTGCTGATGGTGACGTATGCACCCGTCCCAGCGGACGACCCACCCTGCTTGACGGTGTTGTTGTTTCTGAACGAGCCACAGCATCACGATCTGGCGCATCACGAATTGGGTCATCGCGATCCGGTGGTTCGTGCCGAGCCGATGTGGTCGTGCACATCGACCTCGAGACACTCACCACAGGTTTGAGCGAGTCGTCGACTCACCGCACAGCCTTTGGAGCCGATCTCCCCGTCGAAACGATCCGCCGCATCGCCTGTGACGCGAACATCATCCCGCTCGTGCTCAACGGTGCCGGGATGCCCCTCGACATCGGTCGGTCACAACGGCTCGCCTCGGCGAGTCAGCGTCGAGCGCTCGAAGCCTCACATGACACCTGCGCGTTCGACGGATGCCCGGTCGCGTTCCACGCCTGCCAGATCCACCACATCGACTATTGGGAACACGGCGGGCCGACCGACCTCGACAACCCAAATTCGTGAACTCATGGTGCCACTGTGCTCACGGCATCATCACGCCGCGCACGAAGGCGGCTGGCAGATCAGGCTTCGACCCGGCACACGCCAACTCGACGCCCGACCACCGAACGTTGTTCTCATGCGGTGATCTGGTGGCGTAGCGATTGGATCAACGTTGCGAGCGCGGTAGTCGGCTCGAGAGGACGTTGCGGGCTTCAAGGTCGTCGAGCTCAGCATCGGTGAAACCGAGGAGGGTTGCCAGGACATCTCGGTTGTCTTCCCCGCGATATCGCGGCTCACCGTGTGTGCCCACAGTGGCGTTCCGGAAATGCCATGGGGCGTTGGGCATACGCACATATCCGCCGATGCGATCAGGGATCGCTGCAACAGCACCGCGTGCTGTGGCCCAATCACTCTCTGCGAGTTCTCGTACGGTGCGAACGACGCCGATAGCCAAGCCGAATTGCGCGCAACGCTCCTCGAAGACAGCAGCATTCGGAACCGTTTCTGCCCAGTCGATGAGTTCTTGACGGAGATCGTGAAAATGCTCGAGGCGTGAAGACACGGTCTGGTACTTCGGCTCTGTGAGAAGACTGGGTTTGTCCATGACATCAACCATCAATTCGAACGTCCCACGCTCAGCGGGATGTCCACTGATGACGACCGTCGTGCCGTCGGCGACCTGCAGGATCGGATAGTCGCCCGGACGGAACGAGCGAATCCACTCGGGATCGATCTCGCGGTCGAACAACTCGTCATGAGCGTGCTCGTTGACGTACAGCATGGTTTCCGCCATCGAGACGTCGATGCGTTCGCCCTGACCGGTGCGTTCGCGTCGATACAGCGCCGCAAGGATTGCGGTGGTCGTCTCGAGAGCGGTGTATGTGTCGGCATGTGACCACGGATCATTTGCGTACTCACCGCGGAAGTCGCCCTGCATCTTGGTCAGTCCGCTCTCGGCACCGATCACCGTTGCATATGCACGGCGATGGACCCACGGACCATCTGCTCCGTATCCACTGATCGAGGCATATACGAGGCGCGGATTGGTGGCGCTCAACGTCTCGTATCCGAGTCCGAGACGATCCATGACTCCGGCGCGGTAGTTCTCCACGAGAACATCACATGTGTCAGCGAGCCGGTGCAGAATGTCCACGCCATCGGGTGTCGACAAGTCGATGCTCAGACACTTCTTGCCGGCGTTCTGCTGAATGAAATACGTGGCAAGTGAACCGACACGGGGACTCGAAAAGCGGGTCAGATCACCATCTGGGGGTTCGACCTTGATGACCTCCGCTCCGAAGTCGACGAGCATCCGACCACAGTGGGGGCCGGCAAGGACCCGTGTCAGATCGAGGACGCGCACACCGTCCAGGGGCCCAGTGTTTGTCGGAGACGACTCCGAGCTCGATTCGGGAGTGTTCTGGATCGACACTGGGACATCTTCCCACGAGAGTCCCTGAGGCCGGACATTCATTGCAGGTATCGACTCGTGTTTGCCCAGTCGTGATCGCCCAGTCGTGACCGTCCAGTCTCGATCACTACGATCCGAAGATGTCGAACTCACGTGATCCCTTTCCGCTCGCTGGCCAGTCGGCCTTGATCACTGGTGGGGGAACAGGTATCGGACTCGGATGTGCACGCGAACTTGTCGCCGATGGCGCCACGGTGGTCCTCGCAGCACGCAATGAGGAGCGGCTGCGCAGTGCTGCGGAGGAACTGCGCACCCTCGCCGGGGGAGGAGCCCAGGTGGTGACGACTGCATGCGACGTCACAGATGAAGACAGCGTCGCAGCTGCCTGTGAAGTGGCAGCACGCGCTGGGACGTTCAGCATGGTCGTCGCCAATGCCGGTTTCGGATCGGGCGGTCCGATTCATCTCACGCCCCTCGAGGAATGGAACAGCGTTCTCGCCACCAATCTGACTGGCGCATTCCTGACGATCAAACACGCGGTGACACACCTCGCAGCCAATGGCGGAGGATCGATCGTTGCGATCTCGTCGATTGCCGGCCCGGTGACACATCGTTTCATGACCCCATACGACGTATCCAAGGCTGGTCTCGAGATGCTCATCCGGCAGACAGCAGATGAACTCGGATGTCGCAACATTCGTGCCAATGCTGTGCGACCGGGATTGGTCCCCACCGATGCGACTGTTGGTTTGATGAGCATGCCGGCGATCCTCGAGGATTATCTCGCGCAGATGCCGCTCAATCGCGTCGGCACTTCTGAAGACATCGGAAGATTGGTGCGTTTTCTGCTCGGACCGGAAAGTTCGTGGATCACGGGTACATGCATCAGCGCAGACGGCGGGCACCATTTGCGCCGCGGACCCGATATCGAACCTGCGATCGAGATGGTTCTCGGCGATGCCCGATATCCAGCCGGACCACATTCCTGACAACTGACACAGACATTTGCTCAACGTCCTTTGCACCACGTGGTGCAGAGGTCTGACAATGGTGCGATGAGCCCGGACAACGAGCCCGGACAACGAGTACGGCTTGTCAGGTCTTTGCGAGATGACGGAGCGCGACCGCGCTGTACATCGCGATTCCCGTCGTCATCGCTGATTCGTCATAGAACACGCGATTGGAGTGATTCGGGGCGGCGGTCATTGGGTTGCGGTCGTGTGGAGTAGCTCCAAGAAAGACCATGGCACCGGGTACGTGGTTCAACACGTACCCGAAGTCCTCAGCACCCATCACCGGGTTGGGCAGTTCGATGAATCTGTCCTGTCCGGCGACTTCACGGGCGATGTCGCCGGCGACGCGCGCATAGTCGATGCTGTTCACAGTGACGTCGTATCCGTCATGGAGTTCGACTGTCACGTTCAGTTCGTGAGCCGCAGCGATTCCTTCGGCGACTCGTCGAACTCCGTCGTGCACCAATCGGCGCGTGTGTTCGCTGATTGCGCGGATCGTTCCGTTGATCTCGGCAGTCTCCGGTATGACATTCGATGCCGTACCCGCATGGATCTGGGTGACGGTGAGAACACCGGGATTGAACGCATTCACCCGCCGAGTCATCATCGACTGTAAAGCCTGCACGATTTCGCAAGCCGCAGGGATGGGATCGAGTGTGCGGAACGGCTCACTTGCGTGGCCGCCACGACCTGTGAGGCGGATGGACAATGTGTCACTCGAGGCCATGATCGGGCCGCCACGTGTGCTGAGAAATCCAGTGGGCAGTGATGAGGTCGTGTGAATTGCAAATGCTCCCGTGACCTCCGAAGGCGAGCCATCACTCAGCGGTCCGACATCGAGCAGACCTTCATCGAGCATGTGAATTGCTCCACCATGACCTTCTTCACCGGGTTGAAACATGAACACGACCCGTCCGTGCAGCTCTGCGCGTCGTGTGCTGAGGAGCCGCGCAGCTCCTGCCAGCATTGCCGTGTGGGTGTCGTGACCACACGCATGCATGACGTTGTCGACACGCGAACTGAAATCGACCCCTGTGTCCTCTGGCATTGGGAGAGCATCCATGTCACCACGAAGCAGAATCGTCGGACCGGGTTTGGTGCCCTCGAGAGCAGCGACGATACCTGAGGTGGTTTCGTGCAATGTGATATCGAGTGGGAGCCCCTCGAGGGAGGCAAGGACTTCATCTCGTGTTCGGGGTAAGTGGTTGCCGAGCTCGGGCCACTCGTGCAGTCTTCGACGCATGGCAATCGCATCGTCCAACAGGTCGCGGGCTTCGTCGTTGATGGTGGAGAGGTCGACTGCTTCGCTCATGACAGCATCGTAGGCACGGACTCAGGGTGTCAGGGCAGTGGAGACGAACGACGATCTTGACGGAAACCTGAGCTCGTTCGATCGCGTTTGCGCCCACATTCTCGGCGTGCAGCACAATCCGTACGCACGCGGATCTCGTGAGAGGGGTAGTCATGTCGGGTATGGGAGGAATGTTCGGAGCCGATCCGGATCAGTTGGCCAATTTGGGAACGACGTTGACTCGACAGCGTGAGGCTGTCGACTCGATCGTCTCGATGGTTGCACAGTCGTTGTCGGGAACGACGTGGGTCGGACCCGCCCGTCAATCCTTCGAGAACGAATGGAGTACCTCGTTCCGAACGGTGCTCTCACGGCTGTCCGAGGCATTCGAGATTGCAGGACGGGATTGCATTCTGAGGGCAGATGAGTTGAGGCGAGTCATGGGTCTGCGCTGAGGTATTCATCGCGCAGCGCATACGCTGACGTTCACATCACGCAGCGCATACGCTGACGTTCACATCACGCAGCGCATACGCTGACGTTGTGCTACGAGCCGAGTTCACCGTCGAACCATTCGTCGAAGGTCAGCCAGGACCACATGTGCGGGAGGCTGTGACGTCAGTCGAGTCGCTCGGGTTCACTGTCGTATTCGGGCCTTTTGCCTCGGAGTTCTCCGGTGAGGACTCAGCTGTGATCGAGGCGATCGAAGCACTCGTCCGTAGCGCCTACGCCCATGGAGCGACACGTGTGGCAGTGCACATCGAACGAGTGGAAGCCGAATCCGCAGGGCTGGAGAGCCTTTCGTGACGAATCCGTCGTCGATGCACGAAGCAATTGTTGCGATGCTGCAACCGGTGGTCGAGTCACTCGGGTGTTCGTTCGTGTCACGTGAAGAGATGGAGCCATCGGACGTCCCGATCGAATTCGACGGTGATGTTGTGATCGGAGTTCGTCCTCCGGCTCTGCACGGAGCATTGGACCGATTGATCGAGGGAGTCGAGCACGAGTTGGGTTGTCGGCTGGCTCAGATGAGCCGTGAGCAGAAACAAAAGGCAATCCGACTGCTCGATGAGCGGGGCGCGTTCATTCTTCGGCGAGCTGTCGAAGATGTAGCTGACGCAATGGCCGTGTCCCGCATCACGGTGTACAACTATCTCAATGCTTTACACCGCTGATCGACTCGATCACGGTCTGGATCAGGACAGGGGCAGATAGTCCTGCAGTCTTCCCAGACGAAATCCCTCGACATACAGGTGGTAGTTGAGCTTCAACAAGTTGTCGTAGAGGTCCGAGCGGAAGTGTGTCAAGAAAACGTCGCCGGGTTCGAGCCCGGGACGATGCATGATGTCGATGTTGCCCTCCCACAGCGATGAGTTCCAGAGCACAACGGAATTGAGACCGCATGTAGCTGTTGCTCGCCGCGTGTTCTCGTCATAGGAACCATATGGAGGGCGCATGAAGTGTCCAACGACCCCGACACGATCGCGGATCACGTCGACCATGCCGCAGATCTCGCGCTCTTGAGCATCGACCGACATGCCTTTGAGGGCTGGATGAGAAAGTGTGTGCGATGCGATGGTGCCACCAACATCGAGAACACGCTCGAAGAATTCGGGATTCTCCTTGTATTCACCGGACACGAGGAACAAAGTCACTGGCCAGCGATTTTCGATGATGAAGTCCATCGCCTGCTGATCCTTGACGATGCCGTCGTCAATGGTCAGGAAAACGACGCGGTCAGTGGTGTCCACCTTGCGGATCAATGCGGCTTTGCCATCGACGGGAACGACCGGCGGAACGCTGTAGGTCGGGATGCCCATTGGAGGACTTGT
The DNA here is from genome assembly GCA_032118015.1 of Ilumatobacteraceae bacterium. Classification (GTDB taxonomy): domain Bacteria; phylum Actinomycetota; class Acidimicrobiia; order Acidimicrobiales; family Ilumatobacteraceae; genus Casp-actino8. Next base: position 27,905 of record JAULYE010000202.1, on the reverse strand, counting down.
GGTGGTGGTCGTCGAAGAAGTAGTCGTGGTCGACGTGGATGTTGACATTGGTGTCATCGTCGTCGATGGTGAGGTTTGCGCGACCGCATCACCCGAGGCGCCGTTCGAGCATCCTGTGGCAAGGAGGGCGATCGACACTGCGATACCGAACGTTGCCACACAGCGTCCGTATGTGCCCGGAATCGACACCATGGCTCAAGACTACGGGGAGTTTGCAACACCTTGATTCTTGAAAGAAGCCATCGGCGTGAATCGGGTGAATGAATCGTCTGGAACCGACGTGATGGTTCCCTTCGATGCGGTTGTTTTCGATGCCGATGACACTCAGTGGCACAGCGAACCACGCTCCCGATCATCGAAGTCGCCCGTAAACTTGAGTGGGTACACATGCTTGAACAAATCTCTCACCTCCTCTCCGCAACGCTCACCCCGAGTCCGGATGATCCGGTTTCGGCTGGCGAGGCCATATCGCGACCAGTCATCGTTTTGTTCGTCGTTCTCGGAGCCTTTGTTGTCACGCGCATCTCTCACCCTGTGATTCGGCGAGTTGTGCGCTACATCGCCAAGCGCAGCCTCGTTCGACCAAGCCAGTGGTGGAGGACCCGGGCTCGTTACGGCGAGTATGAGGCGACGAGTATCACGGAGAATCGCCAGCGTCAGCGAATCGATGCTGCGGCTCGCATGCTGCATCACCTGTTCGCTGTCGTCTTGTGGATCGGCGTCATCATCGCTGTTTTCCACATCCTTGAATTGAACGCAGCTTTCTTCTTGTCGAGTGCGGGCTTCATCGGCGCTGCGGTGGCAATCGGTGGACAGCACAAGGTCAACGACTACCTCACGGGACTATCGGTCCTCCTCGAGGATCGCTATGGCGTGGGTGATGAGATCGAAATCTCCGGAGTCTTCTCCAGCGGCGTTCGCGGAATCGTCGAGCACATCGGTCTCGTCTCGACTCGGCTTCGAGACGGCTACAGCACAATTCACCTGCCACATGCCGCATTGCTGTCTGTTCGCAATCTCAGTCAAGAGCCGGCTGAGACAAAGTTGTCGATCCAGATTCCACTCGAGAGCGAGAACGCCCAGGCTGCAGCAATGGCGGCCGAGACGATTCGCTCACTCGCAGGATCTCAACATCTGACCGGAGTCGTTCTTGTCGACGACATCAAGGCGTCGGGTTCGGACGATGAGCATCTCGAAGTCAGAGTGCGCACAGCGCGTCCGTTGACGGCGGCCGAACGCGAGATGATCGTGCGCCGAACGGAAGAACGCCTTTCCGCTCAGGATTCCTGAACAGCGGAATCTCGCCGTGACGACGTCGAGTGCCGCCATCGCCTAGCGTTTCATCTTGTGGATGCGCTTGTGCGCGTGACACGAAGCGCTGGAACAGGGTGGGGGAACCATGGAGACGTACGAGCCTGAGTTCGAGTCACTGCGTCGTCACGAAGTGCCAATGTGGTATCGCAATGCCAAATTCGGACTTTTCTCGCATTGGACCGTGGGTTCCGTGCCGGCATTCGCACCCGTAGGCAAAGATCCATTCACACTCGCACGTGAAGAGGGTGAGGAGAAAGCGTTCAGTCACACGCCGTATGCGGAGTGGTACTGGAACTCGGTGAACATCCCCGGTTCACCGGCAGGCGAACACCATGCTCGCGTCTGGGGTGACTGTGACTACTCCGTCTTCGTGAACAGGTTCTTCGATGCCGCGCAAGGCTGGAACCCCCGCAGGTGGCAGGACCTCATGGCGCGTTCAGGGGCGCGCTACTGCGTGGCAGTGACGAAACATCATGACGGTGTTCTCATGTGGCCTTCAGAGACTCCGAACCCGCATCGCGGCGAGGCATGGTCGTCCAAGCGAGATTTCGTCGGAGAGTGTGCAGACGCCGCGCGCGGAGCGGGCCTGCGATTCGGCGTGTACTACTCGGGCGGTATCGACTGGACGTTCCAAGGACTGGGCATCTCCAATTGGCGGTCGCTCTTCGCCGCCATCCCACAGGATGATCTCTATCACGACTACGCAGACACCCATTGGCGCGAGCTGATCGCGCGTTATCAACCGGATGTCCTGTGGAACGATATTGGCTATCCCGGCTTCGGGGCAGGAGCGGCAGGTGTGATCGCCGACTTCTACAACGGAAATCCCGATGGTGTGGTCAACGACCGATTCGATGTTCTCGGTGTCATGAGAGGAACAGCACACGCAGATTTCCGCACTCCGGAATACACGATCGAGTCCGACGATCCTTCGATGATGTTCGAGGTATGCCGTGGCATCGGTACCAGTTTCGGGTACACCGAATCCGAGGGCGAGCACTCTTATTTGCCGATTCCTGATTTGATTCGGATGTTCGTGAACATCGTCGCCGATGGCGGCAATCTGCTGCTCAATTTCGGGGCGATGCCCGGCGGAGAGATCCCTTGGGCTCAGCAGATACGCATCCTGGCCATGGGTCAGTGGCTCGACGTGAATGGACCTGCGATCTACGGAAGTCGTCCATTCGAGCAGTCACGTCTCGTCACTCGCGAGGGGATCGATGTACGACTGACAGCGGGCGAAGATGGACATGTCTATGCAATGGTGTGTGGACGACCAGATGATCGAGTCGTCGTCATCGATGACCTCCCTGCCGGAGATGTTCATCTCCTCGGTCATTCGCAGGCTCTCGCCCGAAGTGGAAATTCCCTGACACTGCCAGTGCGTCCGGATGACACACCCGTGTGGACGCTGCGAATCAGTCGGTGATGTTCGAACCGTGAATCGTGATCGTCATCGTGTGATCGATGTCTGCTGACGAAGACGCAATGCGGACCTCGTAGAGGCCTGGATCGACGACCCATCGTCCGGATCGATCCAAAGTTCGGAACGAGCGTTCTCCAGTGACCTGTGGTTGGAGTGCATTGCGATAGGCGTCACCCGGGTCCCAATAGGCGAAGTCACGTGGACCGAGTTCGAATCGCACTTGTGTTGTCTCACCTGGTGCGAGGTGAACTTTGGCGAAGGCCTTCAATTCCTGGAGGGGGCGATGGACTCGAGGTGAAATCGGTGCGATGTAGATCTGCACCACATGTGCACCAGCGCGCTCGCCCTCATTGGTCACCGGAACGCTGAACGAGAGCGAACCCGTTCCATCGATGGCCCCATTGGTCGCAATCTCGAGATTGTCGGCCCGTGGTTCCTGGACGTCGAAGGATGCATACGACAGACCATGTCCGAAAGGAAACCGAGGAAGCAGCTGGCGTGCCTCGAACCAGCGATGACCGATCAGAAGACCTTCCCCGTAGCGAATCTGACCGTGTTCGCCGGGAAAGTTGCCGAATGCCGGTGTGTGCTCGATCGTGTCGGGAATCGTCATCGGCAATCGTCCACCTGGATCTTGCTGTCCGAACACGACATCGATGACTGCATCGCCCATTTCCTGGCCGCCAAACCAGATCTGTGCGATGGCAGCTACGTCGTCTGCCCAATCCATGGCGATGGGTGCTCCAGTGTTGACGAGTACGACTGTGCGCGCATTGGCAGCAGCCACCCGACGGATCAACTCTTCTTGGTGACCGGGAAGAGCGAGTGTCCGGCGGTTGTGCCCTTCACTCTCCCAGTCATTGGTTGTGCCAACGACCACGAGCGCCACATCGCTCTGTCGTGCGATGTCGACGGCTCGCTGGATGGGGTCGCCTGTCTCGATCGGAGCCAATCCGATCTGAGCTCCATGGACCCACTGCTTGTTTCCAGCATCGCATTCGAGCTCGAATCGATGTGTGCGCCCCGCTTGGAGTTCCACGACGGCAGTCATCTCTTCACTGCCCATTCCGAAGAAGGCTTCTCCTCGGGGTGGCGTTTCGGTCACCCCGTCGATCACGACGCGGCCGTCGATCGACAACTGGCAGGGGCTCACTTGGACGAGTGACACGATGTACGCACCGCTGTGAGCGACCGACACCAGACCATCTGCGATGAAGTGATACCCCGACGTCGGGACGCCCGGCTCGTTGCGTCCGGCAAGAAGGAGCCGACCATCGGGCCTGTCGAATGTTGTCAGCTCGACTCCACTCCCAGGGGTTCCATCGAAAACGCGCACATGGAAACCCGGCGATCCCGTGTCTGTCATGACATCGCCACCGTCGATCATCGGTGTGCTCTTGTCGATCGAACCTCCACTCTCATGTCGGACGACGACTGTCTCGTCGAGTCGCGCCACGAGACTCGACAGGATCGATGTTCGGTGATGGGGCCGTACCTCTGCTGAGCCACCGCCCATGATGCGCGCCCGCTCGGCATTCGGGCCGATGACGGCGATCGATGTCAGATCCTGGGTCCGCAGCGGCAGAAGCGGCGTACCCGCGACGGGGGAGTTCTTGAGAAGAACGATGGAACTCGCTGCTGCTCGTCGTGCCAGAGCCCGATGTTCCGGCAGATCGATTGGATGTGATGCCATCGGCTCATCATCGAGTGCACCGAGGCGTTCGAAAACGCTGAGCAAGGTGATTGCGGCGCGGTCGAGATCTGCCTCGTCGACTCGCCCTTGCGTGACAGCCTGTGCGAGGAACTTTCCATAGGCGCGTGCAGGCGCGGGCATTTCCAGATCGAGACCAGCCTGTGCTGCTCCTTCGGTCGTCGCACCGGCGAACCAGTCGGTCACGAAGAACCCTTCGAACCCCCACTCACCACGCACGATGTCACGCAGTAGCCAAGGCGACTCTGCACAGTACGAGCCGTTGACTCTGTTGTAGGAAGTCATGATCCCGAGTGTTCGTCCTTCGCGCACGGCGATTTCGAACGGCAGCAGGTAGACCTCGCGCAACGTCCTTTCGTCGATCACGGTGTCGATCGTCAGCCTCTCGAACTCGGTCTCGTTGCCGACCAGATGTTTGACGGTGGTGGCGACTCCATGTGATTGCACTCCGCGTATGAAAGCAGCCGCAAGGTGGCCGGAAAGCACCGGGTCTTCCGAGTAGCACTCGAAATTTCGGCCGAACAGCGGTGAGCGGTGGAGATTGACCGTTGGCGCCAACAAGACTCGTGCGCCTCGGGTGCGAGTCTGATGGCCGAGTGCATTTCCGATCTGCTCGATCAACTCGGTGTCGAATGTGGCCCCGAGTGCTGAACCGCAGGGAATGCACAGGGTTGGCACCTGTGCGCCGATTGCGGGAAGAGTTGGACCGCGCGCTCCGGCGGGACCGTCGGTGACCGTAACCGAGGGGATGCCGACTCGGTCGATCCCTTGGGTCGTCCACATCGAGGCTCCAGAGGTCAGGAGCGCCTTCTCGTCGAGGGTGAGTTCAGAGACGAGTTGCTGGATATCGCGCATCATTGTTCCTCAAATCGTCACATCACACATGCGGATATCGATGTCGAAGCTGCTCACACGCCGAAAGAAGCGTTACGAACCGCTGTGACGAGATCGTCAGGACCAGAAAGTTCGACGTTGGCATGTGCTTGCCGCCCGTACAAGAAGAGCACGATTTCGGAAACTGGACCGCTCACAGTCACGGATGGGTCTCCCTTTTTCGCAACGATGCGCGCCTGTGCGCCTGCTCCACTCGTGACTTCCAGAACCAATCCACATGGAGACTTGCGACTGAGGAGTTTGGACCCTCGTTTCAACATGGACAGCAGCTGATCATGGACGTCTGGTGCGAGATCGCGCGGTGACCACGAAGGCTGAGCACGTCGGACATCTTCGACATGGACGAAGAACTCGAGCGTGTTGGCCACTCGATCGACAGCGCCGATCCGCATAGGAGAAACCTTGGGCGGGCCGCTGCGGATCGAGGCGATCAACTCACTCCACTCCTTCGAAGCGACGTTTTTGCGCACCTTTTCCGAATACGGTTCGGCCTTCTTCACGAGGATGCCAACCGCTGCATCCGGACGAGTCTCACGCACGATCAGATGTGCAGCCAGATCTCGAGCGTTCCATCCTTCACACAACGTGGGCGCATCGGGACCGAACTGCTCGAAGACATCACACATCACCTGGCGTTCATGGCGGGCGGGATTGGACATGGTTCCTCCTGGCTCGTCGTCGATGTCATGAGCCACGCGGGCTACGAGAACATGACGGATCGTTCGGTGCTCAGGAAATGTCTACCATGACAAGTCGTCCGGCCACGTGCCGACCCCGCCATCGCGTAACAGCACGTCCGTGTGCGTCCGATCGGTGTTACGACTTCGCCATGTCAACATGCGCTGGGCCATGTCGAGGATGCGCTGGGGATCCTCGACGGGAGTGCGCCAGGTCGGATCGGCTTCGAGATCGAAGCACAGCGAACTTCCGTCCCCGAATTGGACATAGGCGGTGTCTCGAGTGCGGTGGACGGCGAGGTTGTTCTCGTCGAGGCGCCTGTCCCAGGGCCAGTCGTTGTCGAGATGCGGAATCAGCGCGTATCGCCAGTCGAACTCCCATGAGGCACCAGTACGCCATCGAGTGGGTGATGTGCCCTCGAGGAAAGGAGTCAATGGGAAACCGTTGCATTGTCGCGGCACCGATTGGTTCCAGGTTTGCGCAAGAGTCGGCATGACATCGACGCTTTCGGTGAACTCATCGATCAACACACCATGCGCGTCGGCTCGACGCGGATCACGCCAGATCAAGGGAATGTGATGGCTCTCTTCGAACCAGCCAACTTTCTCCCGCAGTCCGTGATCCCCGAGTTGTTCCCCGTGATCCGCGGTGACGATGACGACTGTGTTCTCCCACAGGTCGAGCTCGCGTAACGCATTCCACAGACGACCCATTTGTGCATCCACTGCCGAAATGAGGCCGAAGTACTGGCTGCGGAGGTACTGCAACGACACCTGATCCTCCGGCGCTTTCGTGGCGTCGAGTCGTAGGAGAAGATCATGGAACGGATGGCGTTCATCGACGGGTGCTATTGCAGTCCCGGTGTCCTCGGGGCGATAGAGAGAATGGAACTCTCCCGGTGCGCTGTACGGCGGGTGGGGTCGAAGATAGCTCGCGTGCACGAACCATGGATCAGTGTCGCTTCGATGTGCCGTGATCCAGTCGATGATGCGATCGGTGGTGAATGCAGAGACGCCGTGTTCTGCTGGACGTTCGTGCTCGGTGGACAGCAGGTGCATGTGTCCTGCAGAGACGTCGTGACCGAGGTCGCGCACATGATCGACCCAGGGTCGGTGATCACCGGAGAGATTCAGTTCCCAGTGGAATCCTGGAAGGAGCTCTTCATATGTCGACAGTCGCGGATCGCCGGGGCCGGTGGCGACACGGGGATCGATGCCCTGATCGGTGTAGCCGAACAGCACACTCGTCCTACCCGAGCGGTTCGCGAGAAGTGCGACGTTGTCGAACCTTCGATCGAGTGGTGTTCCGTTGGCGACCACCCGATGATTCATCTGGTACATGCCGGTGTACAAGCCTGCGCGCCCTGGGGCACACGGTGTGGCCTGGGTGTAATGGCGTGCGAAGCGCACCCCATGTGCAGACAATTCGTCGAGAGAGGGAGTGCGAACCAGGGAATGTCCGGCGCAGGAGAGTGCATCGCCGCGGAATTGATCGAGTGTGATGAACAGGACGTGCATCGGTTTCGTGTTCATCTCCATCACCTCGATCGATTCGTGTCCTCAGTCGTCATTTTCGTCTCGCAGTGTTCAGGAAAAACTTCTATGACTCATTCAGGACGTACTCGAAGCGACCCTCGGTATCACGACGCGTCATCTCACCTGTCAGACGCAGATGTTCGAGGTGAGCGAACGTCTCGCTGTCGGCCATGCCACCCAGAGATCTCGGTGCGAAGAGGAACGCCGACATCTCCATCACCGATGCCGGACGGTCGAGTTCTTCGGCGGCCTGTCGAAGTTTGTCGAGGCGACCGATGTGATGATCCTTGATGTCATTGGCCCGCCCCGCAAGATCGTGGAAGATGTTCCCATGGGCGGGGAGGGCGATCTTCACCTGTGGGCCAAAAGATGCGACTTTGTCGAGAGACTTGAAGAAGAGCTGCAGTGGATCCCGCGCTTTCATCAAACCACTGATGTGCGGTGTGATCGTGGGCAGAACGTGGTCACCGCACAGCATCAGACCATGTTCGGCATCGAACAGACACAGGTGATCCTCTGTGTGACCGGGTGTGTGAACGGCCACCCATTCGCGCCGTGCGAACGAGATGCGCTGAGCGTCGGCGAGTCGCACAGTCGGACGCGGAAGACGCACGAGAAACGGAACGCGTCGTTGGAGAGAGATCTGAATTCTGCGACGGCGTGAGAACTCGAATCCTGGACCGCCCCATGGGGTGGGGTGCCATGGCATGCGCTTCGAGGACATCTTGCCGTGCAGCTCAGCATCCCCGTGATCGCCCGTGTCGTGATCATCTGTGTCGTGATCATCTGGTTCCGTTGGATCCCAGAAGACTCGAAAGCGTTCGTGGGTGATGATGTCGCACCCGGTATCGGAACGAAGCCAATGGGCTCCGCCGTAGTGGTCGGGATGACTATGAGTGACGAGCACTGAATGCACGCGCTTGAGCGGGACACCGATCTGAGCAAGACGCTTCTTGACCATCTCGTAGTTGGCCTTGTCGGGCATTCCCGGATCGACGACAGTGACTCCGCGGTCGTCTTCGAGGACGTACATGTTGACGTGGCCGAGACCGGGCATCGAGATCGGCAACTGGGCTCTCAGAACCCCCGGGGCGATTTCGAGGATGTCCTCACTTGCTGGCAGTTGTTCTTGTTTGGGTGGTCGGGGGACGACGTCGGACACAATCCGAGGGTAGTGGTCACCCAGTCAGGATGACCAGACAGACCGTGAGGGTCAGGTCATTCTCCGGACTTGGTGTCAGCGATTTCCTCGTCAGAAGTCGCTGATGCTGTCGTCTTGGGAATGAACACGTTGTCTCGGTAGAAACGGAGCTCTTCGATGCTTTCGAGAACGTCGTCGAGGGCCCGGTGTTTCCCAACTTTGAACGGTCTCACGTTCTCTGTTCCTGCATACCAGCGACGAACGAGTTCCTTGATCGAGCTCACGTCGACGGACCTGTAGTGCAAGTACTTCTCGATCTCGGGAAGATAACGAGCCAGGAATCGCCGGTCCGTCCCAATCGAGTTACCACACAGCGGAACGGATTGCGGCTGAGGAATGTGCTGTTTGATGAAGTCGAGCGTCATCAGCCCGGCCTGCTCGAGGGTCAGCGTGGACTCTTTGATCAGCGTCAGCAGTCCCGATTTCGTGTGCATGTCGACAACAAACGGATCCATGACGGCCAGAACGGCATCGGAGTGATGAATGACCAGGTCTGGTCCTTCAGCGACGACGACCAAATCGTCATCGGTGATGACCGTGGCGATCTCGACGATGACGTCTTTGTCCGGCTCGAGGCCCGTCATCTCCAGATCCATCCAAACCAGCACTCCCCGAAGATACGTCATGGGTGTGGTACTTCCGGGGGATCTGTGCTCGATTGACCGGCGCAGAACTAACGTCGAGGTATGTCCAGTGCCGATCTCGAGGTTCGCATCATGCGCCTCGATCCGGATGTACCTCTTCCGGTGTATGCCCACGAGGGAGATGCCGGACTCGATTTGTTTGCTCGAGAAGATGCAGTCGTTCCTGCAGCTGGCGGACGGGCACTGGTCCCAACGGGAATCTCCATTGCATTGCCGGTGGGTCACGCCGGCTTCGTACTGCCTCGAAGTGGCTTGGCTCTCAAACACGGTGTGACAGTGGTGAACAGCCCTGGCCTGATCGACTGCGCGTATCGCGGGGAGATCAAAGTCGTGTTGTTGAACACCGACCAGCGCGCTTCATATCGAGTTCAACGTGGGGATCGAATCGCCCAGCTCGTGGTGCAGCAGGTTGTGCACGTGGTCTGGAACGAAGTGGCAGAACTCGACGGAGTGGATCGCGGCGGCGGCTTCGGCCACAGCGGCCGTTGAGACGAATCGTCTCTCAGGTGAGATCAGGTGACGCCGTCATCTTCACGAGTTCGTCCTGGATGATCGAACGCACCTTCTCGCGCAAGACAGGAATGTCGTCGGCGCCGAGACCAGTTGTTTCAATCGGTTCGAGAACCCGTACCTCTGCCCGCGAGTCGCCCATGCGCCAGTCATGTTTGCGCAGAGCTGTGCGGGCTCCATGGACGACGAGCGGCAGGATCGGCGTGCCGGTATCGATGGCGAGCCGGAACGCGCCATCCTTGAACGGACGAAGAGTGCCATCGGCGCTGCGGGTTCCTTCGGGAAAGATCATCACCGAGACACGACGCGACAACCACACTTTGGACTGCTCCAGAGCAGCGCTGCCGCTCTCTCGGTCACCACGTACGAGCGAGATGTCGCCGGCCATGCGCATCATCCATCCGACGAGAGGAATTCTGAGAATGGATTCCTTGCTCATCCATTTCATCTCGATCGGTAGATGGCTGATCAACAAAATGTCGACGAAGCTTTCGTGATTCGAAACCACCACGTATGGATTTCTCTTGTTGGCAGGAAGAGTTCCTGCGGTATGAAAACTCCAGAGTGGATTCAGGTTCTGATGAACGACAGTTAGTTTGCGGAACAGATATCCCGTCGCATATCGGCCTTTGTCGAAAGGTGTTGTCGTGACCCAGACGAGGAACACGAGTGGGGTCCAGATGATGACGATGATCCCCAACGCGAACCAAGCCCATACGCTGAGGATGCTTCGTTTCACCCGATCATGATGGCACACGGGCTCAGTCGATTCCTTGTGGGCTTGTCGTTGGAATGTGAGGATCCTTGGACATTTTCACGTGCATTGGACAATGCTGAACTGAATCATTCTGGGGTGATCATTCCGGGTGATCATTCTGGGGTGATCACGGGGATGATGAATCCCAGGGTGATTATGGTGATGTCGTGGAACATCCGATCATCGACCTTTCGTCACTCCCGAGCGAGGACCGTGTATCGGACCTGTTCGCAGCAGCGATCGCTGTTCAAGCCAGGGCTTATGCCCCCTACTCACACTTTCTGGTTGGCGCAGCGATCCTGACTCCAGGTGGTCGCATCTACTCGGGATGCAATGTCGAAAACGCGGCGTACCCCGTCGGTACATGTGCTGAAGCGGGTGCGATTGCAGCGATGATTGCGGGTGGCGATACCGAGATTGCAGTGCTGCTCACGGTATGTGACAGCGACGACGTCGGAACGTGCTGTGGAGGGTGTCGTCAGCGTGTCCGAGAGTTCGCAGTCTCGTCGACGCCGATCTATGCATGTGGTCCATTGGGGGTGCGTGCCGTGTTCACGATGGAAGGTCTCCTGCCGACATCGTTCGGCCCAGGAAACCTCAGCGGCTTCGTGTCATGAACGACGGTGCTTCCTCGAAACGGAAACAGGAAGCCGCACGCGTTCTCGAGCTCGTCGATCTGACGAATCTCGATGACGCGTGCACCGATTCCGATGTCGATCGTCTGTGCGAGAGGGCCCACGGTCCATACGGTGATGTCGCTGCAGTGTGTGTCTGGCCGCGATTCGTCCCCCGGGCTGCGCGGAATCTTGCAGGAACGAAGATCGCAATTGCCACCGTGGTCAACTTTCCGAGTGGCGACGACGACATCACCGACATCGTTGCGCTCACCGAACAGTGTGTGCTCGATGGAGCAGATGACATCGATGTCGTACTTCCATACCGCAGTTTGCTCATGGGCGATTTCGAGGGCGCCGGGAAAGTTCTCGATGCCGTGCGCGCTGTCGTGCCGAGTGCGTGTCACATGAAGGTCATCCTCGAAACCGGGGAGCTGGCCGAATCGGATCTGATCGATCGTGCGGCGCGTTTCGCGATTCAACGCGGTGCTGATTTCATCAAGTCTTCGACTGGGAAGACATCCGTCTCGGCCACTCCGGAGAGTGCGCACATCATGCTGAACGTCATCGCCGACAGCATTCGCCCGATCGGGTTGAAGCCTTCTGGGGGCATTCGAACTCTCGATGATGCAGTTCAGTATCTGAATCTGGCCGATGAAATCATGGGACCGACGTGGGTGTCGTCGGAAACGTTCCGCTTCGGCGCGAGTGGACTCCTCGATGCACTCGAAGCAGAGTTGGCTGATACAACGAGCGAGGACGATTCTGCCCATGCCTGACCTGGCGTTGTGCCTAACCTGACACTGTGTCGGTACCAGAGGTCGTGAGGATGGTGGAGTCCGCGACGGACTCATCGGGCACGGTGCGTGCCCCCTATCTGACATCGAAATTGCAGGGCTTCGGTTCGACGATCTTCGCCGAGATGACTGCCCTGGCCACTCGCACCGGTGCGATCAATCTCGGACAGGGTTTCCCGGACTACGACGGCCCACATGAAGTTCTCGATGCGGCAGTCGATGCGATTCGCAGCGGCCACAATCAGTATCCACCAGGACCAGGTATTGCAGATCTGCGCGCTGCGATCAGCGAACATCAGCAGCGATTCTGGAATCTCTCTTACGATCCCGAAGGGGAGATCCTGGTGACTGCTGGTGCAACCGAGGCTCTTGCTGGAGCATTGCTTGGGTTACTGGAGACCGGGGACGAAGTCGTCGTCTTGGAGCCGATGTACGACAGTTATCAAGCGTGCATCGCCCTTGCAGGAGCAATTGCACGCCCGGTTGTCCTTCATCCACCGGACTACGGATTCGAAATCGACGAGCTCCGACGTGCTGTGACTGCCAAGACGCGTCTGATCCTTGTGAACTCTCCACACAATCCAACAGGTGCAGTGCTCGATGACGAACATCTGCAGGCGATCGCCGATATCGCACTCGAGAGAGACCTGATCGTGGTCTCCGATGAGGTGTACGAGCACATCGTGTTCGACGGTCGCAAGCACCGATCGATTGCAACTCTGCCTGGTATGCGTGATCGAACGCTCGTGATCAGTAGTGGCGGTAAGACATTCAATACGACGGGCTGGAAGGTCGGATGGGTGTGTGGTCCCGGGCCGCTCGTTGCTGCCGTGCGCGCCGCCAAGCAGTTCCTCACCTATGTTTCATCGGGTCCGTTCCAGCCGGCGATTGCAGTCGGTCTCCGTTTGCCGGATGCGTACTTCTCGGAACTTGCCGCCGACCTGCAAAGGAAGCGGGATCGGCTCATGACCGGCCTGCGCAGCGCTGGATTCGAGATCTTCGAGCCACGCGGCACGTATTTCGTGACAGTCGATATCCGTCCTCTGCGAGCTGATGGAGATGGTTATGCGTTCTGTCGCGCATTGCCGGAGATGTGCGGGGTCGTTGGGATTCCCAATGTCGTCTTCTACGACCGAGCACATCAAAGTCTTGGTCGCCACTTGGTCCGATTCGCGTTCTGTAAGAGACCCGAGTCGATCGACGCTGCTGTCGACCGGCTCGTAGCGATGTCGGGAGATTCAGCGGGAGGTTCGAGGTGAAGATCGCCGTTGTTCAACACGACATCGTCTGGTGCGATCGCGAGGCCAATTTCTCTCGTCTCGCTGGCTTCATCGAACAAGCTGCTGACAACGATGCCGACTTGGTTCTTCTGAGTGAAACGTTCTCCACTGGATTCGCTGTCGAAGACGACCGTTTTGCCGAACTCGAGGACGGCCCTTCGTCGCAATTCCTCCGTGCGATGGCTCTCGAACACGGGCTCTGGGTGGGCGGTTCGTGTCCGGAGGTGCCAGCTGATTCCGATACGAGTGTCGATGCACGACCTGCGAACACGTTCGTTCTTGCTGGCACCGACGGGACTGTCCATCGTTACCGCAAGATCCATCCGTTCACCTTTGGAGGCGAGGATCGTCACGTGCGCGCAGGTGAAGATCTCGTCACGGTCAACATCGACGGTGTGCGCATCTCGATGTTCGTCTGTTACGACCTGCGCTTCAGCGATGAGTTCTGGGACGTTGCTCTCGGGACCGATCTGTATCTGATCCCGGCGAACTGGCCAGCAACGCGGCGTGAGCATTGGATGGCGTTGCTGAGAGCCCGGGCAATCGAGAATCAGGCATATGTCGTGGGTTGCAACAGAGTCGGCGAGGGTGGAGGTCTGGTGTACAGCGGTGACAGCAGTGTGATTGACCCCTTCGGAGAAGAGCTTGCAGTGGCAGGTGATGGTGAGACGATCCTGTATGCCGAGGTGTCCGCCGGCGAGGTGGAGCGCATTCGCGATCGGTTCCGTTTCTTGCAGGATCGCCGCTGAACGTCGGTTCTCCAGTGTTCAGGGGGATGTCGTCAACTGCTTGGCCATGAGGGAGACGAGCTTTCCTGACGACGACACCTGCTGTCCCACTTCAGTGAAGCCGAGACGATGGTGGAATCGCAGTGATCCTTCGTTCAGTGGTTTCAAATTGACTTCAAGGGTGAACCATTCTGCTTCAGTGAGTTTTTCCACCTCGGCGTACAAAGCCGCGCCGTAGCCCCGACCCTGGTGATCGGCGCGCAGGCCGACTCTGTCGAGATAGGCGAAATCGGCATAGCGCTCCGAGAACCAGAGGTAGTTACTGCTCGTGTACGGCGTACCGGGTTGGAGAACGAGACAGAAGCCGATGATGTCTCCGTCCACATCGCATCCGAGAGCAATCGAGGACCACTCGAGGATCTGTCGCATCGAATCCTCTGTCTCGTCTCCGAGTGCCGGGGTGTTGGTCTGATTGATGCCGAGGATCGCCGGAACATCGGCGATGACGAGGTCGCGAATGATCACACGGAGAACGTATCCGCTGACTGCGCGCATAGCATCTGCTCATGTTGTTCCAGAAGTGGGTGATGGGCATGAAGAACACGGACTTGGTACGACCAGAAGACGCACTTCCTGGCCGGACGGACCAGACGATGCCGGTCCCCGATCAGCATTTCGTTCTCGGTACCTCTCTGCAGGGACCGTGGCCAGACGGTCACGAGATCGCCGTCTTCGGGATGGGCTGCTTCTGGGGAGCCGAGCGATTGTTCTGGCAGATGAGTGGTGTGCATTCGACATCGGTCGGCTATGCGGGCGGATACACGCCCAACTGCACCTATGAGGAGAACTGCACCGGACTCACCGGACATGCCGAAGTGCTGATGGTGGTCTTCGATCCAGCAGTCGTGTCCTACGAACAGCTCCTCAAGGTTTTCTGGGAGAACCACGACCCGACGCAGGGAAATCGCCAGGGAAACGACATCGGGTCGCAGTACCGCAGCGCGATCTACACATCCACTCCTGAGCAGCTCGTTGCCGCTGAGGCATCACGCGATGTTTTCCAGGCTCGGCTGAGTGCCGCAGGCTACGGAACGATCACCACGGAGATCGCCGAGATGGGCGTTTGGTACTACGCCGAGCCGTACCATCAGCAATATCTCGCCAAGAATCCGAATGGCTACTGCGGAATTGGCGGTACTGGTGTGTCGTGTCCGGTCGGTACGTCGGCCTGAAGGCCGAGCACGTACTGGTCATGTCGAAGTCATTGAATCCTTCAGCCACGCATCGAGAGCATCTTCGAGTTCCTCGAGCGAGCGCACGAGTCGGTCCATGGAGCACTGCATCATCAGATTGACGACCTCGCTCGAGTTGGGGAATCGGGCACGCCAGTCGGTGAACAGCCCGATGATGTACTTGTCCTTGGCGAAGGCGTACCCCATCTCCCATGCGGTGCCATCGTCGGTCATGATTCCATTGAGATTGGCTACGACGACATCACAGCGATCGATGCCGCCCTTGTCGTTCTCGTAGATCTCACGCACATTGTCGGCCGTCTTCGGGGGATTGTCTCGGTGGGGTAGGAAGGTGTCGAAACCCTTGTCCTGGACGAGTCGATCCACCTTCTCGATGAACCAACGCTCTCCCTCATCGAACAGCGGTCCTGCAACATACACATAGGGACGTTGCGATGAACTCCCGAATTGTGAACTCCCAAATTGTGAACTCCCGAATTGTGAACTCATGACTATTCCTCCTCGATGTCAGTGTTGAACACGTGCCACCCTCGTGTGCGGATGTCGTCCCCGTCGGCGTCGAGAGCACGACCTTCGTGACGCAGCACACCGGGTGTGGCAGAAAGTCGGGCAATGAGGCTCTGCATGGGAGTCGTGCCCACCATCTCCACACTCTTGCGGTATGCGAAGTGCTCGTCGTGCGCGATGTCTGCCATGTCGAGAACGGGTCCAATGGCAGCTTCGGCGCGTTCGAAAATCGAGACCACTTCGTCGCGCGGTCTTTGCGAGCACCACTTGCGCATCAGGGTCTCGAGCTCATCACGATGGCGAACCCGGCCGTCAAACGTTGCGAATTTCTCGTCATCGACCCCGAGGATCTGCAGGACACGATGGGCAACCGAGTCCGATGATGCAGAGATCCCGACCCATCTCCCATCAGAACACAGGTATGTGCCGCGTGGGACGGTGTACGGCAAGCCGGAACCAAGGCGCGGCTGAAGTTCTCCCGTGAGGGCATACAAAGAGATCACCGGACCCATGACGTGGAAGATCGTCTCCAACAAGTTGACGTCCACGACTTGGCCGATCTGCGAATGGAGGGCAACCATCGTGGCGAACGCCGCCGTGATCCCGGTGAGTTCGTCGGTGAGAGCGATTGCCGGCAGGAGTGGCGGACCGTCAGCTTCGCCGTTGACAGCCGCGAATCCGGACATCGACTCGGCGATGGAGGCGAAACCCGGTCGCTGTGCGTACGGGCCATCTTGACCGAAACCACTGACACGCGTGATCACGAGAGATGGGTTCGATGCGAGCAGGACATCAGGACCGAGTTCGAGGCGCTCCAACGTTCCAGGTCGAAAGTTTTCGACGAGGACGTGAGCCTCGGCGACGAGATCCATGAAGACTTTTCGGTCACCGTCGTCCTTCAAATCGAGAGCAACGGTGCGCTTGTTGCGATTGACGAGCTTCCACCACAGTCCGACTCCGTCACGTGGATCTTTCCACGCCATGTTGCGCAGACTGTCGCCGGTGTCGGGCCGCTCGACCTTGATGACATCGGCGCCGAAGTCGGCGAGATAGCGGGCGCAGTTGGGTCCAGCGAGGACGGTCGAGATGTCGAGCACACGCATGCCTGCCAGGGGGGCGCGAGGCGAAGGTGAGGTCACGGTCTCCAGCCTGCCAGCAATTCGCCGGCCTTCACCACGTGCTCACGCAGGCCCGCATAGGAGAAGCGAACGAAATGCGATCCTTGCTGTAGGTCGAAGTCGAGCCCTGGTGTTGTCGCCAGGCCGAGTTGTTCGAGCCACGTATCGCACAATGTGAGTGAGTCGTTCGTCAAATGGGCAACGTTCGCGTACAGATAGAAGGCGCCATCGGGTCGCGCAAGAGCGGTGATCCCAGCTGATGCCAACCCCTCGATGAGCAGATCTCTGTGTTCCCGGTAGCGAACGACATGTGCGTCGAGTTCGTCGCGACAGTCGAACGCTGCAAGGCCGGCAACTTGGCTGACATGTGGGGCGCAGATGTACAGGTTTTGCTGCAGGCGTTCGACGGCCGAGAGAAGATGGTCGGGAAGAACCATCCAACCGAGACGCCAGCCAGTCATCGAGAAGTACTTGGAGAACGAGTTGATGACGACGGCATCGGGATCGATACCGACCAGAGTGGGCGCAGCTGATTCATAGGTGATTCCGTGGTAGATCTCATCGGCAATCAGCTGGATTCGATTCCGGGCGCAGTAGACGGAGATCTCACGCAGGGTTGCTTCATCGAGAACGGTCCCCGTCGGATTCGATGGTGAGGCGATGATCAGGCCGTCAAGTGGACCGGCAGCATCGAGCATCTCAGTTGTCGGCGCCCAATTCGAGTTCGCGCTGACCGGTATTGCGATCGGCACGAGTCCGAGTGCGGTGAGAGCGTTCCGGTAGGCGGGATAACCCGGTTCGAGAATGCCGACACGCTGTCCTTGGTCGAAGGCAGCGAGAAAGGCGAGAGTGAATCCTGCTGACGCTCCGCTGACGACAACGACGCGTCGAGCATCGACGGTGCATCCATACGACTCGGCGTAGTGTCGTGCGATCTGCTCGAGGAGTGCAGGAATCCCACGGGCATTCGTGTAGCCAAGACTTACACCGTGTTCGAGAGCATCGATTGCGGCGCGACGCGCACCCAGAGGTGCTCCGGTTCCTGGCTGACCGACTTCCAGATGGCAGATCTGTCTGCCGGCAGCCTCGAGAGCAGAGGCCTTTGCTGCCATTGCCATCGCGTGGAAGGGCCGAACATGCAATGCGCTCGAGGATGCTGATCGTGAGCCGACTCCCAGATCCTCAGTCATCGAAGAATCACACACGATCCGAAAAGACGAAACAGCGATCCTCGAGATTGCCGAGCGCATACGTCTGATAGTCGATTCCGAAATCCGAATACAGGTATCGACAACGTTCGCTCCATTCGAGTGCCTCGGGAGACGACACGCGGTGGACAACTTGCATCACGCCACCTTCGAAAACGCGGTACTCCGCCCAGGTTCCAGGGAAATCCTTGAGGCAGCCGATCTCTACGGTCGGAACGCCGCATGACATGGTGCGCACGCGATGCCGGTGTGTGTGTCCAGCTGTGTATCCAACAATGTTGCGTCGACGTTCCACGACAGCGGTGAGGGCGTCGCTCGAGTCTGGATGCAATCCGAAGTAATCGTCGCTGCGTTTGCCGTCGGTCCACTGTTGGTGGTGACCCATGACGAGCACGGGCAGATTCGTTTGTGATGCATGCTGGTTGAGCCATCCGATCTGCGAAGGGTCCAGGGCTCCGGTCGTCTGGGTCGGGATAGTCGTGTCCATCAGCGCCACGCACAGACCGGGCATCTCGATCCAGAGATCGTCTGCATAGATCTGCTGGCCCAGGTATGCATCATGGTTTCCACGCACGACATGTAATCGATCTCCGAAGGATCCTCGATAGCAGTCCTCGAAGGCAGCGAACTCTTCCGGAGTTCCTCTGGCAGTGAGGTCTCCTTTGACGAGAACGTACGAAGGATCGATGGCGGCGATCTCATGACACGCAGCGCGGTTCATCACCTCGGGATACGGCGGCTCACCGGGTCGCGATCTCTGAATCGGTCCCTTGGGGTCGTCGTCGATCTTGCCGCACTCTTCTTCGCCGAAGTGGACGTCATTGACGGTCGCGAAACGACACAACAGTTCACCCGGTGGACGGGGGAGCGTGACGGCCTCGACGCCATCGAAGAAGTGCTCGGTTGCCGGCTTCAGACCTTCGTAGCGCCGCACGCGATCGTGGTCGTGGACGACGACGAGGTCATCGGCAACAGTCGTGATTTCGATCGTCATTCCAAGATCCTGCCGGAGACCAGCCGAGAATTACGGTCGCACTCGACGTTGAATGTGCGGACGGGCCCACCACCTGCCACTGAAGCGCCAGGAAGTCGATCGGGTGGATTCCTGTTCCGCCTGAATCACGACACGCGGCCACAACGCCTCCATGGCAGCGACAATCACGACGGCTTCTTCGGTCGTCGGTGCCGGCGAGATCGCCTGTATCGGTGAACTGGACGGACCAGACGATCGAGTTGTCGATGAAGGGTTCTCGCTCATCGATGTCTCACAGGGGCATATTGCCGTGCTTGCGCCGCGGCAATTCCTCTCGTTTCGTGCGCAGCATTTTGAATCCGGCAACGACTTTCTGGCGTGTCTCAGCAGGATCGATCACATCGTCGATGTATCCGCGCTCAGCAGCCGCATAGGGGTTCGCGTACTTCTCGGTGTACTCGTTGACGAGTTCAGCACGACGTGCAACGGGATCGGCAGCCTGCTGGAGTTCTCGTCGGTAGACGATTTCGACGGCTCCTTGTGGCCCCATCACCGCAAGCTCTGCCGTCGGCCACGCATACGCGAGGTCCGAACCGATCGACTTCGAATCCATGACGACGTAGGCACCGCCGTATGCCTTGCGTGTGATGATCTGGATCCGCGGCACCGTTGCTTCGCAATATGCATAGAGCAACTTGGCACCATGACGAATGATGCCTCCGTATTCCTGGTCGACACCAGGAAGGAACCCGGGCACGTCGACAAGGGTGAGGAGCGGCACATTGAAGGCGTCACATGTGCGCACGAAACGAGCAGCCTTCTCGGCACTTTCGATATCGAGTACGCCAGCCAGAAACATGGGCTGATTGCCGACGACACCGATCGTCTGGCCATCGACACGAGCGAAGCCACACACGATGCTCTTGGCCCAGTGCGGGAAGTATTCGAAGAAGTCACCGTCGTCGACGATCGAGGCAATGACCTTCTTCATGTCATATGGCTGATTGGGTGATGGAGGAAGAATGTCGCGCAACTCCGGACACAGACGTTCCGGGTCGTCATCGGAGTCGACTGCCGGTGGCTCTTCCATGTTGTTCTGTGGCATGAACGACAGGAGGTAGCGCACGTCGTCGAGACAGGATTTCTCATCGGCTGACACGAAAGTGGCAACACCGCTCTTGCTCGCGTGGCTCATGGCTCCACCCAATTCCTCGAGCGTGACCTCTTCACCGGTGACGGTCTTGACGACATCAGGACCCGTGATGAACATGTGACTGCTTTCGCGCACCATGAAGATGAAGTCCGTCATCGCCGGCGAGTACACCGCACCGCCTGCACATGGTCCGAGAATCACGGAGATCTGCGGGATCACCCCGCTGGATTGGACGTTGCGATAGAAGATGCCGCCATAGCTGGCCAGCGAGACCACGCCTTCTTGGATTCTGGCTCCGGCACCGTCGTTGAGCCCAATCACTGGTGCGCCGACTCGCAGTGCCATGTCCATGAGCTTGTGGATCTTCTCGGCGAACACCTCGCCGAGAGCGCCGCCGAACACCGTGAAGTCCTGGGAGAAGACGAAGACTTTGCGATCCTCGATGGTTCCCCAGCCCGTGATCACACCATCGGTGTAGGGCCGCTCATCGAGGTCTGCGGAATGGGCTCGATGTCGAGCAAGCATGTCGAGCTCTTGGAAAGAGCCGGGATCGAGCAAGTACTCGATGCGTTCCCGGGCCAACATTTTGCCTTTTTCATGCTGCCGCTCGACCGAGCGCGGTGATCCGGCGTGGAGGGCCTGGTCCTTGCGATCACGCAGATCGGAAATTTTGTCGTGCATGGGGTTGGCGCTCGTCACTCTTGGAACGCTACTCGCCGACATTCGACGAGTTCTGGTCGGTGCGGGGTGTTCCAGTGCGGACCTGCGGGTCGAATCAGGAAGGAGCCAAAGTCACGATCGTGCTCGATGGCAGCGCCGAACCACCCTGGTTTGCCGCTCCAGTCGGAACTGTCGTACCTGTTTGGTCGACGATCGATGACGCCGTCGTCGAACCGGTTGGATCGACGAGTGATGTGAGGCCGTCGGCTGTGACTTCGACCGTGTACGTGACTGTTGGCAGCGCCCCTTCTGGTCCATTGCCCGAGACTCGGACCGTCCACAAACCAGGTTCACCGAACGGGATGCCCTCAGCCAGAGGTAGCAGTGCACCGCCTGAGCCGCCCAGAGGAACGCTGAGGGTGACGCTCGCAGAATTCGGTGTCGGTGGTGTGAACACCACCTGGAGGTCGGTGAGTCCTTCTTTGGGCGTGAAGACATCGATGCGCACGGCATTGAAACCCACCGTGGCTGGTGTGATCCGAACCTGGACATCGAAAATGCCACCGGAGCGATCACCGACGAAGGCGTAGGTCAGTCGGTCCGATCCTGGGGGATCAACGTTGGCGGGCATCGTCGCCACACTCCATGCTGTGACGACGAGAACGAAGATGCCGAACAGCAACTCGGTCATCACTGCGCTACGCAATTTGCTGGCGGCCTTGGCAGTCAACTGTCGACGCCTCGTCAGATTGCGGGCGATGTATTGGCGAGTCGCGCTGCCGATGTAGAACATCGCGACCACGCCGACGGCTTTGAACAAGATGAGGCGCCCGTGTCGGCTCGACAGCAGCGCCCCACCGTCGAGATGGAACAGCTGGATCACACCAGATACGGCTGCGAGCACGATCGCCGGACCGGAAATCCGGCTGAATCCGCGCACGGCATGGACGAGGTCTTGATCTCCCGGTCCGACGAGCACGGTCCGAACCAACAGCAGCAGACCGCCGAACCAGATCGAGACTGCGAATGCGTGGATCAGGCCTGCGACGATGCCGACGATCGAAATGCTGTCGTAGACGCGGGTGAAAGCGAGAGTGAGAACGGCAAGAGTGGGAAAGGCGATGGACGTCGCCTGTGACTGCGGATCGAGCAAACCTTCGGGTCGCAGGGCGACGAGAGCACTCGCTGCGACGAGCAGGACGCGAAGAACGAGACTGATGTCGCTGACGTTGTCGAACAGATCGCCCCAACCAAATGGACTGATCTTGGACGTCACCGATTCACCCGATACCTGTGCGGCGCGTAGTGCAGCAGTGAAGTACGTGCTGACGAAAGCGAGGATCCAGGCGATACGGAAGTAACTGCGCGTCTCGTTGTAGTCGATTCCTTCGGGCCAATACAGAAGGATCAGGACAGCCCCACCGAAGAGAGCAGCGAGAGCGGCATAGGAGATGAGTCGTGACAGTCCCAAAGGGCCGCCGACGGGAGGACCATCCGAAGTTGCGCCGGGATTGGTTCCCGACGATCCGCCCGATCCAGCTTCGGTCGGATCGAGAATTTCGAAGGTGAACGACCCGAAGGTCACTTTTCCGTCGGTCTCGGGGATGGAAAACGACACCGTGCACGTTCCGACAGGAAGGACGCCGGTCACGGGTGCGCTCAAGGTCACGGCATCGGCTGCGATGGACACTGATCCGAGTGGGGTTGCGACACTGTTGCAGGCCATGGTCATGACTGCGTTGTTCGGTACTGCCGCGCTGAAGGTTGCCGAGATCTGTGTCGGCGACGTGATCAATTCGGCACCGTTGGCGGGATCCGACGACGCCAGAGTGGTTTGAGCCGATGCAGACCCCGAGGTCGTGCCGATCAGGAGCCCACCGACGATCACCGTGACGAACGCCAGCCGGCGCACGATTCTCGAACTCGAGTCAGATGAAAGCCGTGCAGGCGAATCGCCCAGGGTACGGCGCCTCACAGGCGTGGAGGAGAGTCGGAGGCCTGACATGGTTCGACTCCACGGTACTTGTGATGACCTGCGCGTATCAGGGAATGGCGTGCGCATATCAGGTGGTGGCGTGCGCCCCTTGCGCACCCCACCACTACAGTCTTGGGCAATGGCCACCCAGTCCCTGTATCGCCGCTATCGGCCGCAGAAATTCTCGGAAATTCGCGGTCAAGAACACGTGGTCAAGGCTCTACGCAATGCAGTGGCAAGCGGACACGAAGGTCAGGCCTATTTGTTCTCGGGTCCGCGTGGTACTGGCAAGACATCGGCGGCCCGCATTCTCGCCAAGGCGCTGAACTGCACGAATCCCCAGGACGGTGAACCGTGTTGCGAGTGCGATTCGTGTCGTGCGATCCAGGACGGGAGCAGTTTCGACGTCGTCGAACTCGACGCAGCAAGTAATCGCGGTATCGACAAGATGCGTGACGTCATCAGTTCGGTGAATCTGGTGTCACCCGGACGTCACAAGGTGTACATCCTCGACGAGGTTCACCAGCTCACCAAGGAAGCGGCCTCGGCATTGTTGAAGACTCTCGAGGAACCTCCATCCCATGTCGTCTTCGTTCTGGCCACGACGGACCCAGAGAAGGTTTTTGACACGATCCGAAGTCGAACCCAACATCTGCAATTCCATTTGCTGTCGATGGCCGATCTCGATTCCTATGTTCGGTATGTCATCGACGATGCAGGCATCGAACTCGGTGACGATGCAGTCGAAGCGGTGCTGCGCCAGGGAGCGGGTTCGGCGCGCGACACATTGTCGGCTCTCGAACTCGTCGCAGCAATGGGCGGAGTGCTCGATGAAACCACACCAGTCGATGAATTCGTCGAATCGCTGATCGATTATGAGGCCGGCCCGTTGTTGGCTTCAGTTGCGCGCAGTATCGACTTCGGTCTCGATCCGCGCACGATCGCTGAAGATCTCATCCGCCACATGCGTGATTGCTTCCTCACTCTCATGGCACCCGATGTTCTCGACGTGGTACCTGGTCGACGTGACACGCTGACCGATCAAGCCAATCGCCTCGGAGCACCGCGGGTGGTCAAGATCATCGAGACCTTGGGCTCGACGGTTCTCGACATGCGCAATGCACCGGACTCGCGAGTCTTGCTCGAGGTGTCTCTTGTACGTCTGGTGCACCGTGAATTGCAGATGGGCATCGAGTCCTTGCTTGCCCGTGTCGAACGTCTGGAAAAAGCAATGGAGGAGCGCCCGGTCCTTGCGCCAGCTCCCAAGGATCCAACGACTGGGCGGGCCGTTCTCGGGGGTCGGGTGAATGCTGAGACGGGGCCTGTACGTCGGCCCCAGGTCACCGCGACAACTGTCGCCGAGTCCGTTGGTGACGGCTCCGCTTCTGTGACGGCACCAGATGCCCCGGTCGAATCAGCTCCCGTTTCCGCCCCAACCGGATCGGGTGACGCCAATATTGTCGTCGACCGCTGGATCACCGATGTCGTGGGGGCACTGTCGGGAATGCGCCGCGCGGTCGCTCAGATGGCCAAGCCCATGACACGCGATGGGATCGTGGTGCTGATGGTGGACAACGAACCGTCAGCCGAGCGC
Organism: Ilumatobacteraceae bacterium; assembly: GCA_032118015.1. Classification (GTDB taxonomy): domain Bacteria; phylum Actinomycetota; class Acidimicrobiia; order Acidimicrobiales; family Ilumatobacteraceae; genus Casp-actino8. The sequence continues at coordinate 3,375 of JAULYE010000202.1, read as the reverse complement.
GTGCGCACGTATCTCAAGGACTTGACTGCGATGATCACCAAGGTGGCAGGCGGCCGCTGCACGATCGAGATCGAAGTCCGCAACGACGACTCGCGTGCCGTGAAGAAGCCATCGTCGAGTGATGCCGGTGGTGGACGTACGGCGACGGACGCTCCGAACGAGTCCATGAGTGGCGAGTCCGGCAAAGAGGAGATCGCGAGCGACGATTTCAGCGATGACGAGTTCATCGATATCGAGGAAGTCAAAGCCCTGCCAACCGTGTCGACCGTGACGGTGACGGATCAGATCACAGCATTGTTTCCGGGTTCGGAAATCATCAGCGAGGACTTGTAACCGTGGCCAGTAGTTACACCGTCCCGGTCCAGACATTGATCGATCAGCTCGGGCGCCTCCCAGGTATCGGACCGAAGTCGGCCCAACGGATTGCCTTCCACTTGCTCAAATTGCCCGCCGAAGACGCCCGTCGCCTCGCATCGTCGATCCTCGATGCCAAGGAGCGGGTTCGCTTCTGCTCGATGTGTTTCAACTTCGCCGAAGGCGACCTGTGTCCGATCTGCGCTGACCCGCGCCGCGATCCGAGTCTGCTGTGCGTGGTCGAAGAGAGCCGTGACATCATCGCTCTCGAGCGCACTGGAGAGTTCCGTGGGCGATACCACGTCCTCCTCGGTGTGATGAACCCGATCGAAGGCATTGGGCCCGAGCAGCTCAAGATTCGCGAACTGATCACACGTCTGTCTTCGGAAGAAATCACCGAAGTCATCGTGTGTACGAATCCGAACACCGAAGGGGAAGTGACGGCGTCGTACCTCAGTCGACTGCTGAAGCCATTCGACATCAAGGTGACGCGACCCGCATCTGGACTTCCGGTTGGCGGCGACCTCGAATATGCAGATGAGTTGACCCTTGGGCGCGCGCTCAGCGGCCGGCGTTCAATCGACGACTGAACTCTTCTCGATCAGACGGTACGCACGATCAGGGCGTCGCCCTGGCCACCGCCGCCGCACAGAGCAGCCGCACCCATGCCGCCACCGCGACGACGCAGTTCGTGCAGGATCGTCAACGCAAGACGATTGCCACTCATGCCAATGGGGTGTCCGAGCGCGATGGCGCCGCCATTGACATTGACGATGTCGTCGCTGATGCCGAGATCCTGGATCGAGGCAATACCCACGGCAGCAAAAGCCTCGTTGAGCTCGAACAACTTCATGTCGCTCACCTTCAGGTCGGCCTTGGCGAGGGCTTTGAGAATTGCCCGGCTCGGCTGGGTGAGAAGAGATGCATTGTCCGGACCTGCCACCATGCCGTAACTCACCACCTGGCCGAGTGGCTGGACGCCACGTGCCTTGACAGCCTTTTCTGACATCATCACGAGAGCAGAGCCGCCATCACTGATCTGTGATGCGTTCGCCGCGGTGATCGTTCCCTCTTTGTCGAATGCGGGCTTCAGTCCACCGAGCGAATCCATGGTGGTATCAGCGCGCACACCTTCGTCATTGGAGACAACGATTGGGTCACCCTTGCGCTGAGGAATCGAAACCGGAACGATCTCTTCGGCAAGACGCCCACTGGAGATTCCATCGGCCGCGCGCAGGTTGCTCTTCATGGCCAGTTCGTCCTGTTGGGCACGTGTGATGTTGCCAGCCGAGTAGCGCTCGGTTCCCAAACCCATCAGACATGCGTCGAACGCACACCACAATCCGTCGGCGATGATCGCGTCCTTCAATTCGGTGTTGCCGTAGCGGAACCCACTACGCGCTCCGCTTGCGATGTACGGGGCGTTTGTCATGCTCTCCATACCTCCGGCGATGACGATGTCAGCATCACCGGCTTGGATCATCTGATCGGCGAGATAGATGGCGTTGATACCTGAGAGGCAGACCTTGTTGATGTTCAGAGCCGGAACGCTCATCGGAATGCCAGCCTTGACAGCAGCCTGTCGGCTCGGAACCTGTCCCTGACCAGCCATCAAGACCTGTCCCATGATCACGTGATCGACGTCCGTGGGGGCGACTCCCGCGCGTTCGAGAGCAGCTGTGATGGCGAAGGCACCGAGATCGGCAGCGGAGAACGATGCCAGCGCACCGCTCATCTTGCCGATTGGGGTGCGGGCTCCGGCGACGATGTATGAACCGGCCATGGGCAACTCCTTTGCGACGGGGTGCTCGAACACCCCTCGTGAACTGGACCTGGATATGAGTATGTCTTCAGATCGGAACCTCCGACCTCGGTGTGAGGAACGCTACTCACCGGTAACAGAGTCGGTCGAATCTCAGTAACATCGCCCGATGGACGAAATCCGTGATGCCATCGTTGCCGGTGCTGACAGCGCCACCATTGCCTCCTTGGGCGTGCCCAAGACCTATCGGGCGGCCCATCTGCTGGCCAGCGATACAACGATGTTCGAGGGCATGGCATCAGAAGCCAAGGATCCGCGACGAAGCATCCACATCGGCGAGGTACCCACTCCTGAATTGGCGCCCGACGAGGTGTACATCGCAGTCATGGCGAGCAGCATCAACTTCAACACGGTGTGGTCGAGCATTTTCGAACCCGTGTCGTCCTTCGGACCGATGAAGCGACTGGGTCGTGAGAGCGAATGGTCCAAGCGCCACGATCGTGACTACCAGGTGATCGGCAGCGATGCATCAGGTGTCGTCCTCCAAGTCGGCACGGCCGTTCGTCAGTGGAAGCCGGGTGACTACGTCACCGTGCATTGCAATCACGTCGACGATCAGGACAACACGGCTCACAACGACTCGATGATGGCTGCCAACCAGCGCATTTGGGGATATGAGACGAACTTCGGCGGACTCGCTGACTTGTCCGTGGTCAAGGCGAACCAGTTGATGCCCAAGCCCGCGCACCTCACATGGGAAGAGGCCGCCGTGAATGCTCTGTGCAATTCGACGAGCTATCGCATGTTGGTGTCGCCCAATGGCGCGGCGATGAAGCAAGGTGATGTCGTTCTCATCTGGGGAGCGACGGGCGGTATTGGTGCGTACGCCACTCAGTACGTGTTGAACGGCGGCGGAATCCCGGTGTGTGTGGTCAGCAGCGAGGACAAAGCACAGATTCTGCGCGAGATGGGCGTCGAGGCGATCATCAATCGCAAGACGGCCGGGTACAAGTTCTGGAAGGACGAGCACACGCACGACGAATCCGAATGGCGCCGTCTCGGCACCGACATCCGCGATTTGGTGGGCGAGGATCCGGACATCGTCTTCGAGCACCCGGGACGATCGACGTTTGCAGCATCGGTGTATGTCGCAAAGCGCGGTGGCACGGTCGTCACGTGCGCGGCTACGAGTGGCTTCATGATGGAGTTCGACAACCGCCATTTCTGGATGCGTTTGAAGAACCTGGTCGGCAGCCACT
>JAULYE010000201.1:0-2283 GCA_032118015.1 Ilumatobacteraceae bacterium | reverse complement strand
AACGGACGGTTGCCCGGACCAGTGACTGGACGACCACGGCGACCGTTGTCGAACAATGCGTCGACAGCTTCCTGCAGCATGCGCTTTTCGTTGTTGACAATGATCTCAGGGGCACCGAGACCGAGCAGACGCTCGAGTCGGTTGTTGCGGTTGATGACACGGCGGTACAGATCGTTGAGGTCCGACGTCGCGAATCGACCACCCTCGAGTTGCACCATGGGACGCAACTCCGGTGGAATCACGGGAACGACGTCAAGAATCATGGCCTTGGGATCGTTGACGCGGCGACCAGTCTCGGGATCGCGCTTGTTGAAAGACGCCACGATTTTGAGGCGCTTGATCGCCTTTTGCTTGCGCTGGGCGCTGAGCGGCTTCTTGCCCTCTTGCGGGTCGATCGCCTCACGCAGTTTGCGCTCCTCTTCATCGAAGTCGATGCGATCGATCAGCGACTTGATGGCATCGGCACCGGTACCGCCTTCGAAATGCTCGGAATAGCGATCGCGCAGTTCACGCCACAGAACTTCGTCTTCGATGATCTGTCGCGGGTGCAGGCTCTTGAACTCGTCCCAGGTGCGCTTGAGGAGATCGAGTTCGGCCTCGTACCGCTCGCGAATCGAAGCGAGCTCTTTGTCAGCCACCTTTTGCATGGCCTTGACCTCAGCGTCCTTGGCCCCCTCGTTCTCGAGGCGAGTTGCCTCCTTTTCGAGATCCTTGAAGCGCTTGTCGATTTCGACATTCATCTCCTTGGTGATGGCATCGAGTTCACCGAGATAATCGGCTTCGAGGCTCGAGAGATCCTCGTGACGCTTGTCCGCATCGACCCAAGTAACGAGATGGGCTGCGAAGTAGATGACCTTTTCCAGCTGTTTGGCCTTCAACTCTTCCTTGGGCTCGATACCCGCCAGAAGATATGCCAACCAGGAACGAGTACCGCGCAGGTACCAGATGTGCACGACCGGAGCTGCAAGCTCGATGTGTCCCATACGTTCACGACGGACCTTGGACCGGGTGACCTCGACACCACACTTCTCGCAGATGATGCCCTTGAACCGCACGCGCTTGTATTTGCCGCAGTAGCACTCCCAATCGCGAGTCGGTCCGAAGATCTTCTCGCAGAACAAACCGTCACGCTCTGGGCGCAATGTTCGGTAGTTGATCGTCTCGGGCTTTTTGACTTCACCGCTGGACCAGGTGCGAATGTGATCGGCAGTAGCAAGACCGATCCGCAATTGGTCGAACATATTCACGTCGAGCATGTCTTCTCTCTTCTCTTCGTCTCGCTGGAGAAACCGGGCAGCCGTCAGCGACGGCTCGCCGCCCGATCCCTGTCGTCCTGGTCACTGCCCCGCTCGGGGCGGCTGATGTCGATGCCGAGGGCCTCAGCAGTGCTGTAGACCTCTTCGTCGATCTCCTTCATCTCGATCTCGCTACCGTCGGCCGAGAGAACCTCGACGTTCAGGCACAGCGCCTGCATCTCCTTCATGAGCACCTTGAAGCTCTCCGGGATGCCCGGTTCGGGGATGTTCTCGCCCTTGACGATGGCCTCGTACACCTTGACGCGGCCAAGAACGTCGTCGGACTTGATGGTGAGCAGTTCCTGCAAGCAGTACGCCGCTCCGTAGGCCTCGAGAGCCCACACTTCCATCTCTCCGAAACGCTGTCCGCCGAACTGCGCCTTGCCGCCGAGGGGCTGCTGCGTGATCATGCTGTACGGACCCGTTGAACGGGCATGGATCTTGTCGTCGACGAGGTGGGACAACTTGAGGATGTACATGTAGCCAACAGTGATGTCAGCGTCGTACGAATCGCCGGTGCGGCCGTTGAACAACTGGGTCTTGCCAGTCGTCTTGATCAAACGATCGCCGTTGACACTCTCCGGATTGATCTTCCCGAGAATCTCGACAATCGTCGGATGCTTACCGGACTGCTCTTTTTCATCCCAGTGAGCACCGTCGAACACCGGAGTTGCGATGTACTTGGCCGGCTGGGTGCTCGGGCGGGTCTTGGTCTCAGTACCGCGCACAGGCTTGTCACCGATCACGGTGCCGTCCGGGTTGGTCCAACCCCATCGGGCTGCATAACCGAGGTGGGCTTCGAGAACCTGGCCCACGTTCATTCGGCTCGGCACACCGAGAGGATTGAGGATGATGTCCACAGGAGTTCCGTCTGCGAGATACGGCATATCGGCCTCGGGCAGAATCTTGGAGATGACACCCTTGTTGCCGTGGCGGCCGGCGAGCTTGTCGCCAACGCTGATCTTGCGCTTCTGGGCGACGAGAACCT
>JAULYE010000200.1:0-4708 GCA_032118015.1 Ilumatobacteraceae bacterium | reverse complement strand
GCTCTGTTGTTCGCTGCGGCGGCCATCGGGGCCCTGATACTCGTCATCATCAATACCTGAGGGGAAATACGGCATGGACGTACTCCGTGATCAAAATTGGGTGCTCAGCGTGGGCACGTTCCTGCCGCTGGCCGGCGTGCTCGTGATGCTGTTCATCCCCAAGGCCCAAGAGCAGCTGCACAAGATCGTGGCTCTTCTCACGGCTGCAGCGACCCTCGCAGTGGGCATCTTCACACTGACGAAGTTCGACTTCGATCAGGCAGAGAAGTTGCAATTCTTCGCTGAAACCGAGTGGATCAAGGTGATCTCGAGCAATTACACGATCGGTCTCGATGGCATGAGCTTGCCGCTCTACATCTTGTCGATGGTCGTGACGTTGCTCGTCATGGTCTACTCGTGGAACCACATTCCGTCCCCAGGGAACCCGAAAGCGTTCTTGATCCTGATGCTGATCCTGCAGACGGGTATGGCGGGAACGTTCATCGCCCAGGACTTGATCTTGTTCTTCGTCTTCTTCGAACTGGTGCTCCTGCCGATGTACTTCATGATCGGCGTTTGGGGCGGAGAGCAGCGTCAGTACGCGTCGTTGAAGTTCTTCTTGTACACAATGTTCGGCTCGGCCCTGATGTTGGTGGCATTCATCGCTTTGTTCTTCAAGGTGCGCGGTGCACTTCCTGAAGGCGTCGAAGCTTCGTTCTCGATACCTCTTCTTGCCGAGTACGGAGGTCTCATCGGACGTTCCGCACAGATCTGGATCTTCGGCGGCATGTTCATCGGTTTCGCGGTCAAGGTGCCGATGTTCCCGTTCCACACATGGTTGCCTGATGCTCACACGCAAGCCCCGACACAGGGTTCGGTGATCCTGGCTGCGATCCTGCTGAAACTCGGAACGTACGGATTCGTGCGTATCGCCATTCCGACCCTTCCGACCGCAGCAATCGAATGGGCCCCGTGGATCGGCCTGCTCGCAGTGATCGGCATCATCTACGGTGCGCTCGGTTGTCTCGCTCAGACGGACATGAAACGTTTGATCGCGTTCTCATCAGTGGCGCACATGGGTTTCGTGATGCTCGGTATCTCGACTCTCACACCGATGGGATTCAATGCAGCGATCTTCGGCATGGTTGCCCACGGTTTGATCACCGGCATGCTGTTCTTCGTCGCCGGGAGCATCAAGGAGCGATACCACACGCTCGAAATCGCTCGACTCGGTGGCCTTCTCAAACAGGCGCCGCACCTCGGTTGGATCCTCGGTTTCTCGGCGATGGCATCACTGGGCCTTCCGGGGCTCGCCGGATTCTGGGGAGAGTTCCCGGCGATCTTGTCGGCGTACTCACCAGCAGCTGGACTGCCAGAAGCGACGTTCCGTACGTTCATGGTCGTTGCCGCTCTCGGTACCGTGTTCGCTGCCGGCTATCTGCTGTGGCTCTATCAGCGCACAGCCTTCGGAGAGCCCAAGCCCGAATTCGCGGGAGGTCATGGATCCGGACATGGCGATGATCATGCTGATGACGACCACGGGATCGAGGACGTCAACATGTTCGAGTGGATCGCTTGGACTCCTTTCCTCGTGGCCATTGTCGTGTTCGGTGTCTATCCGCAGTTGCTGTTCAAGATCATCGACCCTGCCGTTCAGGTGGCATTGAAGGCCTTCGGAGGCTGATCCACGATGACCCTCTTTTCGCCAGGAGTGATCGCAGCGACGTCCGATGTCGTGAAATCATGGCAGGCGCCAACGATCGACTACCACGCACTCGCACCCGAGATCATTCTGGCGGTGGGTATCTGCACAGTGCTCCTCGTCGACTTGTTCACGAGTCAGTCGAAAAAGTGGCTCACCGCATCGTTGACGGGTTTCGTTCTTCTTGGTGCTCTTGTGCCGGTACTGACACTCGCCGTCTCGGATTCACCGGTGCGCACCATGTTCGACGGCCGGTACGTCATCGATGAGTTCGCTCTGACACTCAAGGCGTTGTTCTTGATCGCCGGCTACGTCGTGGTTCTTTTGTCGCAGAACCATCTCGAAGAAGGTGACTACTACCAGGGTGAGTACTACACGTTGATGTTGACATCGCTGACCGGCATGGTGCTGATGGCATCGAGCCGAGATTTGGTGAGCATCTTCGTTGCGCTCGAAATGCTGAGCATCCCGGCGTACATGTTGGCTGCGTGGCGCAAACGAGATCGCAAGAGCAACGAAGCCGGTATCAAGTACTACCTTCTGGGAGTCTTTGCATCGGCAGTTCTGCTCTATGGAATGAGCCTGCTCTACGGCGTGACAGGAACGACTCGTCTTGCAGACATAGGTGAGCGGATCACGGCAACTGGTGGACTGGCAGGACTCGAAGTTCTGGCAGTCACTTTCGTTCTCGTCGGATTCGCGTTCAAGGTGTCAGCAGTGCCCTTCCATACGTGGGCCCCGGACACCTATGAAGGTGCCCCGCTGCCCATCACGGCGTTTTTGTCGGTGGCCAGCAAAGCGGGTGGATTCGTCGGACTCGTGGTGGTGATCTACGTCGGATTCCCACAGGCCAAGGATGTCTGGCAGCCCATGTTGTGGGTTCTTGCCGCAGCGACGATGACCTTGGGAAATCTCGTCGCCCTACGGCAGACGAACATCGTGCGCATGCTGGCCTATTCCTCGATCAGCCAGGGTGGATTCATCCTGATGCCGCTCGCTGTGGCGGGCACCGGCGATGCAGCTGGTCCAGCTCTGCGTGCTGTCGTGGTGTATCTCCTCGTCTACGCGGCAATGAACCTTGGTATGTTCGCCGTCGTCCTTGCCGTGACACGCACCACGCGCAGCGGTGAGATCTCGAGCTTCGGTGGTTTGTTTTCCTATGCACCTGGTCTCGGCGTTCTGATGACGATTTTCCTCGCCTCGCTCGCGGGTATCCCTCCCCTCGGAGGCTGGATCGCCAAGTTCGCCGCTTTCCGTGCTGTGCTCGAAGCTGGCGGTGGATGGGCGTATGCCATTGCCATCATCGGAGCAGTGAACTCGGTGATTGCCTTTGGCTACTACGGAAGCGTTATGCGTGAAGTGTGGATGAAGCCGACCCCGCATGGTGAAATGAGAGCCGTGCGCACCCCGAGTTCATTGGTGGCAGCCATGGCGATCACCGGTGTCGCAACCGTCGTTCTCGGAGTTCTGCCCGGAGTCGTGACCCGATTCGGGGATCTCGACGATCTGACTCGTGCCTTCGGCGGCTGAGCAACTCGTCACTCTCATCGAAGAGGCCGGAGGAGCTCTCCGCTTCGATCGCTTCATGGACGAATGCCTCTACGGCATCGATGGTTTCTACACATCCGGTCGCGGTCGTGCGGGTCGGCGCGGTGACTTCATCACCTCTGCAGAGGTTGGTCCGCTGTTCGGAGCGGTCATGGCTCGGGCCCTCGATGCTTGGTGGATGGAGATGGGGTGTCCCGATGATTTCACCGTCGTCGAAGTTGGTGCAGGGCCAGGGACACTTGCGCGATCGATCCTCGCAGCCCGACCGGCATGCCTCGAGAACCGCCACAAGTCCTACATCGCAGTCGAAGTATCAGCCGATCAGCGCGCCCAACATCCCGATGGGGTGACATCGCTCGAGCTTTTACCTGAGGGAGAGATTGCCGGTGTGGTTCTGGCGAATGAACTGCTCGACAACCTTCCCTTTCGACTTCTGGTCGCCGATGGTCCATGGCGCGAGGCTTGGGTATCGCATCGCGATGGACGGTTCCTCGAAGTCCTACGCGCTGTCGATGGGGGTCCGGCTACAGACACGATCGATCACCTGAACATTCCAGCATCACCACCGCTGGGTGCGCGGGTGCCGCTGCAAGATTCCGCAGGGCAGTGGGTTCGTGATGTCGTCCAACGGCTACGCGGTCGCCTTGTCGTCATCGATTACATGGTTCCCACGACTGCCGAGCTCGTGCGCCGGCCGTGGCGTGAATGGCTGCGCACCTTCATGGGCCATGACACGGGTGCGCATTATCTGCAGCGAGTGGGGGACCAGGACATCACATGCGATATCTGTCTCGATCAGATGCGCTCTGCAGTTGGCGAGCCCGCAGCGGTCCACTCCCAGTCGCAGTTCCTGCAGAGATGGGGGATCGACGAATTGGTCGATGAGGGCAAACGCATCTGGACCGAGCGAGCATCCCGCCCGGATCTCGAGGCGTTGCGTATGCGCAGCCGGATCAGCGAATCTGAAGCACTGACCGATCCGTCGGGACTTGGATCGTTCACCGTGGTCGAGTTCACGGGTCAGCTGACCTGATCCGACAACGACACCGACAACTACAGTTGGGCATCGACGACTGACCGAACACGTTGGGGGTGGCCATGTCCGAGAAGGATCAGACATCTGCGCAGGGGGGAGAGCAGAACATCGACGATCTCCTACTGGAGAACCGCATGTTTCCGCCACCCCCCGACTTCCAGAAGAACTCACTCGTAGCGGGGACGTTTCTCTACGACGAAGCGGCAGCGGACTACCAAGGATTCTGGGCGCGCCAGGCCGCTGAACTCCTGGACTGGGATCAGGACTGGCACACGATCTGTGAGTGGAACCTTCCCTATGCCAAGTGGTTCGTCGGAGGAAAGATCAATGTCTCGTTCAACTGCCTCGATCGCCACGTCCTTGCCGGTCGCGGCGACAAAGTGGCCATTCATTGGGAGGGCGAACCTGGCGACACTCGCACACTGACCTATGCCGATCTCCTG
>JAULYE010000199.1:0-10502 GCA_032118015.1 Ilumatobacteraceae bacterium | reverse complement strand
TAGGCCTCTGCAACCCAGACCACGTCGAGACCAGCTTTTTCCAGTTCCACGACCTTGTCGACCGCAGCGTGAAAACCGCCGGCATAGTTCAGCATCATCGAGAGCTTCATCATCATTCCTTTTCCCGGGTGCTCGACACTGCCCACCCGAACCGTCGGGATGAACCCTATGGGCGTGGCTCGGCTCTGGACGAACCCGCGTTCAGTACTCGATTGAGCTTGCCCGAACGGAATCCTTCGAGGTCCAGCGTGACGAAGGCGTACCCGGTGGCACGCACAGAAGCGACGATCTGCGTACGGCAACTCAGGGCACGATCCAAATCCTCTTCGGGCACCTCGATTCGGGCTACATCTCCGTCATGGCGAACACGAACTTGAGCAAAGCCCAACGAGTGCAGGGCTGCTTCGGCTCTGTCGACCCTGCTCAGGATCTCGACTGTCACCTGAGTCCCGTACGGAATCCTGCTCGCTAGACATGCCGCTGCCGGTTTGTCCCACGTGCGCAGTCCCATCTGCTTCGAGGCCTCACGCACGTCGTTTTTGGAAAATCCCGCTTCTACGAGAGGGAAGATCGCTCCGCGCTCCACAGACGCTCGCTGTCCAGGTCGGTGATCCGCCAAGTCGTCTGTATTCACTCCGAGAACCACAGTTGCACCCTCGACACGCGCGAGAGGTGCCACGACATCCATGAGCTCGGCTTTGCAGTGGTAACAGCGATCCGGATCGTTGATGCGGTATGCGGCGCGTTCCATTTCCGCCGTCTGCACGCACTCCCATCTCAAGTTCAGCTCGTGTGCGAGAGTTCTGCAGTCGTCTCGTTCGGCGCTTGCCAGACTCGGGGAAACCGCCGTGATGCACAGGCATCGATTCGTGCCGAGCACCTCAGTCGCTACGGCGGCCAAGAAGGTCGAGTCTGCTCCCCCGCTGAATGCCACGACCACCGAGTCCAATTCCGAGAGCACTGAGCGCAAAGTCGCAAGTTTCTCGTCGAGATCCGCTGAGGGTGGCGCTCCTTTGCTCATGCCACACCATCGTGGCACATCAATGTCGAATCGACCCGGCAGACTGCCATGCCATGAGGATCCCGCAGGACCGATTCCCCATTGTGGGAGCCGAGGAACGGCGTGTCCGGCTGCCCAGCGGACTCACTTTGCGCACTCTCGTGCGAGGAGATCTCACCTCAACAGGCACTGTCTTCGTTCTCATTCATGGCTTGGCCTCCAACGCCCGCATGTGGGACGGCGTCGGAGCGACGCTCGACACGCAAGGGTTTGCCAATGTGGCCATCGACCTTCGAGGGCATGGTCTGAGCGACAAACCCGATGAGGGATACGATTTCGACAGCGTCACCGACGATGTGGTTGCCGCACTGGGAGAACTCGGCATCTCACGCGCCATCCTGGTCGGACAGTCATGGGGCGGCAACGTCACGGTCCACGCCCTACAACGCCACCCGGAAGTCTTCTCGTCGGGTGTTGCTGTCGATGGAGGATTCATCGAACTTGGTGGAACGTTTCCGGAATGGACCGACTGTGCTCGACAGTTGCAACCACCGCGACTTGCCGGGACCCGAGCTGGGCGACTCGAGAGCGCCATTCGATCGATGAACAGTGATTGGCCAGAGACGGGAATCATCGGAGCTCTGTCGAATTTCGAGTATCACGACGACGGCACAATCAGCCCGTGGCTCACCTTCGATCGCCATATGACGATTCTGCGCGAACTGTGGAGTCATCGGCCGACAGAACTGTTCCCAGACATCAGCCAACCACTTCTCTTTCTGCCCGCCGACTCCGGGGATGTCTCGTGGACGCACAGCAAAGAGCGAGCAATCGAGACGGCACTGAACACTCTTGGGCGTGGGCGTGCTCACTGGTTCCGACCTGCGCACCACGATCTCCACGCACAACATCCACAACGAACGGCCGATGTACTGACATCGCATCTCGAGAGCGGGTTCCTCGAATGACGGATCACAAGCCGCGAGTCATCGCCATCATGGGATCGGGCGAGACTGCCCCGACGATGACCAAGACTCATCGTGATCTTCTCGCTCGCCTCGGCCCGCGTTCACAAGCAGTCATCCTCGACACACCGTACGGATTCCAGGAGAACGCCCCAGAGCTTGCTCAGCGTGCCGTCGACTATTTCGAGCAAAGCATTGGACACTCAGCCATCGTTGCTGGATTGACTCGCCTGAAGGCGGGCTCGACAGACGGCGACGTTGTCGACGATGTCGCCGTCGAACAGGGTTTCAATCGAGTGCGCGAAGCCAACTACATCTTTGCTGGACCGGGTAGTCCGACGTACGCACTCCAGCAGTGGCGCGAAACGCCTCTGCCCGAAATCGTTGCTTCCAAGGTCCGCAACGGTGGGATCGTCACCTTCTCATCGGCCGCTGCACTCACACTCGGACGATTCACGGTACCCGTGTACGAGATCTACAAGGTCGGCTCAGAACCGTATTGGCTCGATGGACTCGACGTTCTCGCTGAAATCGGATTGAAGGTCGCGATCATCCCCCACTTCGACAATGCCGAAGGCGGTCATCACGACACTCGCTTTTGCTATCTCGGACAGCGTCGCCTCGACATCATGGAGAACTTGCTCCCCGAAGATGCTCACGTCATCGGTATCGATGAACACACCGGACTCGTGATCGACATCGATGAGGGATCCGCAACCGTCGTTGGAAATGGAACAGTCACAATTCGCATATCCGGTAGGTCCACCGTGCACGTGTCCGGAACCACAATTCCCGTGGAGGCCTTGAAGGATCCAGGTGCCGTCTCCCGCGCCGTGTCCCCACGACCGACGCATGAAACACCCCGCGAAACCACGGCGACGTCGCTCTCCCACGAAGTGGATCGAGCCACGGTGGCTTTCGACGAGGCAATGAACTCAGGTACAGCGGATTCAGCTGTACGCGCTGTGCTCGATCTCGAAAGCGCCATCCACCAGTGGTCGGCTGACACTCTGCAGAGCGATGAAACGAATCGGGCGCGTGCTGTTCTTCGTTCGATGATCACCCGCCTGGGCGATGCAGCAGTCAACGGTCTCATCGACCCACGTCTGGTGATCGCTCCGTTCGTCGACACGCTCATGGATCTGCGCGCGCAGGTTCGCACAGACAAGCGCTACGACCTCTCCGATCTCATTCGGGATCGCCTCGTCGAGACCGGCGTCGAAGTCCATGACACCCCACAAGGGGCAACCTGGGAGTTACGCAGACCTGAGTGATGAGCCGTGGTGGTCGAGTCCGGCCACTCGCGCGCGTCGCCGTACTCCAACAGCTGAGTAGACGACGATGAACACGACCGTTCCCGCAAGAATGATCACCGCTCCGCTCGGTACATCGGCATACCAACTCGCATACATTCCAACTCCGCCAAAAATGGCTCCGAGAACCGGCGATAGCCACAGCATCCTCCCGAAGGAATTCGTCACCATGCGAGCAGTGACAGCGGGCAACACGAGCAAAGCCGAAATCAAGAGCACTCCGATGACGCGAACAGTGACAAGAATCGTTGCCGACAGCAACAGCATCAACACTCCCTCCATTCGGGGGACGCTGATGCCACTCACTCCAGCAACCTCTGGATCGAACGTGGTGAACAGAAGTCTGCGGTAGAGCACAACAACGATCACTACGCTCACGACACCGACTGCGAGAACTGCGATGATGTCCCGATTGAACACGCCAAGGACGTTTCCGAAGAGCACGGCATCGATGCTCCGCTTGGCTTGACCGAACCGCGCCTGCAGTGCCAATCCCATTGCGAATGACGCCGTCGTGATCACTCCGATGGCCGCATCTGCACCGATGATTCTTTTTCGTGCAACCTGAGCGATCATCAATCCCGAGGCAAGACCCCATAATCCGGCTCCGAGGAAGTAGTTGAGATTGAGAACTGCTGCCAATGCCGCACCGCCGAACACTGCATGGCTCAATCCGTGACCGATATAGCTCATGTTGCGCAGAACTACAAAGACGCCGATCAGACCACACAGTGCTCCCGCAAGGGTGGCAACGATGAGTCCTCGCTGGAAGAACGAATAGGAGAACGGCTCGAGAAAGTCGACTGCAATGCCGTGTGCTGCGCTCACAATCGACCCCTATGCCCCACGACGACCGAGCCGCGCTCGCAATTCCTCGCCGCCATGTTCGAGGACGACAGGCATACCCCCGTGCAAAAGGACTTCCATCGGAGCACCATAGGTACGTTCCAAGAAGTACGACTGGAGAACATCGCTCGGTTTTCCATCTGCAACAACCGTTCGGTTGAAGCACACGAGTCTCGGAAGATGCGCCGCAAGTCCATTCAAATCGTGTGTCGTCAGCACGATCGTGATGCCTTCTCCAATCGGTGGAGATTCGTTCAAGTCCACCAACACATGGAGGATCTCGTGGCGCGTCCGCACATCGACCCCAGCCGTTGGTTCGTCCAAGACGAGAATGTCTGGCTTTTGCATCAGGGCACGCGCGAGGAACACCCGTTGCTGCTGCCCTCCGGACAACTCCCGGATGTGCCGGCCCTGTAGACCACCCAACCCGAGGCGATCGAGAATCTCCGCAACTTGGGAGCGCTCCATCGGTGCAAGTGAGGGCCACAGACGCGTCTGGCGTCGCCCCATGGCCACGACCTCTCCCACCGTGACAGGAAAATTCCAATCGACCGTTTCGAGTTGAGGAACGTAGCCGAGCCGCAATCCCGACGCTCGCGAGATCTTTCCATGAATCGGTTCGAGAGACCCGAGCAAGGCCCGAAGCACTGTCGTTTTTCCCGAACCAGAAGGACCGACGATGCCGAGGAACTCTCCGCTGGAAACAGTGAGGTTCACATCCTCGACCACAGCTGAGCCGCCGTATGAGCAGGACACATGATCGAAAACGATGAGTTCTCGTGCACCAGCGCCAGACGACGGCGGGACAGTAGACGAAATAGACGGCTGCGGTATCGACGACTGCGGTGTAGACGACTGCGGTGTAGACGACTGCGGTGTAGACGACATAGTCACTGGGAGCAACCTAACGCCCCGACAGTGTCGTTCAGGTGGTACACAAGCACGAGAGGGTGCACGACGTTGGTCACCTCCGACAATGTCTGATCAACGACCGACCTCACGCGGCGGGTCGCTTCTGGATCTCCACCCCCGGCCACTCGCGCTGTATCACCAGATCTGACGAACGGTCAGCACACGTCATTGATGATTGCGGGTACTTGGGATTATTGCGGGTAACTGGCAGAGTCGGGACCGACGTCACTCACATCGAGGGCTTTCAGGTTGGCTGCGTTGCCGCCCAGAGCTTCGATCATGGTCACATAGTTGAAACGCATCAACGCCATCCAGGAATGTTCTGAGTCCCCCGGAGCGCCCGGCAGGTCGTCATCGCGCAGAACATCGACGTACCGAACTCCCGTCTCAGTACCGATCTGATCGAGAACGGTCGACGGGAAGACTTCACTGCCGAAAATGGCCGTGACACCTGAAGAGCGAACCTGATCGATCAGATCAGCAACCTCGCGCGGGGTTGGCTCCTCGAACGATGAAGGCTGAATTGCTCCGATGACGGTCCAGTTGTACTCCTTCGCGAAATAGGCGTACGCATCGTGATATGTCAGGAGCTGACGCTTGGACTCATCCAACGTCTCCAGATCCGCGCGCAAGGCTTCATCCAAGGCTGCAACGTTGAGTCCGAAAGATTCGTAATTCTCAGCGTAGATCTCGGCATGTGCCGGGTCGGCCGCCGACAGCGAATCACGGATCAGTGCTGCATACTCGAGAGCCATCGGTGGATTGGTCCACAGGTGGGGATTCGGCTTGCCACCCTCTTCGGGGAACGAGAAATCGAAGATCCATTCGCTTCGAGGCAGAATTGCTGTGCCCAGTTCACAGATAACGGAGCCCTCGGCAGCATTGGCGCTTGCCAGATCTTTCGTTGGCTCCTCGAGAACGAGTCCGTTGATGAAGACGATGTCAGCAGATTCGAGCGTTGCCGCGACACTCGGCGGAGGTTCATAGGTGTGGCTATTGGTGCCCTCAGGAACGATTCCCTCGATCACCGTCGGGCTACCCGAGGCGATATTGGCAGCGATGCTCGTGATCGGAGCCACGGTTGTGACGATCGTCAGAGCACGACCTTCGATCGGAGAGCGCGTCGGACACGCTTGGCCACTCGTGCTCGACATCGACACCTCTGAAGACGTATCGGATGAATCATCCCCGCAGGCAACGAGACCCGTCAGCAACCCGAAACAGACAAGGGGCATTCCGACACGACGAATTTTCGACATGTCTCGATTCTATGAGAAGCAACTTCGATCGTGTCCGCGCGCACCACTGATGCCCGCCGACACCAGTCACCCTCGTCGGTCGAAACCGAGTCGGAATGACTTGACTGCCCGAGCGAAAATGTTGGCCTCGACATCGAGCTCTTCGACAACTCGCAGATTCGTGACAGCCTGAGACATCTTCGTGAACACAGTGATCAATGACGCGCGCGCGAAGTTGCTCCCAACACACAGATGAGTTCCGAACCCGAACGACAGATGTGGATTCGAATCTCGTCGAATATCGAATTCAAAGGGTCGATCGAAGACTGACGCGTCTCGATTCGCAGACGGATACAAAAGGATGATGCGATCACCGCGATTGATGGGCTGTCCGGCGATCTCGGAATCGACGATCGCTCGGCGGAAGAAGTTGTTCAGAGGTGTGACCCATCGCAGGACTTCTTCGACTGCTCCCGGGACCAGACTCGGATCAGCTGCCATCGCCTCCCATTGATCCGGATGGTCGACGAAGGTTCGCAGACCATGGCTGATCGCGGTTCGCGTCGTTTCGGCTCCACCGGCAATGAACAATCCTGTCTCGTGCACGATTGCTTCAGGCGACAACGTTGCGCCATCGATGGCTTGCGTCAGCCACACCGTGAGAAAGTCGTTCATTGGGCATCCCTTGGCGGATGCCTCGATCTTTTCTGGTGCGATCATGCCGAGCACTGAGGCGAACTGCATATTCGCGTCGATGAATTCAGAGAACTGCTGGCCGTCACGATGGATCATGTCGATCCGCATCAGCCTCTCGCTCCATTGCTTCACCTGCGGCCACATCTCTTCCGGAAAGCCGAGAAGTCGGCAGGTGGTTCTCGCAGGCAGTTGACCAGCAAGGGCTTGGATCATCTCCACACCCGAACCACCACCTTCGATGAAACCGCCGATCAACTCATCGACCAGCGCATCCAACTCCGGCTGGCGGTCCCCGACTGCCTTGTGGCTGAGCCGCGGCTGGACAAGCATGCGTTGCTGACGATGGCGCGGGTCGTCTTGGGCGATCATGTTGATTTCATCCGGAGACCAGTTGGCGCGATAGCCCAAACTCGACACGAAGATCGACGAACGTCGCTCGACGTCCTGGATGTCTTTGTGACGCGTCACTCCCCACAGACCGTTGCGCTGGTCGCGATACACCGGTTCATTGGCTCGCATCCACGCCCACGCCTCATGTGGATTCGTGCGATAGAACTCAGGGTCGAGCAAATCGTACGTCGGTCTCGTTCCTGTACTCGTTTCGGCTGCTGCACTGTCGATCGCCATGACCTATCCCCTTTGGTCTCCGAATGTTTTCGTCTCAGATTGCTGATCAGGACGTTACTTGTGCGCCGCGCTGAGTCTGTGACCAGTTCATGCCCTGCAGAACGTCGACGTCGTGAGGAAGTCCGAGCACCCTCTCAGCAACGATGTTGCGCTGCACTTCGCCTGTCCCTCCACCGATGGTCAACGACCGTGCGAAAAGGTACCCGTGCAACCAGCCGACATGTTCGAGCGCACGCGTGCCGACACCACCCCCTCCACCGAGTCCCGAGTGGTCGGCCTTATCTGACCCATTGTTCGATGGATCGTGGGCCACTGCGTAGGGTCCAATCAGGTCCCGTGCGACCTCCATCACGTTCTGGCCATGTTCATCGGCGAGGATCTTGCGGATGCTGGCCTCAGGCCCTGGCTGTTCTCCCCGCAGTCGCGCCGACAAGGTGCGCATCCGGATCAGATCGAGGAGCACGTGTTCGATGTACACGCCGGCCAAACGCTGTCGCATCACCGGATCGGTGACCGGTCCGTAGAGGCGAACTGCGTCGAGCATCTCGAGTGCAGTCGGACCGCTCCCCCACAGGACACCGCCCGTCGACAGCGATACCCGCTCGTTGCCGAGAGTCACCTTCGCCAAACGCCAGCCTTCGTTCTCTTCGCCGACGAGATTGGCCGCCGGCAAGCGAACATCGGTGAAGAAGACCTCGTTGAAGGTGGAACCACCCGTCATCTCCTTGATCGGGCGAATCTCGATACCGGGCAAGTCCATGGGACAGATGAAATACGAGACGCCCTTGTGTTTGGGCGCATCCGGGTCGGTGCGCGCGATCAGGATTCCGAATGTCGCGAACTGCGCTCCACTGGTCCAGATCTTCTGGCCGTTGACGATGTACTCATCCCCATCGCGCACCGCACGTGTCCCCAGATTCGCCAAGTCGCTTCCACTTCCCGGTTCGCTGAACAATTGGCACCAGAAGTCTTCACCGGACAGCAACCGTGGAAGATGAGTCTCCTGTTGCTCTTTGCTGCCCGCGTACAGAAGTGTCGGACCGGCCCAACCGATGCCGATCGGATTCGCCGGACGCCGAATCCCGACCTTGGACAATTCGTCGTCGATGATCAGCTGATGCTCCGGATCGGCATCCAACCCATACGGGCGCGGCCAATGCGGTGCGACCAGCCCGGCATCGGCCAATTGCCTATTGGTTGGTGCCGGATTATCGGCAATCCACGCCCGGATAGCAACACGTCGCGAGTCGTCTTGACCTGGAAGCTCGAAGTCCATGACGAGACGATAATTCAACTCAGTCCTCCAAGATGCCCCGAGAGGCAGCTGCGTCTGCCGCTCGACTCACAATGACGACAACAGGACTCGGGCGCATACCATCGAACTGTGATCAGCCAACAGTGGAACTTCGCCGACGTCTGGGAAGCAGTCGCTCATCGACTTGCGACCGCACCAGCACAGGCTCATGCCTCTCAATCTTGGACCTGGCAGGAATTCGATCGGCGCGCGAATGGCGTGGCTGCTGGACTCCTGGAGCACGGTGTCATCCACCAGGACAAGATCGCCCAGTACCTCTACAACGGCCCGCACTATTTGGAGTCCCTGTTCGCTGCGTTCAAAGTGGGGATGACACCGGTCAACACCAACTACAGATACACCGACGACGAACTCGTGTACCTCTGGGACAATGCCGATGCAGTTGCTGTCGTGTTCCACGGAACGTTCACCGACACGGTTGAGCGCATCCGCTCGCGAGTGCCTCGTGTTCGAATGTGGATCTGGGTGGCTGACGAAACGCATCCGTGTCCGACCTGGGCGATCGATTACGAGCATCTTGCCGGATCCGGTGGACCAGAAAGTGTCGTTGCGCCGTGGGGTCGTTCAGGCGACGACCTGCTGTTGCTCTACACCGGTGGCACCACAGGAATGCCCAAAGGTGTGATGTGGCGCCAAGAGGATCTGTTCCTCACGCTCGACAGCACCAACAAGAACCGTCTGCCCCCTGCCCCTGATTCGGCGACTTTCGACGACCGTCTGGACAAGCCAGGTCCGCGCAATCTCCCAGCCGCTCCATTGATGCACGGCACCGGATTGTTCAACGCCATGAGCAACCTCATGGCAGGCGGAAGCATCGTGACGCTCACTGGTCGTCGATTCGACCCAGAAGAATTGCTCGACACCATCGAAGGGCACGCGGTGAACTCGATGTCGATCGTTGGTGATGCATTCGCCAAGCCGATCTTGAGGACCCTCGATGCCCACCCTGGGCGATGGGACATCTCCTCGTTACGTGTCATCGTCTCGAGCGGCGTGATGTTCGCTGCCGAGACGAAGAAGGGTCTTCTGAAACACAATGAACGTCTCATCATGGTCGATGCCCTTGGTTCATCCGAAGCGATCGGCATGGCACAGAACACGACAACGATCGATGGCAGTTCCCGCACGGCCACTTTCGTGCTCGGCCCGAACACGCGTGTCCTCACCGAGGATGGACGAGAGGTCCAACCCGGAAGTGACGAGATCGGACGCGTGGCACTGCGCGGTAATACGCCAATCGGCTACTACAAGGATCCTGAAAAATCTGCGAGCACCTTTCAGATCATCGGCGGAGTTCGCTGGTCGATTCCCGGTGACTGGGCGCGTATCGATGCCGACGGGACCGTCCATCTGTTGGGTCGCGGTAGCCAGTGCATCAACACTGGTGGCGAGAAGGTCTACCCAGAAGAAGTCGAGGAGTCCCTCAAGACGCATCCCGCGATTGCAGATGCTGCCGTCGTCGGTCTTCCCGATGATCGATTCGGACAATCAGTGACAGCCCTCGTCGAACTTCTCCCCGGCTGTTCGATCGACGAAGCCGACATCATCAGCCACGTACGCCAACACCTGGCGGCCTACAAGTCACCACGC
>JAULYE010000198.1:0-3641 GCA_032118015.1 Ilumatobacteraceae bacterium | reverse complement strand
ATGATGAACGCAGACGTTCCGCGTCGTCCGGTGGCGAACAATTCGGTGCGATAGACGGCAAGAGAGGGATAGGCCGCTGCAGCGAAGATGGCGCCGAAGATTGCCGTCGACCACATCCAGGTACTGCTCGTGGCGAAGGACAATGCAATCAAGAGTCCGCCGAGTGGTGTGCAGACTGCTGCCACCCGACGGCGACCCCGCCGATCTGCGACTCGTCCACCGATGATGAGTCCGATCACTGCCGGAGTCGCAGTGACGATCGTGAACAGCGAGACCATCCCCGCAGAAAAGCCGCGGTCGTCTTTGAGATAGGAGTTCTGGAAGAACGAGGCAGGTGACAGCAGCATGTTGCCGAAAAAGGCAACGGACATCTGTGCGGCCAGCCGACGCCGGCGATTCGGTGAGCGATCTCTCCGGGTGGTGATCGTGCGTTCGGGGCGAATCCTCAGACGAGTGAAGCGCTCCGTTTCAGGTAAGTGGCGTGTGATGTCGACGGCGACGAACAGCCAGATGAGCGACAGCGCATAGATCAGGCGCCAGCCATCGGGCCCGAGATCTGCCAATGGCAGGGCGATGACTGCAACTCCAGCGCCGAGCCCATTGGCCACGGCCAGAACGCTCACGGCATAGGCACGTGATCCTCGGGGCATCTCCTCGGACGCGATGACCGCCACGAGCAAGTCGAGCGCAAGACCAAGGGGACGGCTCAATGTCTGGGTTGCTACCAGGAATGGAAAATTCGGAGCCAGGGCTCCAAGCGAGGCAAGGATCGGTGCTGCCCAAGCGAGAACGACGACAACACGCCGGCGGCCGATGCGATCAGCAAGGATGGCCGCCGGAAGTCCAAAGATGATGCCGAGACGCACCACCGTTCCAGCCACACCACGTCCCCAGTCGCCGACACCGAGGTCATCGCCCGCAAAGGCAACAGTCTGGGTGAAGAGCGTGTTGACGAACGCGCTGAGCAACGACGCAGATCCAAGAAGTCCGAGAATTCGTATCTGTCGACGATCGAGTGAGTCTGGAGGAAGCCACAACGAGATCCTGGCCCCAGTTGTGGTTGTCTCGGAGCGACGCTTGCGCATCCGCCGTTCGATGAGCGGCAACAGCATGCGCTCGAGCCATGGCATGGATTCACGACTCACTGCGCGATCCTACTTCTGTTGATTCATTTGGGCGGGCGACAGGTTCGCAGGAGAGAACGACCCGTATATTTGTCTTTCATGGATCGCATCGTCGTTCACAAGAGCGGTCCACTCACCGGAACGGTCGACGTCCCTGGGGCGAAGAACTCCGTTCTGAAATTGATGGTCGCCTCGCTGTATGCACAAGGTCGACACGAACTCACAAATGTTCCCGACATCTCCGATGTCGACACCATGGGGAGACTTCTCGGTTCACTCGGGGTCTACGTCGAACACGACCCTGAGCGGTCAGGAGTTCTGCATCTGAACAACGCTGGAGAGATCCGAACTCAAGCTCCTTCAGAACTCGTCGAAAGCATTCGCGCCTCGATCAATCTCATGGGCCCTCTTTTGGCGTGTTGTGGGAGAGTTCGACTCGATCTGCCGGGAGGTGACGATTTCGGAGCTCGTCCAATCGATATGCACATCGCCGGCTTGACGGCAATGGGTGTGGAATTCGACCCTACGAAGAACTACATCGAAGCTCGTGCTGAGTGTCTGCGTGGCGCAGAGATCGTGCTCGACTTTCCGTCGGTGGGAGCGACAGAGAACATCGTCACGGCTGCTGTGCATGCACAAGGTTTGACGACGATCCGCAATGCAGCGCGTGAACCTGAGATCGCCGACCTGTGCACGATGCTGACGGAGATGGGAGCAAAGATCACCGGCATCGGTAGCTCGGTGATCACCATCGAAGGTGTGCCACGAGGATCACTCGTTCCCGTCTCCCATGGCGTCGTCGGAGATCGCATTCAGGCAGCGACATATCTCGCTGCCGTCGCGGTCGCAGGAGGGGACGTCACGGTGACGGGCGTGCTTGCTCAACACATGGAAGTGCTCTTGCGCCGGATGCATGAAATGGGGCCCAACATCACGGCGGTACCTGGAGGAGTACGTATCGAGTCCGACGGATATCTTCGGGCAGTCGACGTTCAGACTCTGCCGTATCCCGGTATCGCGACCGACTACAAGCCACTTCTCGTGACGATGCTGGCTGTGGCTGAGGGAATTGGAATCGTCACCGAAAACCTGTATCCCGGTCGATTTCGCTACGTCGAGGAACTGTCCAAACTCGGCGCAGACATTCGAACCGATGGACACCATGCAATCATTCGCGGTGTGGACGGTTTGCGGGGAGCAGCGGTCTCCGCTCCCGACATTCGAGCGGGAGCAGCGCTCTTGGTTGCCGGGCTCGCAGCGGATGGTCGAACGGTCATCTCCGGTGTCGAGCACATCGACCGCGGCTACGACGACATCGTCGGACGATTATGTGGGATCGGAGCGACCATCGAGCGCGTCTCGATCGATGACATCTGAATCAGATTCTCCGAAGAGTTGATCGTGGACGGCTGACGTGAAGCGGGCATCGATACGTCGCTTGACGATCGCCAAGAGTCCGACAATCACAGCGATCGGCCCGGCCACCAAGAGGATCTCGTCCCAACCACCTTGATGGGCCACGAGGGGGGAAGCGAAGATCAGGTCGGGGAGCATGTCAGGGATCATCTTGATAGTCAACGTTTCACGGGCGGTGTCATGTCATCAGTGAAGGCTTCGATGGTGCAAAAATCGACGGTGTCGATCCTGCAACCTGGCTGTCACAACTGCAATGTGAACAGGGTATCTCCACGAATACGGCTCTGACAGAGGTTCCCTGGTCGGATGACTCTACGATTCATCGTGCGTTTCGTCGTGTGATTCATCGTGTGATTCATCGTGTGATTCATAGTCATAGTCATTCTCGAAGCGCGACACGAGATTCCAGCACCATCAGTCCATCCCCTCATTGACGATTCAGGTACGAAACCGTGACAACCACCATGCGAACTCAGGTCGAAGAGACCATCGAAGCAATCCGACCAGCGCTTCAAGCCGATGGAGGAGACATCGTCTTGAAGGGGGTCGACGAAGACACTGGCATCGTGTCGGTGACCCTCATCGGTGCATGCGTCACATGTCCTGCATCGACACAGACGCTCAAGCAGGGCGTCGAACGCATCATGCGCGATCGTGTCGATGGTGTCACAGAAGTGGTGAATGTGTGAGTCGTCGGGAGCGCGACCCCGAAATTCTCTTCGGTGCAGCTGTAGGAGGGGATCGAAGTGCCCTTGCAAGATTGCTGTCGATGATCGAGCGTGGTGGCGACGATGCGCGAGCAATTGGGAGACTGTCGTATCCACGCGGGGGATCGTGCTACACCGTTGGTCTCACGGGAGCACCCGGAGCGGGAAAGAGCACACTGACGTCGGCAGTGATCGGTCATTTGCGGCGGATGGATCTGGAAGTGGCGGTCCTGGCAATCGATCCTTCGTCACCGTTCACGGGCGGGGCAATTCTCGGGGACAGGGTGCGCATGCAGGACCATGCGACTGATCGCGGCGTCTTCATCCGATCGATGGCGACACGCGGACATCTCGGCGGTCTGTCTCTCGCAGCTCCTGAAGCCATTCGCCTCCT
>JAULYE010000197.1:0-14508 GCA_032118015.1 Ilumatobacteraceae bacterium | reverse complement strand
CTCGTGTGCACTTCAATCCACCGGCAGCAAGGGCCAGTTTCTTTTCATCGAGTTGGTTCGCACCGCTCACGTAGGCCAAGACGACTTCTCCATCGACTGCAAAGATCAGGCTCTTGACGATCTGACCAACTTCCACACCAATTGCGGCGGCAGCATCGAGTGCCGTCTTGGTGCCATCCGGAAAACGACGTGGTTCGATGTCGAGTCCGAGTGACTTCGCCGCCTCGACCACTCTCGTCACGTTGGGATGCAGTTGATCGCTCACGAGGATGACACCGTAGTGGGGCCACTCGTGCTGAGCACAACGGCACCACAGAGTGAGAACATTGCCGCTACGAGGTAGCTGGTGCGATAACCACCAGCGCTGTCACGAAGCCAACCGAGGAGTAGTGGACCGCCTGCAGTCCCGAATGTGGTGTACAACTGAGTTCGGGAGAAGATCCGGGGATAGTCACGCACCCCGAAACGCTCAGAGATGAGTAGGGGTTGCATCATCAAGATGCTGCCAATCGTTGCACCGAGAATGATGATCCCAGTGAACGCCAGAACAGTCGACTCAGCGAAGGCGAGAACGACCATCGCACATGCCTGGAGTCCTGCAAGAGCAAACGCAAGTCGCAAGGTGCCGACACGGTCGACGAGTCGTCCGCCGAGGAGACGCGCAACCACGGACGTCGCTGCAAGCACGGTTGTCGCCAAGGTCGCAGTTCCCCGATCGGTGCGCTCCTCCACGAGTTTGACGAGTTGCTGGATCGCTCCGACCTGGGAACCGAGAACCATGACGTACCCGATCGTGACGGCAATGAAAAAGCGTGTCATCACTGCCTCGGAGTACGGAGTCCCATGAACACGCGGCGCTGGACCGTCCGACGTCACCCGCACTCCATCGGGATGCCAGCCGAGGCGAGCAGGATCGGGCTTCAGCCACAGCAGTGTCAATGGAACGACACCAAGGAGCCACAGGCCAGCCAGCCATGGAGCTGCGCCCGAAAGTCCCCGATCGTCGAGAAGCCATTTGGCCACGGGCGTGATGATGATGCCGCCAGCCGACAGTCCGGTGGAGGCAACAGACAGCGCAACCGCTCGCCGCGTCTGGAACCAACGAGTGACGATCGTCGATGCGGTCACGAGACCAGCAGCCGACCAACCGATCGCATAGATGACGTAAACCACATAGAGCTGCCACTTTTCTGTGATCTGTCCGAACAGGGCGAGCGACACGGCGCCGATGACAGCTCCGCCACAAACAACGATGCGAGCATCCACTCGCTCGATCAACTGCGCCACGAAGACTCCGGCGATTCCACTGACGAGAAAAAAGACAGTCGTTGCCAACGACACCGATGACACCTGCCAGTCGAGCTCCCGGCTGAAAGTATTCAAGTAGACGGCCAACCCATAGAAGCCGAGGCCAGCAGACGTGGTCAGAAGAACGAAACATGCGGCAACGACCTTCCAACCCGGAAAGGGAGCGGAATCGACTTCATTCTTCATCGACTGCTACTACTTTCATCTCCTCGAAAACCGCTTGGATGAGATCAGCCATCGTGCGGTCGCGATCGGTGATGCGTCCGACATCGTGACTGATCAAAGTGATGGAGACTCGGTTCCAACTGTTGCACCAGTCCGGATGGTGATCGAGACGCTGAGCGATCTCGACAACAGAGCACATGAAATTCCAAGCCTTCGTGAAAGATGGGAAGTGGAAGTCTCTGTGAAGACCCTTGGGATCCTCCACCCAGTTATCGAAAGTCACATCCCATCTTGACAGGTCACGTTGAACGACCCCACGGTGACTGCTATGGTCTCTCGGCGAAGGGGAGTATCCCCGCTGGAAACAGCGAACCGTCGTCGTCAATACGGCTCACGAGCCCGGCCCGGTAGAGAGGGAGAGACCTTCGGAACGAACAACGTTTTCGAAGGACACCTTGTGACACTTTCCCTCAATTCCCGTACGGTCGCCTACCCTCATACCAAAACACCGGAGGCTGTCGCGGATTCGTTGTCGACCGATGTTTCGGCAGGCCTGTCGTTGGATCAGGTGAATGATCGCCTGAAGACTTTCGGTCCGAATCGCCTGGCGGAATCGATGCGGCGCCCGATGATCCTGCGGTTCCTCGATCAGTTCCGCGACCTTCTGATCATCATCTTGCTGGTTGCAGCAGTGGTCAGTTTTGCTGTGTCCGGCGAACTGAAGACTCCGATCGTCGTGCTTGTCGTCGTGTTCGCCAACGCAATCATCGGTTTCGTCCAGGAGAACCGAGCCGAAGCGTCACTCGAGGCACTGAAGAAGATGCTCACGGCTTCGACACGAGTGCGCCGTCGCGGCGAAGTGCAATCCATCCCCACCGACCAGCTGGTACCTGGCGATGTGGTACTCGTCGAAGCCGGCGACAGGATCCCGGCAGATGGTCGACTGATCATGGCAGCCAACCTGGAGATCGAAGAGGCCGCCCTCACTGGCGAGAGCCAGCCGTCAGAAAAATCAGTGAACGTAGTGGCGCAAGAGGACGCAGCCATCGGTGACCGCACGTGCATTGCCTACATGAATACGACGGTGACACGTGGACGTGGCGAGTTCATCGTGACCGCCACCGGTATGAGCACGGAAATCGGTCGTATCGCCGATCTTCTGCGTGAGACCGAGACGGAAAAGACCCCCCTTCAGAAGCAGCTCGAGGGGCTCGCACACAGCTTGGCCAAATTGTCGGCGGTGATCGTCGTTGCCGTTTTCGTGATCGGGTTGATCCGGGGAAATGAAGTCGCGGAGTTGTTGAACCTCGCAGTTGCGCTGGCAGTTGCCACGATCCCAGAAGGTCTTCCTGCAGTCACAGCAGTCACTCTTGCCGTTGGCGTCTCCAAAATGGCCAAGAAGAACGCCATCGTCAAACGACTTGCCAGCGTCGAAACTCTTGGATGCACGAGCATCATCTGTTCGGACAAGACCGGCACGCTCACCCTGAACGCGATGACGGCACGACGTCTCATTGTCCAGAATCGAGAGCACCTGGTCACCGGAGAGGGATACGCCCCTGAGGGATCGATTCAGGAGATCCCAGGCGATGTTCCCTTCACCATGGACAACGCACTTCTAGGAATGACTCTTTGTAACGACGCTGTTATTCGCCACGAGGACGGTGAGTGGAAATTGGTCGGTGATCCGACCGAAGGAGCACTCGTCGTCGTAGCTGCAAAAGGCGGTCTCGATATCACCGACGTGCGAACGCGCTACCCCCGAATCGCCGAGGTGCCTTTCGACTCCGCGACAAAGGTCATGGCCACCTTCCACGAAGTGGTGGGAAGTAGCGGCGAACGCATCGTGCGCATGTTCGTCAAAGGTGCTCCTGACGTCATTCTCGAACGTTGCGCCTCAGCGATCGGGTCCGATGGTGCTGCTCATGCGGTGTCATCGCTGAGGGTCGAATTGCTCAGCCACAACGATCGTTTGGCTGCAGAGGGTCTGCGCGTTCTGGCAGTTGCCCAGCGCGACATCCCGCTCGAAGCTTGGGACGAATTCGTCGACTCAGGTGCTGACCCTTCGATTTTCATTTCTGACGTCGTGCTCATGGCGCTGGTTGGCATCGTCGACCCGCCGCGACCCGAGGCCAAGGCCGCTATCGCTGAAGCTCGCTCAGCAGGCATCACCGTGAAGATGATCACCGGCGATCATGCAGTCACTGCCCGAGCCATTGGCACCGAGCTCGGCCTCGGTCGTGATGGTGAGGTGATTGCCGTGACGGGCAACGACCTCGATCAGATGAGTGATGACGAACTCGATGCTCGTATCGATGACATCTCCGTCTTCGCCCGAGTCGCACCGGAGCACAAGATCAGGCTCGTCACTGCACTGCAAAGGAAGGGCCGAATCGTCGCCATGACCGGCGATGGCGTGAACGATGCTCCAGCGTTGAAAAAAGCCGACATCGGTATCGCAATGGGTATCACCGGAACCGAGGTCACCAAGGAAGCAGCAACCATGGTGCTCACCGATGACAACTTCGCCACCATCGTCGGTGCCGTCAAGCGCGGCCGGACCATCTACGACAACATCGTCAAATTCGTGCGCTTCCAGCTGAGCACGACCCTTGGTTTCGCCATGTTGTTCCTGGCTGCCTCGATCTTTGACATCGCCAATGGCAAGCCCTTTGCGGCAATCGCCATTCTCTGGGTGAACATCATCATGGATGGCCCGCCTGCCATGGCTCTCGGACTCGACAAAGGCGACTCCGACATCATGAAACGAGCACCGCGGCCGGTGACGGAGAAGATTCTCACGCCTCAACGCTGGTCAGCAATTCTTTTCTCTGCGGTGATCATGGCCGTTGCGACGCTTCTCGTACTGATCTTCGCACCTGGTCCGGAAGCGGAAGCTGGAACGGCAACAGTCGCTGGAACCATGGCGTTCAACACGTTCGTCTTGTTCCAGTTCTTCAACATCTTGAACGCCCGCTCAGATCGCAATTCAGTGTTTCGTCGCCAGACACTCACGAACCGTCACCTTTGGGTCGCGCTTGGTGCAGTGATCCTGCTCCAGGTCGGAGTCACCCATGTCGGATTCATGCAGCGACTTTTCGACACGACATCGATTTCCGCAATCCAGTGGCTCATTGCCCTTGCCGTGGCTTCGTCGGTCCTTTGGCTCGAAGAGATCCGAAAGTTCTTCATCCGTCGTCGCAATCTCTCAACCGTCAACTGATCACCAAGGAGGAATGCAATGAAATGCCCTACCTGTCCTGAAACAAATTTGGTCATGAGTGACCGTCAAGGAGTGGAAATCGATTACTGCCCCACTTGTCGCGGCGTCTGGCTGGACCGAGGGGAACTCGACAAGATCATCGAGCGATCGACCGGTGGGAACCCCACCTTCTCCGAACCGCCGCAGCGCAAGTACAAGGACGACGACGACTGGGACGACGACGATCGCTACAAGGTCAAGTACGACAAGCACGGTCGCCCCTACAAGAAGAGCAAGACGAAGAGCATCCTCGGCGAGATGTTCGACTTCTGACGAGCAATACAAAGATTCGAAAAGACTCAGGAGGTATCTGGATGTTCAAGAACACGATGAAGACATCACTGCTTCTCGCCGGTCTCGGCGGATTGATCGTTGGCGTGGCAGCCATCCTCGGTCAGGGAAGCAGCGGTGCGATCATGATCGGCCTCGTCATCGCTCTGGTGATGGTCGGAGGAAGCTATTGGTTCAGCGATCGGCTGGCTCTGAAGTCCGCCGGTGCACAAGTCGTCACTCGGGAGCAGGCTCCTGAGTTCTACGCCATGGTGGAGAGCCTGGCGATGCGTGCGGGAATGCCGATGCCACGTGTCGCGATCTCCCCTGCCGAACAGCCCAATGCCTTTGCCACAGGACGCGGTCCGAACAACGCTGTCGTCTGCGCCACACAGGGGCTCATTCGCACGATGTCCCGCGATGAACTCGAAGGAGTCATGGCTCATGAATTGATGCACGTTCGCAATCGTGACATTCTCATCGGTTCAGTTGCGGCAGCAATAGCGACAGCGATTTCCGCTATTGCACAGATGGCGTACTTCGCGGCGATCTTCGGTGGCGGGCGTGACGACGAGGATCGCCCGAACCCGATCGCGGTTCTGATGATCTCGATGCTCGCGCCACTTGCAGCGTCCCTGATCCAGATGGCAGTCAGCCGCAGTCGAGAGTTCGAGGCCGATCGAAGCGCCGCTGAGCTCCTCGGAACGGGCGAGCCATTGGCCCGAGCGTTGGAAAAGATCGAAGTCCTTGCAGCTCGCACTCCAATGAACGTCTCGCCGGCTCAAGCTCAGGCCTACATCCACAATCCTCTGGCTGAGTTCGGAGGTCGCCGCACGGGTACCGCGAACATGACTCGACTGTTCTCGACTCACCCGAGCACCGATGAGCGCATCCGCCGACTGAGGATGATGTAGCCGACTACGGAAACATGCCGAGACCCAGCGGGTCGTCGGTTGATGCATTCGCCTCTGATTCGTCGGGGGCGAATGCCGCGTACCCGTCCCTTTCGAGAACGTCAGCGAGCTCAGGGCCGCCCGATTCGACGATGCGGCCCTTCACAAGAATGTGAACGCGATCGGGCTTCAGATCTTCGAGCAGTCGGCTGTAGTGAGTGATGACGAGTGTCCCGAGTCCATCTTCTTTGGTGGCATCGACGACTCTTCGAGCACAATCTCGCAAGGCATCGACATCGAGTCCAGAGTCGAGCTCGTCGAGGATGGCGAATTTCGGCTTCAGAATCGACAACTGCAGAGTTTCATTTCGCTTTTTCTCCCCACCCGAGAAATCGACGTTCACAGCTCTTTCGAGAAGGCGCTCATCGAATCCGATCCGCTCTGCTTCGGCACGCACTGTCGGCTCGAGGGCAGCGATTTCGCTCGAACGACCCCGACCACGCAAAGCCTCGGAGAGAACATCCAATATGCGAACCCCTGGCACTTCGGTCGGGTACTGCATGATCAGATGCAATCCAGCAGCTGCTCGCTCCCATGTCGGTCGCCCGAGCATCTCGACTCCGTCGAGACGCACCGATCCGGCAGTGACGACATATCCCGGCTTACCCATGACAATGGCGGACAGAGTGCTCTTGCCGGCACCGTTGGGACCCATCACAGCGTGCACTTCGCCAGACGCGATCTCCAGATTCACGCCACGGAGAATTTCCTTCCCCGCAACCGATGCATGCAGGTTTTCGATGACGAGTGTGCTCACGAGGCGCCTCCTGAAATGTTGACGTTCTCGCCGTCGACGGTCACGTCGTACACAACGACCGGCTGTGTGGCCGGCAAGGTGTCGGGCTCACCGGACACAAGACTGAACGCACTTCCATGCTTCGGGCACTCGAGCTGCAGTTCATCGCACCACACCTCACCATCACTGAGTGATACTGCGGCATGACTGCACGTATCGGCAATCGCAAAAACACGATCCTTGATACGCACCACTGCGACAGCAACGCCGTCGACCTCGACACGTGTTGCGGTGCCGTCACCGAACTGTGAAAGAGGAAACGATGCGCTCATGATCCGGCTCCGATCGCAAGCTTTTTGGCGACTTTCTCTCGAAGACCTTGTGCCAAGTCACCCACAGGCAATTGGTCGAGGACTTCATCGAAGAATCCGAGAACCACGAGTCGCGCAGCCACATCTGGATGAACGCCTCGGCTTTCCAAGTAGAAGAGTTGGTCCTCATCGATGGGTCCGACTGTCGATGCATGGCTGCACTTGACATCGTTCGTCTCGATGTCGAGATTCGGCACGCTTTCTGCCCAAGCACCCTTCGACAGAGTCAGGTTCCGGTTCGTCTGGAAGGCAGAAGATCCCTTCGCCTCCTTGTGGATCTTGATCAGGCCTGTGTAGACGCTCTTCGCGTTGTCCTGAATTGCTCCCTTGAAAAGGAGGTCACTCGTCGTTTTCGGTGCCATGTGCTCTTGGCGTGTGCGGAAATCGTGCATCTGCTCCCCACCAGTGAAATAGATCGCGATTTGACGAGTATTGCCAGCTTGACCAACGAGCCGCGCAGATGTACTCACACGGGCATAATCTCCGCCGAGTGCAACCGTCGCTAGAAGTGTGTCCGAGTCGCGGCCTCCTTGAGAGTGCTGATCGGCAATCTCCCAAGTGTCGTCACCCAACTCGTTGATTCCAAGATATTTGACGCGAGCTGCTTGAGCAGCACGCACATCGAGAGCTGGTACGACCAAGAGTCGGGAACCATCAGGAGACAAGAACCTTTCGACGACAGTGACTTCGGAATTTTCACCTGCATCGATGACGAGTCGCGGAAAGAACGCTGCATGGGTACCGACGAAATCGTGAGTCACGACAATGGGTTGTTCGTACACCGTGTTGGCATCGACTGCCACGACGATGACGTCCATGAACGCAAGGTTCAGGTCGGAGAACAGATCAGCAGGAGTGTCTGCGGTCGCACTCACTGAGTCGAACAAGTCACCACGCACGCCATCGGGCAACGGCTCGTTGCGAGCAACCTGGGTGATATGCACCCCTGGGGGCAGATTCTGTACCGACACTGATGACTGGCACGCAGCTGGGGTGAAGTCGTCGAGAGACAACTCAGCGATTCTGCTGTATCGCCAAATCTCTTCATCTGGGGAAGGGAAAGGCGTCACCTGAGCTCGCTCGAGAGCGGAACGACGAACGGAATTCCACGACTCGCCGATGAGTGACGCCGCGTCTGAACTGAGAACGGGCACGTCGAAATATTACTACCCAGATAGTG
This sequence comes from Ilumatobacteraceae bacterium, assembly GCA_032118015.1. Lineage (GTDB taxonomy): Bacteria > Actinomycetota > Acidimicrobiia > Acidimicrobiales > Ilumatobacteraceae > Casp-actino8. The sequence continues at coordinate 6,263 of JAULYE010000197.1, read as the reverse complement.
GAAATTCACCCTGACGAAGGAGTGTCACACCTCAACCCTTGCGACGACGGAACCAACGCCGCTTCTTTGCGGCTCTCTCCGCTTCGACTTCCGCCAGTACACGCGCACCCACCGAATTCAAGATGTCCTCGGCCATGTCGAGAACTGCGGCCGCTGAGCCGTCATCGAGACCCGGCGGTTCGTCATGAGTACGCGCAGTGAGGAGTGACCCGTAGGACCATCCAGCGTCAGATCGACGCGCATACGAGGGACAATTCTCCGGACAACGCCATGGAGCGTCAGGAGCAAGATCCAGATTGCACTTGCGAACCGTCTCACCCGACGCGTACGTTCGGCTCTCGAAGTTTTTGCAGTCCTGACGCATTGGCATCAGCCAACAGAGCCTTCCATCTGCAATTCGATCAGTCGGCTCCACTCCACCGCGTACTCCATGGGCAGAGTGCGGGTGACGGGCTCGATGAAACCATTGACGATCATCCCCATCGCCTGCTCCTGTGACAATCCACGGCTCTGGAGATAGAAGAGCTGTTCATCGGCAATCTTGGACACGGTTGCCTCGTGGCCGATCTGGGCGTCCTTCTCCCCTACTTCCATGTAGGGAAGGGTGCGGCTCTCACTTTCCTCATCGAGGATCAGCGCATCGCACTGTACGTGGCTCTTGCACCCGTAGGCGCCTTCGTCGACACGAACGAGCCCGCGATAGGTCGTGATACCGCCATCTTTGCTGATGGACTTGGACACGATCTTCGATGTCGTCTCGGGTGCTGCATGCACCATTTTGGCGCCGGCATCTTGGTGCTGCCCTGCGCCGGCATATGCGACGCTGAGAACTTCTCCCGTTGCCTTCGGACCCACCAAATACACACTCGGATACTTCATGGTCAGTTTCGATCCGATGTTGCCATCGATCCATTCCATGTGTCCTTCGGCCTCGACACGTGCACGCTTCGTCACGAGGTTGTACACATTGGGCGACCAGTTCTGGATGGTCGTGTACGTGACACGAGCACTGGGCTTGACGATGATCTCGACGACTGCTGAATGCAGGGAATCACTGGTGTACACCGGAGCCGAGCAGCCTTCGATGTAGTGCACCTTGGATCCCTCATCGGCGATGATCAAAGTGCGTTCGAATTGCCCGGCGTTCTCGCTGTTGATGCGGAAGTATGCCTGCAACGGCATGTCGCACTCCACACCCGGTGGAATGTAGATGAACGATCCCCCGGACCAGACAGAACTATTGAGTGCAGCGAACTTGTTGTCTCCAGGAGGGATGACTGTTCCGAAATACTGCTTGACGAGTTCGGGGTATTCCCTCAGTGCCGTATCCATGTCGCAGAAAAGAATTCCTTGCGCTTCCAGATCTTCTCTGTTGCGGTGGAACACCACTTCGGATTCGTACTGGGCAGTTACTCCCGCGAGGTACTTGCGCTCGGCTTCTGGGATTCCGAGTTTCTCATAGGTCGCCTTCATCTGCTCGGGAAGGTCGTCCCACTCGTCGACTTGGGCGTTCGCAGGACGCAGGTAGTAGAAGATGTCCTGGAAATCGATATCGGGCATATTGTCGGCGAACCACGGTGCCATCGGCTTCTTTTCGAACAGACGCAGACTCCGCTCACGGAACTGGGTCATCCACTTGGGTTCGCCCTTCCACCAGGAGATTTGGTCGACGACTGCCTTGCTCAGACCCTTTTTCGGTGCGAAGGCGTATTCGACGTCATCGCTCCAGCCGAGTGAATACTTGGTGAGATCGAGATCGAACGAGGTCATGACCTTCTCCGTTGTCCAGCCCCCGTGGGGGAATTTGCACTACCGCCATAGTAACAATTACCCCGCCGATTTCTCACGTCGGGTCCCGCATTTCCAAATGAGACCAACGTCGAGTCGACTCCGGTCAGGCCGAAGCTCGTAGTCCTTCCACGGCCGGCATCTCGATGAAGATGCACTCCCCTGGGCACGCCTCTGCAGCGTCAACGACAGCTTGGTAGTACCGCACGGGTACCCACGCCAAGCTCCCCGAGCCGCCCGGATCGTGCAGGGGCTGACCTGCTTCGGCGACATAGGCAATGCCGTCTTCGAGTTGGACGAACACCTCCGGACAGTGGTCGAGGCAAAGCCCATCCCCCGTACACAGATCCTGGTCGATCCATACGCGCACGACGAGACGATAACCCTGGTGAACGCAATCGAGACGAGGCGCAGATCTGAATTTTTCCGTCGCCTTCGTCACCACGGTATGGGTGAGAGTGCGGGTGGACGCGCTGAACCGTACCCTCTGGCGGATGCCATCCACCCAACCGGTTCCGCCGCAGATTCCTCACGAACATGAGCGAGCCTCAAAAGCCGTTGCCGACCCGTTCCACTGGCTGACGAACCGCGATGATCCCCGCACGATCGAATATCTCGAAGCAGAAAATGCCCACACGTCCGAATGGTTTGCTGAACACTCCGATCTGGTGGACGCGGTCTTCGGTGAGATCAAGTCCCGAATCCAAGAAACCGATGAGAGTGTTCCCGTCTTCAAGGATGGATGGTGGTATGTCTCGCGCACGGTCGAGGGACTGTCATATGCAATTCATTGCCGAGGTCGCACACGTGAAACCGCAACCGAGGATGTTCTGCTCGACGAGAACGAGTTGGCACGAGGACACGACTACTTCGCTCTCGGTTCTTTCGACATCAGTCCGAATTCCCAACTGCTCACCTGGTCGTTCGACGTCGACGGAAGTGAGCACTACACCCTGCGCGTCCGCGATCTCGAAACTGACGAGGATCTCGCCGATGTCATCGAGGACACATCCGCCGCAGGTACGGCCTGGAGCGCCGACTCGTCGACCATTTTTTACGTCACTCAAGACGAACAGGAACGGCCAAACGCCGTTTGGCGGCACATGCTCGGCACCCACCCGAGCACCGATGTCCGCATTCACCTCGAAGATGACGAGAGATTTTTCGTCGGTCTCGATCTGACTCGCAGCGGGGACTGGATCATCATCAGCTCCGATTCCAAGACGTCGAGTGAGACGTTGCTCGTCGATGCCCATTCGCCCGAGTCAGCCCCCGCCCTCGTTCGTCCCCGCACGATGGATGTCGAGTATCACCTCGATCACTGGGGCGACAGCTTCATCGTTCTCACGAATGAGTCTGCGCCGGATTTCCGCATCGCACGAGCTCCGGTGAACAATCCGTCTGCGTGGACCGAGTTCCTGCCCCACGTTCCCGGGCAGCGCATCACCCGCGCGGACTGTTTCGCAGATCACATGGTCATCCACGAGTGGGCCCTTGCCCAACCGCGATTGAGAATTGTGTTTCGGGACAGAAGCGAATTCGTGGTTCCCGTGAGCGACGAGCCTCACGATGTCGACATCGACAGCAATCCTGAGTGGTCGTCACCAACACTTCGGTTCGCGACAGAGAGCCTCACATCCCCGGCAAGTGTGTGGGAGATCGATATTGCGACACGAGAACAGTCGTTGTTGAAGAAGATGCCCACACCTAATGTCGACCTCGAACGGTACGAGTCAACTCGATATTGGGCCACGTCCGCCGATGGCACGAAGGTTCCCTACGACGTCATTCGTCTCAAAGACTCTGCGGTCACGCCACCGTGTCTGGTGTACGCATATGGCAGTTATGAGATGTCGATGTCCCCGTGGTTCAGCGTTGCGCGACTGTCACTGGTCGACCGAGGCTGGATCTGGGTCCTGGCCCATCCTCGTGGCGGTGGTGAACTGGGTCGTCAGTGGTACTTCGACGGCAAGTTGCTGAACAAGCGCAACACCTTCGAGGATGTCAACGCCGTTGCCGATGACATCGTTGCACGGTCGCTGGCGGACCCGAACATGCTTGCCATCCGTGGCGGAAGTGCGGGCGGATTGATGGTGGGATCTTGTCTCAATTTGCGTCCCGACTTGTGGAACGCTGCTGTGGCTGAGGTTCCCTTCGTCGATGTCGTGACGACGATGAGCGATCCTTCCTTGCCACTCACCGTCACCGAATGGGAGGAATGGGGCGACCCGCGTTCAGAGCCCTACGCGTCCTACATTGCCTCGTATTCGCCGTACGACAATCTTTCGCAGCGTCCGTATCCGGCAATCATGGCCACAGCGGGGCTCAACGATCCTCGAGTCTCGTATCACGAACCCGCCAAGTGGGTGGCGCGCATTCGAACATTCCGCACCAACGATGAACCACTGCTGCTTCGTACCGAGATGGGAGCAGGTCATGCAGGGCCGAGCGGCCGCTATGACAGGTGGCGAGAGGAAGCGGAAATTCTCACGTTTCTGATCCGCACGAGCCGAAACTGATCAGATCGCGGCAACGGCTGCAAGAGCCAGGAGGGCAACGTTGCGCACGACATGTCCCCATCCGAGTCGTCGAGTACTCCACGTTCCGAAACATGCACATTGCGGTCGGCGACCGCGCAACAAGTTGGCCATGATCAAGACGGTGAAGGAAACGAGCACGAAACCAGCAGAAACTGCTGACGCACGTCGTTGCCACTGAGCGATGAGTGCAGCGCCGATGGTGATTTCGATCCACGGCACGAATGGAACCACCCAGCGCGGGGACCCCATCGATTCTGCGCTGTTGGACCATCCGCGACCCATGGCGATCTTGGCCGCTCCGGCCCCACACATCACACAACCCAGAGCGATCGACGCAATGATGGAGAGCATCGACAACGCAATCAGTCAGGTCGTCGAGCGGGCGACGCCGGTGACTTTGCCGCGGAAGAACACCATCGCATCGGTCACCTCGGCCTCATGGGCCAAATCCACAACCCCGCCCAACACGAACCAATGATCCCCGGCTTCAGAAACCGACTCGACGGTGCAGTCGATCCACCCGATGACACCTGGAAGAACGGGGGAACCAGTGGCAGATCGATTCCAAGTCAATCCAACGAATTTGCTGTCCTCGCCTTCAGCCGGCTCCTTGGCAAAACGCCAACACAATTCGTCTTGTCCGGCTGCGAGAAGGTTCACGCAGAACGAACCCGACTGAGCAATCGATGGCCAACTTCGCGAATTCTTTCCCAGAAAGAATCCCACCAACGGCGGGTCAAGAGACACGGATACGAAAGATCCGATTGTGATTCCGTGGGGGTTCCCCTGAGCGTCGACCCCCGTGACCACTGTGACCCCTGTGGGGAAATGCCCCATCACATCTCGCAATCGACGTGCATCAACCAACTCAGCCATGACGTCAGATTAGGTGGGATGCAACGACATTCAGAACACCAGCTCGACGAGGACTGAAGACGGTCTGTCAACGCATTGGGAAAGAGACCGACTGATTCTCCCGGGCAGCAATGACATCGAACCCGTGGGCGTGGCCGAATGTTCGAGCTTTGTCGAGAACCGCGTCGAGCTCATCATCGCCCCGGGTCGGATCGTGATGGAAGAGCGCCAACGTCTTGACCCCACATTCCAGAGCGACCCATAACGCGTACTCGATGGTGCAATGACCCCACGTGGACTTCTTGACGAATTCCTCGGGGGTGTACTGCGCGTCGTGAATCAGCAAGTCGACACCTTCACACAACTCCCGCGCACCCGGCGTCATCGCATGCGATCCGTCGGTCGGCATCTGATGATCCGACAAGTACGCAACACTGACTCCACCCGCAGTCACCCTGAAACCGAGGGTGTTCCCGATGTGGGGAATGAGCCGACTGCGTACCTCGAGCGACCCGATCATGAAGTCGTCATTGGCAACATCATGAAACGTGAACGAGCCAGGGAGATCGGAAACGCTCACGGGAAACATCGGAGGTTTGATGATTGCTTCGAACACCTCGCGCACCGAACGGCCATCCTCTTGGATGGGACCGTAGATGTCGAAATGGGAATCAGGACGCAGCGTCGGCACGAAGAAGGGCAGACCCTGGACATGATCCCAATGCATGTGTGTCAGCAGGCATGTGCCATGGAATGGACCGGTCTCGGGAACCTTGGCCCCGCAGTACCGCAGACCCGTTCCAAGGTCGAACACCAACGGAGCTTCACCAGGAACTTCGAGCCCGACACAGGACGTGTTTCCTCCGTATCGACGCGTGTCATCGCCATGGCATGGCGTCGAACCGCGCACACCAAAGAACGTGACGAGGAGTTCCGCATTTCCCCCGATGCCCTGACGCTAAATCCTCTTGAGGCAAAAGAGAAAGAGGAGATGGGGGTGACGTTCGTCGCACCCGAATCGGTCGTGGTCCCATTCCAGGGCTACCGTTTCGCCATGAGCACATCTGAGATCGGCACGAT
>JAULYE010000196.1:0-2945 GCA_032118015.1 Ilumatobacteraceae bacterium | reverse complement strand
CATGAGGGCCCCCATGCCAGCCCCGATCCAGAACGAGCCGATCATCGCGATGTAGAGATATCCGCGTGTCGTACCGAGGAACGACACCATCGTCAGGCCGGCAATCGCGAAGATGGCACCCAAGGGAAGCCACAGTTTGTACCTGCCCGTGCGAGCCGTGAGCCGGCCCGTGATCATTGCGGTGATCGCAACAGCCACCGCAAGCGGAGCAAGGAGCAGTCCTGAATTCGTTGCAGACACTCCGGTGACACCTTGCAAGTAGAGAGGCATGAAGGTGTTCGCTCCGAAAATGATGGCGCCGACCAGGAACATCATCGGTATGACGGAACTCACGACATCCATTCGAAGCATGGCAAGGGGAATGATGGGTTCTTCTGCTCGCCGCTCCCACGTGACGAACGCTGCAGTGGAGACGATTGTGAGGGCGAACAATGCCAGAGTCGGCAAAGAAGCCCACCCATACGACTCTCCGGTCCAGGAAAGTCCGAGCAGCAGACTCGTCACGGCGACGACGAGCAATGTTGCACCGAGGTAGTCGATCGGCTTCTGCTGTCGTTGAAAGGGCAAGCGCAGTGCTCTGTCGGTGATCAAGAGTGCAACGAGTCCGACGGGGAGATTGACCAGGAAGATCCATCGCCAACTGGTGTTGTCGACGATGAAGCCGCCGATCAGCGGACCGAGAACACTGCTCGCAGTGAAGATGCTCGTGATGAAGCCGACGTACTTGCCGCGTTCACGAGGAGGAACGACGTCTCCGATGATTGCAAATGCGAGAGAGAACAGGCCGCCGCCGCCAATTCCCTGCACGCCTCGAGACACCACGAGTTGCCACATGTTCTGGGAGACGCCACACAGCAGAGAACCGAGAACGAACGTCACGATCGCGATCTGGAAGAGGGGCCGACGGCCGTAGAGATCGGACAGCTTTCCGAAAAGCGGCGTCGCTGTGGTGCTCGTCAACATGTAGGCGGTTCCAACCCAGGCGTAGTACTCGATGCCACCGAGATCGCCGACGATCGTTGCGAGTGCGGTGGTGACGATCGTGCCGTCGAGGGCGGACAATGCCAGGCCGGCCATGACGCCTGCGAACACGAGATAGATCTGCCGCTTGCTCAAAGTCCCGTCAGCGTGGACTGTTGCGGTCGGCGAAGGTGAGGCACCCGGTGTCGGTGGCGTCTGCTGGTCGTTGGTGATCATCACTTCTCCAATCGTCGGATGTGTGGTGATGGGTGCGTAGGTGGTCGAAGAACCGTGTATTTGCACGGTACAACGAAGAGAGTGACCGGGGCGAAACTCGCTGATGAAGTCCGTTCCCGACTCTCACGAGGGCGTGCGACAGCCCGGGTCGTTCGGGTGACAAGATGCAGCCGTGACTGGATCGAAGCCGAGCGAAATGCTGCATTCGAGAGAGATTTCGAGTCCCGTTGGGACTCTGACCCTTGTGGCTTCCGAACGAGGACTTCGCGCAATCAATGTTCGAACAGGCACGGATTCCGGGACTCGTACCGAAATGTCCTCACCTGCACGATCATCGGTTCTCGACGAAGCCGAACGTCAACTCGATGAGTATTTCGAGGGGTGTCGAGTCGAGTTCGACATCCCGCTCGATCTTGTCGGCACGGAATTCCAGTTGGCCGCGTGGCGGATTCTGTCGATGATTCCGTACGGATCGACGATCAGTTATGCCGAGCAGGCTCGGGCACTCGGTGACGTGCGGAAGGCTCGCGCAGTCGGCGGGGCCAACGGTCGGAACCCGATTCCGATCATCGTTCCCTGCCATCGGGTCATCGGCTCGGATGGATCACTGACAGGATTCGCCCTCGGAACAGAAATGAAGAAGTCTCTGCTCGATCTCGAACGCTGTCACCTGGGGGCTTGAACCGATCCAGCAGGGTGGTTCACGCAAGGGTTTCAGCGACGGCGAGCGGCTGCCGACTGTTCGCGTCGCCGACGGGCGGCCTCTTGTTCGGCGAGTTTGCGGGCCTTGCGCTGATCCTTGATGGCCTGGCGCGCGGCATCGTCCTGTTTGGCGGGCTGGGACAATGGTGCAACCTCGACCGCGGGTGCTGGCGGCAGTTTCCAAGCATCGTCATGTTTCAGCAGCCGAGTGATGATCGGTGAGGCGAGTGCTTCTCCGGTGACGACTGTGGCGAGCATCACTTGGGTCACGTCCAGGCCGTGCTTGGTGATGATGTCGGGAAGTACGGAACGGAGATTCTCCTCACTCGGATCATCCGAGTTGGAGCCGAGTGCCTCGATGCACTCGTCGAGGCACTTCTCCGTGAGCATGATGGCAACTCGCTCGAGATCTCCGTTGATTCGACCCTTCGAGGTCGAGACGCGAATCGCTGCAACCACATCGGGAGTTGTCGCCTCTCCCTGAACGCTCGCAATGTGTCGAACTGCGCTGCGACCATCTTCGTCGAGAGATTCGTAGAGGGCAGATATCCGGTCATCGTCGAGCAGTCGAAATGCTCGATCCAACATCGACAGGGCAGAGAGACGGTTCTTGACTTGATTCACGACAGGTGAGGCTACCGAACAGGAGTTGCCACGGTTGTCGATGAGATCAGCGGTGGGAAATACGTCCACCGCCGGTCAGAATGTCGTCATGTCTGTGCAGAGCGCGCTCAAGGAACGAATTCAGAACGACATCTCGGATGCGCTGCGCGCTGGTGACGAGTTGTTGAAGTCGACTCTGCGTATGGCGCTGGCTGCGATCAAGAATGCAGAAGTAGCCGGAAGTGAGGCAGTAGTTCTCACCGATGAACAGGTCGTGGGCGTCCTGCGATCAGAAGTGAAGAAGCGCCTCGAATCTGCGCAGATCTACGCAGACGCCGGGCGTCAGGAGTTGGCGGACAAGGAATCCCAAGAGGCAGTCATCCTGCAGGGTTACCTTCCCGCTGCCATGGACCCGGCAGCGTTGGCAGCGATTGTCGCCGAAG
>JAULYE010000195.1:0-12804 GCA_032118015.1 Ilumatobacteraceae bacterium | reverse complement strand
TCGTTTTCCGGAAGTCGATCCAGCACTCGGACCGGAGATGCGATCGACTGGCGAGGTCATGGGTATCGACACCAGCTTTGGGCGAGCTTTCTACAAGGCAGAACTCGCTTCTGGAACCGTGCTTCCGACATCGGGCACCGTGTTCTTGTCACTTGCGGACCCTGACAAGCCTGCAGGCATCGTGCTCGCTCAACGTTTGAAAGTACTTGGGTTCTCCATTGCGGCGACCACAGGTACGGCGAACTACCTTGCCCGCTTCGGATCCGAAGTCGATCAGATCCTTGGCAAAGTCAACGAAGGTTCACCGGTGACCGCTGTCGACCTGATCGCATCCGGGGAGATCTCCTTCGTGATCAACACTCCTCAGGGTCGGGGAGGTCGAACCGATGGAGAGGCAATTCGTAAAGCTGCAAATGTGCACCAAGTGAGTTCGGTCACGACTGTCGAAGCAGCTCTCGCCGCAGTTCAGGGGATGTCCGAAGAGGCTCTCCAACCAGGGACGGTGAAGAGTCTGCAGGAGCATCATGGTCGTTGACACGACGACGATGATCGGCGGTGTCACCCTGGGACATCCGGTAATGACCGCTGCAGGAACATCCGGTCATGGAACCGAACTGGCTGCGATCGGCTCGGTCGCCTCTCTTGGAGCAATCGTCGTCAAATCACTGGCGGCGTTTCCTTGGCCTGGTAACCCTGGGCCGCGTCTCCATCCGGTTCCCAACGGCATGTTGAATGCGGTCGGTCTCCAAGGTGTTGGGGTCGATGACTGGGCACGTCAACATCTCGACGATTTCGCCCGACACGATGCGCGAGTTGTGATCAGCATCTGGGGTCGCTCCGTCGAGGAGTATCAGGAGGCGGTCGACGGCGTGGAACGTGTCTTGGCAAGATTTCCGAGTGCCTCTCGCGTCGTTGCTGTCGAAGTCAATCTTTCGTGTCCGAATCTTGCTGGCCATGGGATCATTGCCCACGACATAGCCATGTCGGCAGAAGTGATCAGGAAATGTGCACACGTGTCGCGCCCAGTGTGGGCCAAGCTCAGTCCGAACACCGATCGGATCGTGGACACTGTCAAAGCTGTACACGATGCAGGAGCCGAGGCCGTCACATTGGTGAACACGGTGTCTGGGCTCGTCCTCGATGAGCGGACCGGTCGTTCGGTCCTTGGGAACAATGCTGCAGGAGGACTCTCGGGTCGATCGATCCACCCGGTTGCAGTCAAGGCCGTCCACGATGTGTACTGCGCCGTTCCCGAGATCGCGATCGTCGGCGTGGGCGGTGTCACGACTGCGTGGGAGGCGGCCGAATTGATGCTCGTGGGAGCGTGTGCAGTGCAAGTGGGGACTGCGACATTCGCCGATCCTCGTGCTCCATTTCGCATCGCGACGGACCTTGTCGAGTGGGCTCATCGACGCGACATTCCTCGGTTGTCCGACCTGATCGGCCTCTACCACCGTGGAGGCTTGGTCGAGAACCAGTCGTGATATGCCAGTCGTGATATGCCAGTCGTGTCACCTCATGAGTTCGGTGCTCGCACGACTATCGTTCTGTCATGTCTTCGGAGTCGTCACCGCCCTCTCAGGCGAGAGACGTGGCGCTTTCCTGGGCTGAGGAAATGCGATCGGTTCGGATGCAGGTCATCGAACAGATTCGGGCAGGTTCCCGGGATTTCTCCGAGATCGTGCAGTCGAAGGATCCTTCCATCGGGCGGATCAAGGTCGTTGCAGTCCTGGAGAACATTCCTGGTCTCGGCAAAGTCAAGGCGCGCAGGATGATGGATGACATCGGTATCTCCGGGGACTGCAAAGTTCGAGCACTGAGCGACGAACACCGCAGGGCATTGCTCGAGAGTGTCGGGCGATGACGATCATGTTCTTGTCGAGGACGACCGTTCGGTCACTGCAGTGGCTTTCATGAAGGTGCCACTCATCATCGTCGTTTCAGGACCCGGAGGGGTAGGGAAGGGGACGATCGTCGATGCCCTGATGAGGCGGGATTCCGAGTTGAGCCTCAGCCGGTCCTGGACCACACGTGAACGGCGTCCCGGCGAGAGCGAGGACGCCTACGTCTTCACGTCGCGTGCACATTTTGAAGCCCATCGGGACAATGGGGGGTTTCTCGAATGGACGGAATTTCTCGGCAACTACTACGGCACCCCAACCCCAGACCTGCTTTCTGAGCGAGACATCGTGCTCGAGATCGAGGTGGATGGGGCACAACAGGTCAAGGTGCGTCACCCGGACTCGGTATTGATCTTCGTCTTGCCGCCGTCGCGTGAGGAGCAGCGTCGCCGTTTGGTTGGGCGAGGTGACCCGGACCACAAAGTTCACGAGCGCCTGCGCAAGGCCGAGGAAGAAGAGCCGATCGGGCTGGCTCTGGCTGATTTCAGTATCGTCAACGACGATGTGGACCGAACGGTCGATGAGCTAATCGAGATCATCCAGGGGTTGCGCATTCACGAGTGAAGAGATCATCGATGGAGCGGCTGCTGATGAGAACCTGTCTCGGACGAGTCGGATAAGCCGTCGACGGAATCTTCGAGTCCCAGCAGGTAGGATCCGCAGGTCAGTTTCGATGATGAAAGCCCGGTGACCATGACGCATTCCATCGCCGTCCCCAACAACTCGCTCATGACCCCAGAGTTGGAAGTACTGCTGGACAAGGTCGACTCCAAGTTCAGCCTGGTCACTCTCGCAGCCCGCCGTGCGCGTGAACTGCAGCAGTACTACGCCAAGATGGGCTCGATTTCTTCCAAAGTCGTTCCTCCACAGGTGCCATCCCTGCGCAAGCCGCTCAGCATGAGTTTCGAAGAGATTGCCGCAGACAAGATCGTTCGTGTCTCAGCCGACGAAATGGCGGAACGAGCACTCGCTGAAGAGGCCGCTCGGACCGACGCCAACGATGTTCTTGGCACCGAGTTCATCGGCGGGAGCCAGAGCCCCGCTCGAGAAATTCCTGGTCTGATCGGTGTTCCTGAACCAGAATCCGACTGATTCTGCCATGACCTTGCTCGCAGGAAAGCGGGTCGTCCTCGGAATAAGCGGAGGAATTGCGGCGTACAAGGCCGTTGATGTGTGTCGTCGTCTCGTCGATGCCGGTGCTCACGTCGTACCTGTGATGACTCGTGCGGCGGAACACTTCATCGGCCGCACGACGGTGTCAGCGCTCGCGAGCGAGCCTGTTCGCACATCCATGTGGGATGACGGAGATCCGATTCCGCACACCAAACTTGGGCAGTCGGCGGATCTCGTCATCGTGGTTCCTGCAACGGCACGTCTGATCGGGGCCTATGCCCATGGCTTGTCGACAGACCTTCTGACGAACACGCTGATCGCCACCCGAGCTCCTGTCATCGTGTGTCCGGCAATGCACACGGAAATGTGGGAGCACCCCGCTGTTCAAGACAACCTTGCACTTCTTCGTTCTCGTGGTGTGCATGTCGTCGACCCCGAAGATGGACGTTTGGCTGGAGGCGACGTCGGCAAGGGTCGGCTGGCCTCCCCGGAGTCGATCATGGGCGCTGTATTCGATGTCCTGGGGAACTCTGCCCATGTGTCGTCTCATCAGCCGGCTCGGGACCTCGAGGGGATGAAGGTGCTCGTGACTGCTGGTGGAACTCGTGAGCCCATCGATGCGGTGCGCGTGTTGACGAACAGATCCAGTGGAAAACAAGGGCATGCTGTCGCCGATGAGGCGCATGTGCGTGGAGGCACTGTCACCCTGATCACGACAACGGATCGTCCGGTTGCTTCGGGTATTCGTGTGATCAGAGTCGAGACAGCCGCAGACATGCTCGAGGCCGTGCGCGAGCAGTGGCCGACGAGTGATGTTCTCGTCATGGCAGCTGCAGTCGCCGATTTTCGACCGGTTCGATCAGAGCCGAGAAAGATCAAAAAGGATCAGGGAGTGCCTGAGATCATCCTCGAACCGACCCCAGACATCCTCGCCGAGATGGGCTCCATCAAGGCCAAAGGACAGGTACTGGTTGGGTTCGCCGCTGAAACCTCTGACGTGATCGAGAACGCTCGGGGCAAGTTGGCCAGAAAGAACCTCGACCTCGTCGTGGCCAACGACGTCGCCCAACCCGGAGTCGGATTCGATCACGACACCAACGCAGTTACCTTCGTTCGCTCCGGTCAGGACCTAGAGTCGATGCCGTTGAGTGACAAACGGGATGTTGCCCGTCGCTTGCTCGACATTGTCGTCGAGGTGCGCAGATCTCGACCGTGAACGGAGTAGCCATGAGTCGTCAGTGGACATTCACATCGGAGAGCGTGACGGAAGGGCATCCTGACAAGGTTGCGGACCAGGTGTCCGATGCAGTGTTGGATGCGATCCTGGAAGAAGACCCACACGCACGAGTTGCATGTGAGACGTTGGTGACGACCGGTCTGTGTCTGGTCTCAGGGGAAATCACCACCGAGGCCTATGTGGACATCGCAGAGACGGCTCGCGGCGTGATCAAAGGCATTGGGTACACCAACGCCGAGTTCGGATTCGACGGCCAGACCTGCGGAGTTCTCGTTGCGCTGGATGCCCAGAGCCCCGACATCGCCCAAGGTGTGGATCGAAGTGAAGAAATGCGTGGCGCCGGACACAAGGATGATCTGGATCTGCAAGGTGCAGGTGACCAAGGCATGATGTTCGGCTTTGCATGCAATGAGACCCCCGAATTGATGCCCCTACCGATTCACCTCGCTCACCGCCTCGCTGAACGGCTCACAGAGGTGCGCAAATCCGGTCAGATTCCCTACCTGCGTCCTGATGGAAAGACCCAGGTGACCTTCGATTACGAAGACGGCAGACCGGTTCGATTGAAGGCTGTCCTCGTCTCGACGCAGCACGATGATGGGATCGATCGTGACACAGTGATCCGACCAGACCTGATCGAACAAGTCATTCGACCCGTTGTGCCCCGACAGTTCGCCGACGACGACTACGCAGTGTTCATCAATCCAACCGGCAAGTTCGTCCTCGGAGGCCCCCACGCCGACACAGGATTGACAGGCCGAAAGATCATCGTCGACACCTATGGGGGAATGGGTCGCCACGGTGGAGGGGCATTCAGCGGCAAGGACCCGAGCAAAGTCGATCGTTCAGCAGCGTATGCCGCACGTTGGGTGGCCAAGCATGTGGTGGCCTGCGGCGCGGCTGACCGGTGCGAAGTGCAGGTGGCCTACGCGATTGGCATGGCACATCCGGTGAGCATTCTGGTCGAGACATTTGGTACGGAAAAAGTCGATTCGCTGTTGATTGAACGGGCGGTACGCGATGTGTTCGATCTCCGCCCGGCTGCAATCGTGCGTGACCTGAACCTGAAGCGGCCGATCTATCGCAAGACCGCTGCGTACGGGCACTTCGGGCGTGAACTACCAGAGTTCGAATGGGAGAAGTTGTCCCGGCTGGATCAGATGACTTCTGCACTCGGCTTGTGATTCGTGAGTCGCGCGGACATGTCCGTCGACTCGCAGATCGTCGTCGAAGTCGTTCCTGACGTCACCGGCATCGATCGGACATTCGACTATTCGCTTCCCACTGATCTCGCTGGCTCAGTCGAGATCGGGACACGAGTGCGGGTCGATTTGAACGGCAGACGCATTGCGGGCTGGGTGGTGGCGCGTCGGAGCGAAGAAGTTTCGTCTGTGCTGCTCAAACCTATTTTGAAGGTTTCCGGAATCGGGCCGGTGGACGAAGTCGTCGATATTTGTCGATGGGCAGCTCAGCGGTGGTGTGTCTCGCGACTGAGGCCTTTCCTCGTTGCGGCCTCTTCCCATACAGCGGTTGCACGTCCTGCTCCGCAACGTCGGACAACCGTGATTGCCGAGCCCCGATCGCCAGCAGCTAGCGAACTGTTGTCTCGCGGAGGCGGCGTTCTACGACTTGCGCCCACGGTTGATCAGGTGCCGGCGATTCTGTCGGCAGCTCGGTTCGGGCCCATTCTCGTTGTCTGCGCTTCGGTCGATGCCAGTCGCATCATCGCTGCACGTTTGAAACGAGCAGGTCTCACTACTGCACTCATGCCCCAGGAATGGCACATGGCGCGAGGGGGTGTCGACGTGGTCATCGGGGCACGTTCGGCAGCTTTCGCCCCCTGTCCGGATATGGCTGCCGGGGTGGTTCTGGACGAACACGACGAGACCATGCAAGAAGAGCGGATGCCAACATGGAACGCCCGGGACGTTCTGGCAGAGAGATGTCGCCGACAAGGTGTGCCGCTGTTGCTGCTTTCGCCGTGTCCGAGTGTTGTCGGATCGTTCGGACGCGAGGTCCTTGCTCCACCAATCGAACGTGAACGTGCCGGTTGGCCAGTCGTGGAGGTGGTCGATCGAAGTGAGGAACCGCCGTGGAACAGATCACCACTATCTGCACGAGTGGTCGAAATAGTGCGTGATCGAAGTCTGCGAGTCGTGTGCATCGTCAATGCGAAAGGGATTGCTCGACTTCTGGCGTGCAGGAACTGCAATGCCCTGGTGAGATGTGAGACGTGTGCAAGCACGATGACAGAAGTCGTGCCCGGACGTTTGGATTGTTCGGTCTGCGGGGGGATTCGACCGCGCGTCTGTTCCGTTTGCTCGTCTTCTTCCTTGTCTCGACTCCGACCGGGTGTGTCGCGTCTGCGGGAAGAGTTGGAAAGAGCCGCAAATCGACCTGTCACCGAGGTCGTTGCCGGTGGAACGTCCACAGACGGTGACTTCGATACCGCAGGTCACGATGTCTTCATCGGTACGAGCGCGACGTTGCATCGACTGCATCGCGTCGATGTCGTGGCATTCATCGATTTCGATCGAGAACTTCTTGCTCCGCGCTTCCTGGCACATGAACAGGCAATGGCACTTTTGGCCAAGGCAGCGCGGCTCATAGGACCGCGCAGCGGTGGCGGTCGAATCCTTCTTCAGACGACCCTTGGGGACCATGAGGTGGTACGTGCAGCACTCGAGGGAGATGTTTCGATTCTGTCCGTCGCCGATCTTCATCGTCGCCAGTCACTCGGTCTTCCACCCTTCAGCGCTCTGGCACTCGTCGAAGGTGATGGAGTCCTCGAATGCGAGACAGCGCTTTCAGGGGTCGAGGGCGTGTCCGTCTCCCGGCATCGCGATCACCTGCTGATTCGGACGGCGACGCACCAGGACCTGAGTGCGGCCTGGATGGCAATTCCACAGGCCGTTCGCTCCACCGTTCGAATCGAAGTCGATCCTGTTTCGGTGTGAGCGAGACCTGTGGCGTGGTCGACACATGCGTCGTTACGTCGATGTGATGTGAAGCAGTCGGTATCCCTGTCGCGAAGTGAGACGTCGCACCATCCACCCCTGCTGAGTACACCACGATGCCAGCGAATCACTGCCGAGATTTTTGTGTACGACAAGAACTGCTGCTCCCCCTGGTGCGAGTCGAGGAATCCAGGTGGAGAGCATGGAGTGCAGTACGGCCTTGCCGACCTTGATCGGGGGGTTGCTCCAGATGACGTCGAACAGAATGTCCCCAGGAGCATCCTCTGGTGCATGGACGACGACATTGCTCAACCCGAGGGAACGGGCGTTGTCAGCAGTGAGATCTCGTGCGCGGCGGTTGACGTCCACGGCGACGACACGACTCTGTGGTCGACGCAGGGCCATCGTCAGAGCGATGGGACCCGCACCACATCCCAGGTCCAAGAAGTGACCCTCCTCGGGAAGGTCCGGAGCCTCGAGCAGCAAAATCTTGGTTCCCGGATCGAGCTTGTGTCGCCCGAAAACCCCAGCGTCGGTCTGGAGGTCGAAGGAAAGATCTGGCAGCAAGACGTGGACAGTTCGCCGGTCGGAACTCGCCATCGGAGCTGAATCGGAGTAGTGCGAATGGGTGCCGGAGCCGTCAGGGGGAGTGGTCATGACCTAGGTAGCCTTTCACGTATGAGTTATGAGATTCGCACGTTCGGGGATCCGGTCCTGGTCACCCGTGCTGCTGAGGTCACCGACATCAACGGCAAGATCGTGCGGATGATCGATGAGATGTTCGACACCTTGTACGACAGTGATTCCGGAATCGGTCTCGCTGCGCCTCAGGTGGGCATTCAGCGACAGATTTTCGTGTGGGATATGGAAGACGACCCTCAGGTGATCATCAACCCCAAGATCGTGGAAGCCGAGGGGGAATGGGTCTACGACGAAGGATGTCTGAGCATTCCTGGGCTGTTCGTCGAAATGACTCGACCAAAAACGGTGTTGATGCGTGGCCTCGATCTGGATGGGAACGAAATCGAGTTCGAGGCTGATGAATTGGAAGCGCGGCTGTTCCAACACGAATTGGATCATCTCAACGGTGTTCTGATGTTCGATCGCATGCAGCCCGATCAGCGCTCACGCGCAATGGCGGAGTACCAAAAGATCAAGGAACAAGGTTTCGCAATCGGGAGCCCAGTTCGTCTCGAAGCAGAGTGATTCTCCACCAAGTGCAGACGTGTACGTCGCGGCGGCGACAATTGCTCGGTGTCCGATGATTGCTCCTCTACCGACAACACCAGTTCGGCGTATTGCGTTTCTCGGGACTCCCGACATTGCGGTGGATGTGCTCACGAGTCTGATCGAGCACGAGTTCGACATCGCCATCGTCATCACACGAACGGATAAGCGGCGTGGACGCGGGTCTTCCCTCATCCCGAGTCCGGTCAAAGTCGTTGCCGAACGACATGGGTTGCGTGTCGCACACGACATCGACAGTCTCCTCGAGGAGCATCGTCGACAGCCGATCGAAGTGGGGGTGGTCGTCGCCTTCGGCTCGATCATCAAACCAGATGTCCTTGCCGAGATCCCCATGGTCAATCTCCACGTGTCCCTATTGCCCAGATGGAGAGGGGCTGCTCCCATCGAACGGGCAATCCTTGCTGGTGACACTGAAACTGGGGTGTGTGTGATGCAGGTGGACGTCGGACTCGACACAGGCGGTGTGATCGCGTCCGCGTCGATGCCGATCGATGCATCGACGACGGCGGGTCTTGTGCGAGAGCGACTCGCCCACGACGGGGCACTCCTGCTCATCGAAGCCCTTCGCTCGGGCGAGATGAGTGCTCAGCCCCAGGTCGGTGAACCTACATATGCGGCCAAGATCGAACCTCATGAACGACATCTCGATTGGATGGAGTCGGCCGAGATGGTGTCGCGGCGCGTCCGGATCGGTGGAGCATGGACGGAGTTTCGCAGCAAGAGGTTCAAAGTGCACTCGGTCGAAGTCGTGGAGACACATCTCGCACCAGGTGCCATCGTTGAGAACGGCGACCACGTACTCGTCGGTTGCGCACATCAATCAGTACGTCTGATTGAGGTTCAATCAGATGGGCGTCCTCGTCTCGGTGCGATGGAGTGGGCGCGCGGAGTACGACTCCTTTCTGGGGAATCGCTTGGACCGTTGTCGTGAGATGCGATCATGGCTAGTGGTGATGAGACGAGCATGACACGACATCGTGTGCTGTCGGCTCGCGCAGTCGCTCTCGAGGCTCTGGTACGGATCGAGCGAGATGGGGCTTATGCCAATCTCGTCCTCGGACCCATTCTCGAGCGTTCGACATTGAGCAAGGAAGACCGTGCGTTCGTCACGATGCTTGTGTACGGCACGACACGGATGCGCCGTTCCTGTGATGCTCTGGTGGACAGATTCATCGCAACCGAACCGGACATGGCAACCCGCCAGATCCTTCGCTTGGGAGCGTTCCAAATCGAGTTTGCTCGACTGCCGGCTCACGCTGCAGTCTCTGAAACTGTGGAGCTGGCCACAGCTCGCTCCAAGGGTTTCGTCAATGCCGTACTCCGCAAGGTTGCAACGACTCCCATGATTTGGGCAAGTGATGCTGTTCGACTGAGTTATCCGGATTGGATCATCGAGAGGCTGAGTCTGGAGATGGATCCGGCCGAGGCCATTGCTGCGTTGGTGACGATGAACATGCCAGCTCCCGTATCGGTGCGAGAGGATGGCTATGTTCAGGATCTGGCCAGCCAAGATGTCGTACGCGCAGTGGGCGCGGTTGCCGGTGAGGTCGTCGTGGACGTCTGTGCAGGCCCGGGAGGCAAGGCGACTGGTCTTGCCGCAACGAAAGCCCGGGTCGTGGCTCTGGACATCAGCCCAGTTCGTGCACACCTCGTTCACACCAATGCAGTTTCAACGGGTCACCCGCTGTCGGTCCTCGTGGCAGATGCCCGACGTGTTCCGATTCGGCCAGGAAGTGCTCACAGGGTGCTGGTGGATGCCCCGTGTTCGGGACTCGGCGTCCTCCGCCGCAGGGCAGACGCGCGATGGAGGATCCAGGCATCGGATATTCCTCAGTTGGCTGGACTGCAAAAGTCGATCCTGGAAGAGGCCGCTGGTCTCGTTCGTCCCGGCGGTGTTCTCCTGTACAGCGTGTGCACGCTCACAGCGCAAGAGTCGATCGATCACGGTATTCCTCTGGGATTCGAGCCAATCCCACGCGCTGGTGATGGCGATGTGCCACCGCTCGGTTCACATTGGGAGGAGTTCGGCTTCGGAGCGCGCGTTCTGCCTCACCGAGTCGACTCCGATGGCATGGTGCTGATGAGATACCGTCGCACGGCATGAGCGTCGACACGTCGTTGCTTCATGCCAAGGTGCTCACCGTCAGCGATGGGGTTGTGGCCGGGACCAGGCAGGATTCGAGCGGAGCAGGTTTGGTGCAGTACCTCGCGGATCACGGATTCATCGTCGTCGAGCATTCTGTGTGCGCCGATGGAGCCGACATCGTTGCATCGACGTTGGAGAGGATGACAGAGGATTTCTCTGGCTTGATCGTGACGACCGGGGGAACCGGATTCGCTCCGAGGGACCAGACTCCTGAGGGAACGTGTCGCGTGATCGATCGAGAGGCTCCAGGTTTGGCTGAAGCAATGCGCAGTGTGAATCCGCTCGGTCGTCTTTCTCGTGGAGTGGTCGGAATCAGACGGCGCTCGTTGATCTGCAACACTCCTGGTTCGCCCAAGGGTTGCATCGAGCAGATCGATGCCGTGATCGATGTCGTCCCCCATGCCGTGCGGCTCCTGATCGAGGATGACACGGCTCACTGAACCACGAAGTCATCCCGGCTGACCGCTTCCACCGATAGGGTTCCGGACGTGTTGCGTCTCGTCGTCCCGAAAGGATCCCTGGAAAGGGCCACCTTTGAATTGTTCGAAGCGGCTGATCTCACCATCAAACGGTCATCTGGAGTCGATTACAAGGCGTCGATCGATGACCCGCGCATTGCCGAAGTGCGAATCCTGAGACCTCAGGAGATTCCGCAATACGTCGCTGAAGGGTTGTTCGACCTGGGAATCACGGGTCGAGACTGGGTGGAGGAGACTCAAAGCCAAGTGGAGAGTCTTGGAGAGCTGCGCTATTCCAAGGCCACCAGCGATCCAGTCAAGGTCGTCGTTGCCGTTGCGGGGGACAGCCCAGTGCGCTCCGTCTCGGATCTGCCCCAAGGTGTGCGCGTCAGTACCGAATATCCGGAGTTGACCAAGCGATTTTTTGCCGGTTTCGGGATCGAAGCCGATGTTCGACTGTCCTATGGGGCGTCGGAAGCGAAGATCCCCGACATTGCCGACTGCATCGTCGACATCACCGAGACTGGACGTGCTTTGCGAGCAGCGGGTCTCAGAGTGATCGACACCATGCTCGTCAGTTACACGGAAGTCATTGCGAACACCCAATCTCATGATGATCCGGTGAAGCGGCACGCAATGGGTCAGATCATGACCTTGCTGCTCGGAACTCTCGATGCACGTACCAAAGTGCTCGTCAAGCTCAACGTTTCTGCTGGGGATCTCCAAGCCGTGCTGTCCGTCCTTCCGTCTGCCAAGTCCCCAACAATCAGCGAACTTGCTGGAGGCGGGTTCGCCGTCGAGTCCGTCGTGGAAAAGCGCAGCATCAACACATTGATTCCTGCGCTCAAGGAAGCCGGTGCATCGGACCTACTCGAGTTGCCGATTTCGAAGATAGTTGCCTGATCAGATTGCTCGATGACACTGAGCAGTCGTGAACGACTCGGAGCATGAGATCGTGCCCACATCATTCGACAAACACTTTCAGGAGTCCGCGATCATTGAACGGGGTCGTGTCACGGACTTCGACGAACATCGAGGGCTGGGGATCGTGACGTCCGATAGCGGTCGTACCTACATGTTCCATTGCATCGAACTTGCTGACGGTTCACGAACGATCGACATCGGTGCCGAGGTCGAGTTCACCGTCACGGAAAAGTTCTCGCGACCGGAGGCCTTCTCCGTGCGCATTCACCACTGATCGGTCGTTGCGTCAGCTGGTCGGATCGGATTCGGTTCCGACGGAACCCTTGATCTGGACGAAAGCCAAACGAATGTTCGCGAGTGCGTCCCTCAGAACCGGGGCGCTGTCTCCGAGTCTGTCATCGAGACCTTCGACGAGACATCCCAGAGCGTCGATAGCCAGGGCGGATGCCTCCAGATCTGGTGGCTCTCCCGAGAGGTGAATGGCGCCCAACTCGAACAATCCCATAGCGTGATTGGACACGATGACCTCGGCGGGGGTCTCGGCAAGCCGTTGGCGCGCCTCTGCAAGCGCCTCGAAAGAGTCTGAAAGTTCGGAGTGAGACGCGTCTGTCATGGGAACGCCCGCTACGATACAGCCCACAACTGAGGCGAAGTGGGGCTTAGCCCCCACCTGGCCACCTCGACTCGAGGGCATCACGAAAATGGTGTCGGAGATGGGAGAGTGCGCCCAGGTCATTTCGAGAAGGCCACGTGTGTGGCTGACCCGTTTCGACTTCGCGTCTTCGATCCATTATCGATTTGGCAGCCAACGAACCGGGAG
>JAULYE010000194.1:0-17620 GCA_032118015.1 Ilumatobacteraceae bacterium | reverse complement strand
GCGCCCCACAGGCACGCAACAGCGATGACGAAGATGGCAAACGTACGCCCATCGGGTCGATCCGAATCATTCCGGATCGACCGCAGGAGACTCACCGTTCGCGAAGTTTGGCGAGCAGGCGCAGAATTTCGAGGTAGAGCCAGACCACCGTCACCAACAAGCCGAATGCAGCGAACCACTCCACCGACTCAGGCATCTTTTCCTTCGAGCCTCGCTCGATGAAATCGAAGTCGAGGGCCAGGTTGAATGCGGCCAGTCCAGCAACGAAGAAGCTGAAGCCGATGCCGAACACGCTCGTGGACTGGATGAATGGCGGTGTGGCACCGAAGAGATGCATCAACATCGAGATGCCGTAGAACACGGCGATACCGATCGTCGCACCGATCACGGTCCGGCGGAACTTGTCGGTGACTTTGATGATACGCAACCCATAGAGAGCAAGCATCGACAAGAACACGGCGATCGTTGCACCTGCTGCTTGAACGACGATGCCGTCGTAGTAGGTCTCATAAGCACGGCTGATCGCACCCACGAAGAGTCCCTGGGCCACGGCATACACAGGAGCCAGGATCTTGGCCAGGTGCGGTTTGAAGGCAAGAAAGATTGCAAGCGCGAATCCGACGAGAAGACCGGCGATGGCAAAGGTTGGGAATGTGTAGACCCCGCCCTGAGGGGCATCGACACCGAGCCAACCCACAGTTGCTCCGGCGAGAAGAAGTACGAAGAGCACGGCTGCCGCGCTCGCAGTTCCGCCGACAGTCATCGCCCGCTGGGCACCTTCCCACGGACTGACTGGGCCGTCGGACATCGGTGTGCGCGTCTGCGGATCCGGTGCTGCCCACCCATCACGGCTGGCCGCAGCTGCTTGCCCGAGACGCTTGTCGTTGAGAAGAGGGTTGCTCATGGCTTCACGATACCGCCATGCACGAAACTTGTCCTGACGGACCAAGCAGATCTCGTCGCGGATTCCAACCTCCGAGCAGGAAAAAAACTCGATCTCCGCGAGAACGATCCTCCCTCGAAGTTCGATCTTGTGGTTGGTGATCGCGCACAGGTCGGTATCGTTCCCCGAATCACGACATGGACGGGGGAAGCGACTTCCGTCGTCCTGGTCGTGAGGATCGGTATCTCTGTTGGAGGTCTCCGGTTCGAATGCAATGGGCAACGATCGAAGAAGTGAGGTTCGCCAGTGGCCAAGGATCGCGTCGACCGTGATGAAGAAGATCTTGTCCGCCTGTATCTGTCCGACATCGGTCAGTACACGCTCCTCACCAAGGACGATGAGGTCCGACTCGCCAAACAGATCGAAGCCGGCAAGGCCGCTGTCGAAGCCACCCAGGCCGCCGACTACAAGAGCCTCACTCCAGCTCGCAAGCGAGAGTTGCGCAACCTCGTCAAAGAAGGTGAAATCGCAGAGCGCGGATTCGTGCAATCGAACTTGCGCCTCGTCGTCTCGATTGCCAAGAAGTATCAGGCATCTGGTCTGCCGCTTCTCGACCTCATCCAGGAGGGCAACCTCGGATTGATGCACGCCGTCGAAAAGTTCGACTGGCGCAAAGGCTTCAAGTTCTCGACCTATGCCACATGGTGGATTCGTCAGGCCATCACTCGCGGTATCGCCAACACCGGTCGCACCATCCGTCTCCCAGTCCATGCCGGAGACACCCTCGCCCGTCTGCAAAAGGCACGCTCACGCCTGGAGCTCAAGTTCGGTCGTCAGCCCACGCTGCGCGAACTCGCCGAAGAAGTCGAGATGCCCGAGGACAAGGTCACAGAGGCTCTGCGTTTCGCGGCCGAACCCTTGTCCCTCAGCGAACCTCTGCGTGAGGATGGCGATGCCGAACTCGGTGATGTCGTCGAAGATCGATCTGCGGAGAGTCCCTTCGAAGTGGCAGCGACCGCTCTGCTCCCCGAGGAGATCCAGCGATTGCTGGCTCCACTGGACGAGCGCGAGCGCGAGATCCTCAAACTGCGTTTCGGTCTCGATCGTGGTGAGCCGCGGACACTCGAAGAAGTCGGCGAGCATTTCAATCTGACTCGGGAACGAATCCGCCAGATCGAAGCTCGTGCGATGAGCAAGTTGCGCCACCCCTCGAGCGATACCGGCGCTCGAGACCTGCTCGCAGTCTGAACAACAGAACCTCGCTTCGCGGAGGTGGACGGGATCCATCGCTGCGCTCTTCCCGATTCCCTCCACCTCGCTTCGCGGAGGTGGACGGGATCCATCGCTGCGCTCTTCCCGATTCCCTCCACCTCGCTTCGCGGAGGTGGACGGGAATCGAACCCGCCGGACAAGGATCACTCGTCCCAACCGCTTTGAAGGCGGCGGAGTCCACCAGGTACTCGGACACCTCCGTCGTTCAGGGTAGCGATTACCGAGTGCTCATCTCCGACCCGGGTTGGGGGACTATCGTGTCGTCATGCGTCGATTTCTCATGATGATCGTGTTGATCGGTCTCGGTGCCGTCGCCATCAACAAGATTCTCTCCGACTGAATTTCACCGCACGAGCGGACCCTTCCTCCACATCGATCGAAGACGGAGTCGATGCGGAGGTAGTCGTGTTCACGTTGTGCTGGTCACCCAAAGGCGGTTCAGGAACGTCCGTGGTCGCGGTCGGGCTCGCAATTGCGGCCATGAAGAATTCTCCATCGACCCGCACGATCCTCGTCGATCTCGGAGGGGACATACCTGCCATTCTCGGAATGGACGAACCCTCGATCGGATTGTCCGAATGGATCTCACAACCGTCGATGCATGATTTCGACGATGTCCTCATCGAGGCCGCACCAGGACTGAGCGTCCTTGCGCGAGGACGCGCTCTCCTGCCTGAGTCTCGATCCGGCGCCTGGTCACGGGCGATTCTCGAACTCTCAAGTCGCTGTGCACAAGGGTCGATGATCGTTGTCGACGCAGGCCGGGAGCCCATTGCCCACGACTGGAAACCTCATGTCACTCGGACTCTCCTGATCGTTCGACCCTGTTATCTCGCACTGCGCCGGGCGCGCCTGGCTGAGTCCTCATTCGATGGTGTGGTCGCGGTAACCGAACCCGATCGTGTCCTGACTGTCGCCGACATCGGGTCGGTGCTCGGAGTCGATGTCGTGGCACACGTTCCAATGACCGGCGACATTGCTCGACGCATCGACGCTGGTGTGACCCTCACCCGACCGCCGAAGCAGTTGATCGATGTCCTCACACCACTCGTCGACCGATCGTGTCGACCGTGATCCAGGAGTGTCTCCCATTCGAACTCGCTCACTACTGGAACGATCCTGCCGTGACGGACGTCCTCGTGAACAACGAAACCGATGTATGGATCGAACGGTCCGGACGACTCGAGCGCGGTTGTGATCTGCGACCAGGTGACATCGGCATCGCATTGCAGCGAGTACTCGCGCCTCTCGGACGACGACTCGATCGACTTTCGCCCATGGTCGATGCCCGTCTTCCCGACGGCACACGAGTCTGCGCGGTCATCGAACCCGCATCGGTCGGAGGCACTTGTGCTGCATTTCGCATCTTCCGATCCGGGACGTTCAGTATCGACGACTTCGCACCGCAAGGATCCAGCGACACATGGTCTGCAGTGCGCGAGATGCTTCTGTCGACAGAATCGAACGTGCTGATCACCGGTGCCACCGGCTCAGGCAAGAGCGCTCTTCTCGGAACACTGGCGTCTTCATCCACTGCTGAGGATCGGCTCATCGTCATCGAAGACACGTTCGAACTCGTGATCGAACATCCGAACATCGTCCGGCTCGAGGCCCGCGATCCGACACATGAGGGTCGGGGTGCCATCGGAATCGACGAATTGCTGCGAACATCTCTGCGCCTGCGACCCGACCGTCTCATTGTCGGTGAGGTGCGGGGATCAGAAGCCCTCACGCTCGTTCAAGCGATGAGCACGGGTCACCGACGCTGTTTGGCAACCCTGCACGCGAACTCCGCACTCGAGGGACTCCATCGACTCGATGTCCTGACTTTGTCCGCTGCCACCGGCTGGACCCTCGACGATGCCCGGTCACTCGTCGACAACGCCGTCGGTGTTGTTCTACACACGCGCCGGTGCAGCAATGGACGTCGATCGATCGCCGAAGTCGCAATGATCGATCCCGCCACAGGTCACCGCCAACTGCACAGTTCTTTTGAACCATGACGTTCCTGTCCCGTCTTCGAAGTCGGCGACTGCTCCGACGGCGGTTACGAACGAGCTGTACCTCCCCAAGGGGATTGTCAACTGTGGGGACCGATCGCAACCTCGACACGACATCGGACGATCTCATCGCATCTCTGGCCCATGTCCATCGACTTGTGATGTCCGGACACTCTCTCGAATCGGCAATCGCCAATGCTGTTCTGAATCAGCCTGCCCGTGAGCTCACTGCCCTGTACGAGCAGATGGCGCGTGGCGACGATGTTGCGTCAGCATGTCGTTCACTTCTGCAGTCGGGAGACGCCGGCAAACGACCGACCCATCGAGATCGCGACGTGGCGATCACTCTCCATGTGCTGTCACTTGCAGGGTCGATCGGCGGGCGTATCACCGATCAGCTCGACTCGCTCATCGACGTCCTGAGTGACCGAGCCTTCCTTCGCCGTGAACGTCGGACTCAAGCGGCATCCGCATCAGCTTCGATCCGACTGCTGACGTGGCTTCCCCTGGTGTGTGGGGCATGGATTCTCCTCGACAGTGCAGATGTTCGCTCGTTCCTCCTCGGCTCGATCAACGGCTGGATCTGTCTCGTATTCGGAGTCGGTCTCAATCTTCTTGGCCGCACATGGACACAACGAATGGTGTCGGCGTGTTGATCGCTGTCATCATCATCGCCATTGCGGCGATCGTGCGCTCCATACGTCGACGCCATGTGCACCAACTCGAGCAGGAAAGCCTGAACGCTCTGATCGAAACCACAGACCTCATTCTCGCCACGTCGCGGGCCGGTTTCTCACTGCCTCAGGCGGTGATGATGCTCGCCGACATCGCTCCCGACATCGTGCGCAGCGAATTCATCGCGGTACGCAAAGCCGTCGATGCAGGTGTTGCCCTCACCGCTGCCCTCACCCGTGCCCGGAGAGAAATGGGCTCTCCGTTCGAATCATTGATCGCACTCGTGATCTCGGCCTTGCGCCTGGGAATCCCGACTGAAACGTTCGTCGTGCAATTGCATCTGCACGCACGTCACGCTCATCGACAACACGGTGAAGCACTGGCACGCGCCCTGCCTGTTCGGCTGACCATGCCCTTGGTGACCTGCACGCTTCCGTCGTTCATCATCCTGATCATCGTTCCCGTCGTGGCGGGAACCTTCGAACAACTTCGACTCCACGGAGGAACACCATGACCAGACGACACCCGATCACTTCGTCGAACTCGACGTACAAGGGTCGAACGAAAGTTGAAGAAGGCGACTACACGACGGACCGCGGCCAGGCGACGTCAGAGTACGCACTCGTCATGTTGGCAGCTGCCTTGATCGCTCTCCTCGCTGTTGGTTGGGCCTCGAGCGGTGATGGTGCAGGCAAGATCGGCCAAATGTTCGATCGGGTGATCGACGATGTCACGACACGACTTCCGTGAGCGCTCGCCGATCTGCCGCAGTGGATCCCGCGGGCAGGCAACGGTCGAGTTCGCACTTGTCCTACCGGTGATCGTGGTTCTTCTCGGCGTCATTGTGCAGGTGGGACTGATCACAGCAAGCCATCTCGATGTCGTCGAGGAGACACGCCGGGTGGCGAGGAGTGCTTCTCTCGCTGAGGATCCACGAACGGCTGCTCTCGAGGCATTGCCCACGGGATCGACCTCGCGCGTCGATGTCTGGTTCGACGCAACTTCGGTGACAGTTGTCGTCACCCGACGGATCGACAACGATGTGCCGATCATTGGACGTTTCACACCGACCGTTGCCGTCCAATCTCGCCTGACTCTGGCTCGAGAACCGATGCCGTACAGATGAACCCACACAGATGACGTGATACAGAACGAGGCGGTACGTCGTGAAAGACTCGTCGATGTGAGCCTGTCCATCATCGAGTCGATCGTCGACGAGATCACTGTCCTGGGTCTGTCCGGAGACGTCGACATCTCGACACTTCCCCGCCTTGCCGATGCTCTTGGCCGCTTCGCCCACAATGCTCACAGCATCGCCGTCGATCTCGACGGCATCACGGTTCTCGACGATGCTGCACTCGGCATCATCCTTGGAGCAGCAGCGCGTCTGGACTCCAATGGCGGTCGCCTCTACCTCATTGCAACCAACACGAAGATCCGCGATCATCTCCACAAGACGCGACTCGATGAAATCGTTTCTCTTCATACGTCAATAGGGGACATCCGGGCACGATCCCGAGACAGTGATGAGCACGAATCGTGATCGGGTTCCCATGAGTGAGGCACCTCGAACAACAGTGTGGGTTCTGGGCGATCAGCTGAATCGCAGTCTCTCGGGGCTCGTCGACGCCACACCTGAAACGCATCGGGTTCTCATGGTGGAGAGCAGCGCCAAGATCCACTCGAAGAAGTGGCACATTCAGCGAGCACATTTCATCATCGCTTCGATGCGACGCTTCGCAGAAGAGTTGCGAGCCGAAGGTTTCGATGTCGACTATCGACGAGCTGAATCTCTCAGTGCCGGTCTCCAGGCTCACCGCCGAGATCACTCCCCAGCCGAAGTTCACGTGATGGAGCCGGCGAGTTGGAACGGACTCGCACTCGTACGAAGCCTCGACTGCACCGTCGTTCGCAACTCCCAGTTCCTGTGCCATTACGACGAATTCGCCCAGTTCGCACACCAACGCTCACTGACACACAAAACCCTCAAGATGGAGGACTTCTACCGCTGGCAACGAACTCGATTGGGTTATCTCATGGACGACGACGGCCTACCCGTCACCGGGCAGTGGAATTACGACCACGACAATCGTCTCCCACCTCCCAAAGACGCCGCTACTGCCTTCACTGCTCCTGTCGTGGACGATCTCGACGATCTCGACCATCGAATCATCGACGAACTTCGCCCCTGGTGCACAGGTGAGGAGCCGATGGGGATGTGGGCGACAACACGGGCGGGTGCCCTGCGCCGACTGGATCACTTCGTCGATGTGGTGCTTGCGAACTTTGGACCCCATGAAGATGCGATGACGACACAGAGTTGGCATCTGGCTCACTCATTGCTGTCGCCGTATCTCAATGTCGGACTTCTCCATCCAAAGGAGGTGTGCGATCGCGTCCAAGAGGCGTACGAGCACGGACGCGTGGCGATTGCATCTGCAGAGGGCTTCATCCGCCAGATCATCGGATGGCGAGAGTACGTCTGGGGACGATATTGGTCGTGGATGCCGGAATACCGAACTCGCAACGATCTGCAAGCGACCATGGATCTCCCACCCGTGTTCCAAGATCCGGACAGGACGCAGATGAAGTGCGTGTCCGACGTACTCAAAGGCGTCCGGACTCGTGCGTATGCGCATCACATCCAGCGCCTGATGATCATTGGCAATCTGTGCCTCACTGCTGGCGTCGAACCCCAACAGGTGAACGATTGGATGTGGGCCAATTTCATCGACGGTGCCGAGTGGGTGATGCTTCCCAACGTCATCGGAATGTCGCAGTTCGCCGATGGCGGGATGATGGCAACGAAGCCCTACGCCTCCGGAGGTGCCTACATCCACAAGATGAGCGACTACTGCCGCGGCTGTGCATACGACCGAACAAAACGTGTTGGTGACGATGCCTGCCCGTTCACCACTCTCTACTGGGACTTCATGGCACGCCACGAACAGCGCTTCGCTCGTAATCCGCGCGTCGCACAACAAGTGCGCGCTGCGTTCAAGCTCACCGACCTGCCTCAGGTGCGTGAACGAGCGGTCGAAGTGCGAGCAAGACTGGCCGCTGGCGAACTCTGAAACCCGAGTCAGGCCGGTGGTTTGCGACGCCGAAAACCCCGTCGGTCCTCGACTCGCAACCGGGCACGCTGCTCTTCTTCGAGCGCTGCCTCCTCGGCAACGAGACGTTTCATACTCTCGAGTCGACGAGGGTCGATCGATCCATCGAGAACTGCCTTGCGCACGGAGCAGCCCGGTTCGTTTTCATGTTTGCAATCACGAAAGCGGCAATGATCCGACAATTCGAAGATGTCGGCGAATGCGCGCTCGATCCCGGTTCCACTCGACCACAGGCTCACAGCTCGCACTCCTGGCGTGTCGATGAGCCATCCTGCTGCACCCACGGGATCTGATGGCAGTGCCACGAGTTGGACTGCTGTCGTCGTGTGTCGACCGCGTTGATCGTGCTCACGCACTGCAGCTGTGCTCTGAGCAGCGTTGCCAACAAGAAAGTTGACGATGGTGCTCTTGCCGACCCCGCTCGCCCCGAGCAGTGCAACTGTCTTGTATTCAGCCGCGTATCCACGCAGTCCGTCGATGCCATCGCCGCGAATACCGCTGACCACGTGTACGGGAACGCCAGGGGCGACGGACTCCAAAGAAGCAACACGCCGAGCGGTCTCTTGTGGATCGTCCATCAGGTCGAGTTTGGTCAGAACCAGAACCGGTTGGGCTCCGCTGTCGAATGCCAGGACCAGCTCACGCTCGAGACGCCGCTGGTTCGGTGGCGAGATCAAGGAATGCAGCAAGAAG
Organism: Ilumatobacteraceae bacterium; assembly: GCA_032118015.1. Taxonomy (GTDB): domain Bacteria; phylum Actinomycetota; class Acidimicrobiia; order Acidimicrobiales; family Ilumatobacteraceae; genus Casp-actino8. The sequence goes on along the minus strand of JAULYE010000194.1, from coordinate 8,984 downwards.
ACGACGTCGATATTGGCAGCAATCACGTGTGCCTCGGCGCGCTGGCCTTCGAAACTTGCTCGTCGTTTGAAGGCGCTGCGACGCGTGAGGACTTCGTCGACTCTCTCGAAATCCTCCGAGACCACCACCCAGTCGCCGACTGCGACATCGGCTCCGATGTTGCGTACGCGCACGACACCGTCGAGCGCTGCACCCTGGCCTGGTGGTGAGAACCACACAGTGCTCCATCCTCGATCGATGCGCGCGACTCGTCCCGGCAGGTGTCGGTCGTCGAGACCTCGTTCGTCAGGATTCCATCCACGACGTGTGCACAAGTCGTGCCATACATCGTCCCATGTCACATCCCACCCCAGGGCCTGACCAGCACCACTCACCGTCCCGACCGTAGCCTTACCGGAGCACGACACCACCCACACCGTGCAAGAGGACCACCCCATGCTTGCCCGCCTCGCCCAATGGTGTTTTCGTCACCACTGGCTCACCATCTTCATCTGGCTCGTGGCACTGGCCTCTGGCTTGGGTTTCGCCAACGGTGTGCTCGGTGGGGATGCTTTCGAGACTCGATATTCGATCCCTGCCACCGAAAGTCGTCGCGCCCTCGAGTTGTTGGACGAAGCGTTTCCGGGGAGTGACTCCGTCACCGATGCCCAGATCGTCTTCGCCTCCGACAGAGGACTCGACGACCTCGAAGTCGCCATTGCCATCACAGATTTTCTCGACGGCGTTCAACAGCGCATCCCTGGTCTCGACATCACGAGCCCGTATGAAGACCCCTCTTTGATCAGCGCCTCGCGCACGATCGCGTATGCCGTACTGCTCCTTCCCGAGGTCGACTCACAGGAAGCTCAAATTCAGTTGGGGACGAACATCATCGATGCAGGGGAGCAGCTCGTCAATGGCGGTGTGCTGCCGTCGGATGTCACTGTCGAATATGGCGGAGATCCCTTCGTGTCCTTCGAGATTCCCGAAAGCGAAGTCATTGGCCTTCTCGCTGCGATCATCATTCTCGTACTCGCTTTCGGATCCGTTCTCGCAATGGGTCTGCCGATCGGCACAGCTCTGATCGGACTCGGTACCGGGATCGCTCTCATCATCAGTGTCAGCCACCTCATGGAGGTTCCTGATTTCGCTCTACAGATCGGGGCGATGATCGGACTCGGAGTCGGCATCGATTATGCGCTGTTCATCGTCACCCGGTTTCGCGAGGGACTGCGCGCAGGTCTCACACCGGAGGATGCGACGGTTGAAGCCGCTGACAGTGCCGGCCGTGCTGTTCTCTTTGCGGGTATCACCGTCATGATCTCCTTGCTCGGGATGTTCATGATGGGTATGCGGTTCGTCAACGGCCTCGCTGTGGCTGGGTCGATTTCTGTCGGTGTGATGGTCATTGCATCACTGACGCTTTTACCAGCTCTGTTGTCGTGGGTCGGACACAGGATCGACGTGACGACGCGTGCTGCACTGATCTCGTTGGTCGCTTTCGCTTCGACATCACTCGTCGGATTCGTCGTCTTCCACTCACTGTCGTTCATCGGTATCGGGATCGCGGTCGCTGCACTGATCATGGTTGCGAGTTACGTCGTGCGTCCGTGGCGAACCCCGATTCGCCATCGCCCGCCCAAGCCGCGCAGCGAACAGCTCTGGTACCGATGGAGCCGTTTCATCCAGAACAGACCATGGACTTCGTTCGTCTCGGGTCTGCTCATCCTGGTAATCCTGACGATCCCGTTGTTCGGTATGCGGCTCGCGCTCAGCGACAACGGCAATCGTGCCGAATGGCAGACAGCTCGTCGCGCGTACGACTTGCTCGCAGAAGGATTCGGACCCGGATTCAACGGACCGCTCACCCTTGTTGCCGAACCCGCACCCGGATCGAGCTTCGACCCGGCCGCTTTGGCAGCCATCACCGATTCCCTACGAAGAGATTCCGACGTCGTCTACGTCTCTGAACCCCTGCAGCCAACGGAGTCCATCACACTCTGGCGTGTTGTTCAGCGCGAGTCCCCTCAAGCAGGTGGCACCGCTGACTTGATACATCGGCTGCGGTCCGATGTATTGCCTGAAGCCATCGGTGACAGTGGAATGTCGGTCAATGTCGGTGGCTTCACCGCCATCGGCGTGGACCTGAGTGAGTATTTCGGCGAACGTGTCTTATTGTTCATCGGCGCAGTTCTCTTGCTGTCGTTCTTCTTGCTGATGATCGTGTTTCGCAGCCTTCTCGTTCCATTGAAGGCTGTCATCATGAACTTGCTGTCGATCGGAGCCGCGTACGGAATCATCGTTGCCGTCTTCCAATGGGGATGGGGAGCAGATCTGATCGGAGTCGGTCGAGCCGGACCCATCGACCCTTTCGCGCCGATGATGTTGTTCGCAATCGTCTTTGGTCTGTCGATGGACTACGAGGTCTTCTTACTTTCTCGAATGAAAGAGGAATTCGATCGCACAGGTGACAATGCAACTGCTGTCGCCGATGGGTTGGCGTCGACAGCGCGCGTCATCACTGCTGCGGCCTTGATCATGGTTGCGGTGTTCGGAAGTTTCGTCGCTGGTGATGATCGAACAGTCAAATTGTTCGGACTCGGGCTCGCCGCTGCAGTGCTGATCGACGCCACATTGGTGCGAATGGTGCTTGTACCAGCGACGATGGAGCTTCTCGGGGCACGTAACTGGTGGATACCCCGTTGGCTGGATAAGGTACTGCCGCGTATCCACGTCGAGGGTCACGCACGGCTGCCCGAAGAGCAGTCGGCTTGACACTCTCGGTGGTCGTGGCCTAACGCCATATATATATGTCAAAGCCTCTTGTCATCGTCGAGTCGCCAGCTAAGGCGAAGACCATCGCTTCGTTTCTCGGTTCCGAGTACGAGGTGCAGGCTTCGGTGGGCCATGTCGCGGACTTGCCATCGAAAGGATTGGCTGTCGATGTCGACAACCATTTCAAGCCGACCTACGAATTGACCGAACGCGGGGCAAAAGTCGTCAAGGAACTCCGGCGCCTCGTGAAACAGGCCAGTGCCGTATATCTCGCAACGGATGAAGACCGTGAGGGAGAAGCGATCAGCTGGCACCTGATCGAGAATCTCAAATCGGCTGTGAAGCCGGGAACTCCAGTCCACAGAGTCGTCTTCCACGAGATCACCAAGACTGCGATCGACCATGCCTTCGCTAGTCCGCGTGATCTCGATTACGGATTGGTCGATGCAGCCGAGACCCGCCGTATTCTCGATCGGCTCTTCGGCTACGAGCTATCCCCCGTTCTCTGGCGCAAGGTCAACCGCGGACTGTCGGCGGGACGCGTCCAGAGCCCCACTGTCCGATTGATCGTCGAGCGGGAACGGGAACGAATCGCCTTCGTGTCAGCCTCGTACTGGGGGGTCGAGTTGATGTCGGCAACGGCACCAGCCTTCAAAGCGACGCTCCTCGAAATCGATGGTCGGCGAATCGCAACCGGTAAAGATTTCGACAGCAACGGGCGACCCAAGCCCGAAGTTGTCGTCTTGTCGGAGGACTACACGCTCGACCTCGTGGAGCGACTGAAGAGTGCGGCTGTCATGGTCCGCTCCGTCGAAGACAAGCCGTATCGCTCGTCCCCCAAGCCTCCGTTCATGACGAGCACACTTCAACAAGAAGCCGGCCGCAAACTTCGCCTGTCTGCTCAGCAGACCATGCGCACAGCCCAAGGTCTCTACGAACGAGGCTTCATCACCTATATGCGCACCGACTCGGTGACCCTTGCTGATGAAGCAATCGATGGCGTACGTCAGCAGATCCGCTCGGACTACGGCGCCGACTACGTACCACCAGCGCCGCGGCTCTACACGAAGAAGGTCAAGAACGCTCAAGAAGCTCACGAAGCGATCCGCCCAACGCTTCCCCTTCGCACACCAGAGACTGTCGCCGGACAACTCAGCGGCCCCGATCTGGCTTTGTATCGTCTCATTTGGCAGAGGACTCTTGCATCGCAAATGCCTGACGCGAATGGCACCACCGTGTCGATTCGACTCGGCGCAGTCGCTCAGGCATCGACTGTACGGCCTGCTGCGGATTGTGAATTCTCTGCGAGTGGCACAACGATCACATTTCCGGGTCACAGGCGTGCCTACGAGGAATCACGTGACGATGATGCCGATGCTCAGGAGTCCGAAGCGCTGCTTCCCCCGCTCACCGTCGGTGACGCGGTTCCTGTGGCATCGCTCGATCCGGGCGGACACGACACCTCCCCACCTGCGCGCTTCACGGAGGCCTCCATCGTCAAGAGGCTCGAAGAGCTCGGAATCGGTCGTCCATCGACATGGGCTTCGATCATCCAAACCGTGCAGGATCGCGGCTACGTCTGGAAGAAGGGCCAAGCTCTCGTACCGACATGGACCGCTTTCGCTGTCGTCAACTTGCTCGAGCAGCACTTCGGTCGGCTCGTCGACTACCAGTTCACTGCGGGAGTCGAAGAAGATCTGGATGAAATCGCCCAGAAGCATTTGGCCAAGGACACGTGGCTACGCAACTTCTATTTCGGTACTGATGAGTCCTCTGATGCCAGTACATCGCTCGAACTGGGTCTCAAGCGACTGATCGAACAGAACATTGCAGAGATCGATGCCGCTGCGATCAACTCGTTCATGCTCGGAGCGGATCCGGCAACCGGTGAAGTCGTGGCAGTCAAGCCTGGAAAATACGGTCCGTACGTCAAACGAGGCGACGAGAATGCGGCCGTACCCGACTCGCTGACCCCGGATGAACTCACGTTGAGCGAAGCGCTGCGACTACTTGCACTTCCGAAGAACGACGAGCCAATCGGCGAACTCGACAGCCATCCGGTCTTTTTGAAAAATGGTCGCTTCGGTCCGTACGTGCAGTGGGGAACGATGGAAGATCCACCGCTCGGACTTCCCAAACCCAAGATGGTCAGCTTGTTCAAGACCATGGTGCTCGAACGAATGACGATGCATGACGCAGAGCAGCTACTCAGTCTTCCGCGCACAGTCGGTGTCGATCCCTCCGATGGTGAGCCAATCGTCGCCCAGAACGGTAAGTACGGTCCGTATCTGCAAAAGGGCAAGGACTCCCGAACTCTCGAGAACGAAGAGCAGCTGCTGACCATCACAATCGATCGCGCCTTGGAGATCTATGCGATGCCCAAGATGTATCGCCGAGGACGCAATCCCAACAGTGGTCCATTGCGCGAATTCGGACCGGATCCGGTCAGTAGCCGGCCTGTCGTGGCCAAGGATGGCAAGTTCGGGACGTACGTGACCGACGGCGAAGTGAACGCATCACTCGGGCGCGGTGACCGAGTCGAGGACATGTTGCCAGAGCGAGCCTTCGAGTTGTTGACGTTGCGCCGAGAGACCATGGCTGAAAAGGGCATCACACCCAAGACGCGTGGCGGGGCGAAAAAGCCAGCCGCGAAAAAAGCTGCCGCGAAGAAACCAGCTGTGAAAAAGCCAGTCGCGAAAAAAGCTGCTGCAAAGAAACCGGCCGCGAAAAAAGCTGCTGCGAAGAAGCCAGTCGCTGTGAAGTCGGCTGCGGAAGAGTCGACCTCCACGGAAACAGCGACACCGGAATCGTGACCGCTCCCGCCTACATCGCTTTCGAGGGCATCGAAGGATGTGGCAAGTCCACGCAAGCGATGGCGTTGGTGGAACGGCTGCGGGCTCTGGGACACGATGTCGTCGCCACCCGCGAAACTGGAGGCACTGACATCGGAGCTCGAATTCGCGACGTTTTGCATGATCCAGCCAACACCCATCTCGATCCGATCGCAGAAGCTCTGCTCATCGCTGGCGATCGTGCCCAACATCGCGCCGAGGTGCTGACTCCCGCACTCGGAGCCGGACGGCACGTCATCAGTGATCGCAGTGTGTACTCGACCATCGCCTATCAGGGATACGGTCGCCAACTGCCACTCGACATGGTGAGGACCGTCAACGACTGGGCACTCACGGGTCGTTGGCCAGACCTCGTCTTCTTGCTCGACATCCCCCATGATGCAGCAATGCAACGATTGGGCAGTCGAGATCTCGACAGGTTCGAACGCGAAAACGAAGCCTTCTTCGTACGCGTGCGCGACGGATTCCACGCGATGGCAACTGCTGACTCGGACCACTGGATCGTGATCGATGGTTCCAAGAGCCATGGCGACATCGCCGAAACGGTGTGGAACACCACATCTGCTCGGTTCGGACTCCGATGACTCAGGCCACGGCATCTGTCGACTCGGTCTACGACTCGGTGATCGGCCAAGGACTCGCGATCCGCAAATTGCGTGCCCTCGTGTCGTCACCTGCTCACGCATTCATGTTCGTCGGGCCGCCAGGATGTGGGAAGCACACGGCAGCCAGGGCATTCGTTGCAGCAAAATTGCAAGGATCCGAAGATGCCTCCCAGCGCACAGCTGGCCTCGTCATGCGCGGCATCCACCCCGATGTCCATGAAATGGAGCGTGAAGGCGCGAGTTTGTCGATCAAACAGGCCCGTGAGGAACTGATTCCTGCTGCAATTCAGACACCCATCGAGGCCTCGATGCGCGTGATCGTCGTCGACGACTTCCACCTCCTCCACGATGAAGCACGTTCGGCGGTCCTCAAAACGATCGAGGAGCCGCCGGCAACGACGATGTTCGTCCTGCTTCTCGATGACGTACCCGACCATCTCGCCACGATCGAGTCGCGATGTGTTCGAGTCGACTTTCGTGAGCTTTCCGATGATGTTGTCGCTTCAACCCTCATCGCTGAAGGAATCGATGTCGAGACCGCCCATCGCCTGGCTGTCGTCGCTGCCGGAGATCTCGACAGAGCGCGCATCCTGACTGAAGATCCCGCCCTTCAAAGTCGAATGGATCTGTTCACGCGTATTCCGACACGGCTCGATGGCACCGCATCGCGAGTTCTCGACCTTGTGGCCGAGATCATCGAAGCCGTCGAGGGTGCCATGGCACCACTTCTGGAAAAGCACGAGCGAGAAATGAAGGTTCTCATCGACCGTGAGCGCGAGTTCGGAGAGCGCGGGAGCGGTCGAACGAGACTCGAGGATCGGCACAAACGCGAATTACGTCGATACAAGACCGATGAGTTTCGATCCGGATTGCGACTGCTCACCCTGGCATATGGATCAGCACTGCAACACGTGACCGACGCAACCGCCCATCACCAAACGGATGCATACGTGCGGGCCGTGAAGCGCATTCGCGATGCGAGCGTTGCCCTCGGACGCAACGTCAACGAGAAGTTGCTACTCGAAAATCTTCTTCTGTCCCTGCCCACGATCACGGTGTAACCTCACCGCAGAGACGGCGGGGGGCCGGCTCCGATTGAGGGGTTCGCCATGCGTCAGTTGGCAGGTCTCGACGCAAGTTTCCTATACCTGGAAACGCCGTCCACTTTCGGCCACGTCAATGGGCTCGCCATCTACGCGCGCCCCTCGCACGACTTCGATGCATACGACGCCGTGTACCGAAAATTCGGTTCGATGATCGGGCGCGCCGAACCACTTCGTCGTCGACTCGTGGAGGTCCCTTTCGGCCTCGATCACCCGTATTGGATCGACGATCCCGATTTTGATCTGGACTTCCACATTCGTCACCTCGGACTGGCTCCCCCAGGAGCCGACGACCAACTTGCTGAACAGGTGGCGCGCATCATCGGGCGTCCAATGGACCGAACGCGACCTCTCTGGGAGGTGTACGTCATCGAAGGGCTTTCCGATGGCCGGTGGGCGATGCTCACCAAGTTGCACCACGCCACCATCGATGGAGCTGCCGGCATGTTGCTGCTGAACATGCTGACCGAGGATGAACCGAACTCCCCTGAATACCCGGAGCCCGTTGCCTGGAAATCCGAACTCGTTCCGAGCCCGCTCGAAATGCTTCAGCGAACCTTCACCGGTCTGGCGGCGAATCCGGTCAAGGCGATCCGACTGCAGTTGCGCCTCGGTCAAGCCCTTGCCGACATGGTTGGTGCCTCAGGCATCGGACAGACCGCTGCACGTCTTCGCCACAACGTTCGACGCATCGGGCGAGCCGAGGCCGCTCGGCCCGACAATGAACGCCGTGTTCGCCTCCCACTCAGTCCAGCACCACCTACGCCATGGAACAAGACCATCACTGCTCATCGGCGTTTCGCCATGCGATCGACGTGGATCAGCAACATCAAACTTCTCAAGGATGCAACGGGCGGGACAGTCAACGATGTCGTCATGGCCGTGTGTTCGGGAGCACTACGTCGCTATCTCATCGACAAAGATGCCCTCCCCAATCGCGAACTTCGGGCAATGGTTCCCGTTTCGATCCGCACCGGAGACGAAGACGATCCATGGAGTACCCGCGTATCGGCGATCGTGGCCGAATTGCCAACCCTCACCGATAATCCACTCGAGCGTGTTCGGCTCTGCCAAGTTGCGATGGAAGATGCCAAGAGACAGTTCGAATTGCTTCCAGCAGACACCATCGCCGAAGGTACGCAAGCCACGTCACCGGTGATTGCGACTGCCGCACTTCGTCTGGCATCGCGATTACGCCTTGCCGATCGCATCAACCTTCCCACCAATGTCGTGATTTCCAATGTGCCTGGTCCACGCCAACCGAGGTATTTCGCCGGCGCCCGGCTGGACCAATACATCCCGATCTCGATCGTGACCGACGGGATGGGTCTGAACATCACAGTGCACAGTTGTCTCGACCGCCTCGATTTCGGACTCGTGGCCGCCCGCGAACTGGTTCCGGATCTATGGACTCTTGCTGACTATCACATCGAGGAAATCGACATTCTTCTTCGAGAGGCGGGGGTCGACGTTGCTGAGCCCCGGCATCCTCCCCACTCCCGACTCGGACGTTGAGATGACCTTCCACCACGACCGAAATGGTCCGTCTGGGACTCAACCGGTAGCATTGCGATCCGTCGCCCGGGTAGCTCAGTCGGTAGAGCAACGCACTCGTAATGCGTAGGTCAGGAGTTCGATTCTCCTCTCGGGCTCCAAGTACGTCCGGATCA
>JAULYE010000193.1:0-4369 GCA_032118015.1 Ilumatobacteraceae bacterium | reverse complement strand
CGAATGCAGCCGCGCTCGGTGGTCGTGAGGACCACCTTGCAGTTGCCGGCTGGAGCGCCGGAGCCAACATCGCAGCGGTTGCAGCGATCCAGGCTCGCGACAATGGTGGCCCGAATCTGAGAGGGCAGTTGCTGTTGACTCCCGTGACAGATGGGTCCCGTCAGCACCCATCCCACCAAGACAATGGCGATGGATACATGCTGACGAAATCGCTGATGGAGTGGTTCTGGAACCACTATGCCGATCCGCAGGATCGGACGGATCCCAAAGCCTCCCCATTGTTGGCCGCCGACCATTCCGGACTTCCCCCGGCGATGATCGTCACCTGTCAATTCGACCCTTTGCGTGACGAGGGCAATGCCTACGCCCAAGCGTTGCGGAATGCTGGTGTCCCCGTCGAGCACCTGCAGGCGCGCGGTCATATTCATACGTCGATTCCGATGGTCGACGCCCTGCCTTCGAGCGTTCCACCACGGCGACAGATGGCGGCTGCCCTTCGTGGCTTCTTCACGTGATCTGCTGAGGATCTCTCGGGAGAGAAATTCCGAATTCGGGTCGCTTCGGATTGCGGATGAGGTGCCAGGTCGGTAACGATGTCGGGGTGATCAACCACTACATTGCCGCCCGTAAAGAACTCGAAGGGGCCGGTTCGCCCTTCGCTGTCACGACCATCAATGTTCGCGGGGTGAACGTCAAGACGTTCGCTGCCGCGCCTCCCAATATGCGAGTGCTCTGGGAAATGACCGCAGGACATGGTGACAAGCCGTATCTCATCTACGAAGACGAGCGGTACACGTACGCCGATGTGCATGCCCAAGTACGCAAACTTGCGCACTATCTCGTTGCGCAGGGAGTGACACGCGGCGACAGAGTTGCTGTGTCGACCCGCAACTATCCCGAATGGGTCGTCGCCTATTGGGCAACGGTGTCCTTGGGTGCCGCACTCGTAGGCATGAATGCCTGGTGGACTCCTGTTGAAATGGACTTTGCTCTCAACGACAGCACCCCCAAAGTGCTGATCGTCGATGATGAGCGCCTCGAGCGTTTCCAGCAAACACCGACGAAGTTCGACATGCACATCATCTCGGTGCGCACCGACAGCGAACTGCCTGCTGGAGGTCGTCGTTGGAGCGACATCATGGCCATGGACGATCCCGGAACTTTGCCGCCGGCGACGATCGAACCCGATGATGATGCAACGATCTTCTACACCTCGGGAACGACGGGTTTCCCCAAAGGTGCCCAGCTGCACCACCTCGGTTCGGTCGTGAACGTGATGAACATTGCAGCCATGACAGGAGCGGCATCGGCAGGAATTGCCAAAGCCCTCGAAGCCGGCGATCTCACGACGCCACCACCGGCGCCGTCAACTTTGCCCCCGGTGTTCATGGCGCCGACCCCGCTGTTCCACGTCACTGCCTGCAACTGCATCTTGCACCCGGCGACTCTCGTTGGCGGTGCCCTGGTGTTGATGTACAAGTGGGATCCAGGTCGCGCCCTCGAATTGATCGAGCGCGAAAAGGTGACGAACTTCTCCGGCGTTCCGACGATGGGACGTGAGCTGTTGCTCCATCCCGATTGGGCCACTCGAGATACATCGTCACTTGCAGCGATCAGTGGAGGTGGCGCTGCGGTGCAGCCCGACCTCGTCGAGAAGATCGACAAGGAACTCAAGCAGGGAACACCGACCACCGGCTACGGCATGACCGAAACGCACGGGATCATCACGGCCAACACATCGCTCTGGTACACGAGCAAGCCCGAGTCCTGCGGTCCTGCTGTTCCGACTCTCGAGGTCAAGTTGGTCGATGAAGAAGGGAATGACCTTCCCGCGGATCCCAATGTGGTTGGCGTTCTGTGCGTCAAGGGAGCGATCACCATCAAGGGCTACCTGAACCGGCCGGACGCCACTGCTGAAACGATCAAGGACGGCTGGTTGAACACCGGCGACATCGCTCGTATCGACCCGGATGGTTTCATCTACATCGTCGACCGTGCCAAGGACATGGTGATCCGTGGCGGTGAGAATGTCTACTGCTCCGAAGTCGAGACGGTGATCTATCGCCACGAAGCGATTGCTGAGGCAGCAGTGTTCGGGATACCGGATGAGCGGCTGGGTGAGGAAGTCGCAGCCTGCATCGTGTTGCGTCCAGGCGCCGCTGTTTCTGAGGACGAATTGCGCTCGTTCCTCGCTCAGAGCTTGGCCAAGCACAAGATCCCGTCGAGGTTGTGGTTCCGTGACGAGGCGATTCCGCGTAACGCGAGCGGCAAGTTCTTGAAGCGAGAACTGCGCAAAGAGTTGATCGGCGAATAGCCAGCACACGTTTTTCGTTCGCACTCAGAAAGCCGAGAGCCCGGGCATTGATGCCCGGGCTCTCATTGTTTCTCTCGGGGGGAGAGAGACTGAATCAGGCTTTGACTGCCTGGATGTCGAGTTGGAGCTTGACCTTCTCACCGACGAGAACACCACCGGTTTCGAGTACTGCATTCCACTCGAGGCCCCAGTCCTTGCGGTTGATCTCGGCCTCGGCACTGAAGCCGGCCTTGGTATTTCCCCAGGGGTCCTTGCCGACACCGTCGAATTCGAGTTCGAACTTGACGTTCTTGGTCACACCCTTGATCGTGAGATCTGCAAAAAGGATGAAGTCATCGCCGTCGGCTTCGATCTTGGTGGATGTGAAGGTGATCAGGGGGAACTTCTCGGCCTCGAAGAAGTCGCCGCTGCGTAGGTGATCGTCGCGACCTGAGTCTCCAGTGGTGACCGAAGCGACCTCGGCCTGGGCGGTCACTGAACTCTGCACTGGATCTGTGCCGATCTCGAGAGTTCCGGAGAACGAGGCGAAGCGTCCACGAACCTTTGAGACCATCAGGTGCTTGACGGTGAAGTTGAGACCGGAGTGGGACGGATCGACGTTCCAGACTCCTGGAGTGAGTGAGCTGAGGTTGGACATGGGAGGTTTCCTTTCGAGAGAACCGTACTTCGAACTTTTACTTGCGATCGCAAACAATATCGGATGATGTTTGCGATCGCAACTATTGCGGGGAAGTTTCTCTACAATGTCGCCATGGCTGATTCCAGAGCTGCCTCGACGACTCGTTCCGCAACGACATCCAGGGGTTCGGGGTCTCGACGTGGAGCCAAGAACTCTGATGCGGATGTGAAGTGGCTCAATGCACGGGAAATGCGTGCTTGGCGCGGCTACATCGAGACCATCGGTGACCTGCAGAACGCACTCGAAGCCGACCTCGCCGAAGTAGGTCTGACCGTGGGTGACTACCAAGTGCTCGTCTACCTCAGTGAACAACTGGACGCCCGGATGAGAATGTGCGATCTCGCAGGACTTCTGAATTTGTCACCCAGTGGCCTGACACGGCGCCTCGACGGTTTGGTCCGCGCGGGGGCGGTGGATCGTGACCCGAGTCCAGAGGATCGACGGGTCACCTTGGCTCTTCTCACGCCGAAAGGACGTGCTCTTCTCGAAAAGGTGGCTCCGAGCCATGTGATGAGTGTGCGGCGGCATTTCATCGACGCACTCACGCCTCAGCAGATCGACGTCCTCGGGGATGTGTTCGAAGCCTTGGCAGGGCGACTCGCCTCTGAACGAGCCTCGTAACCTGGTCGGGTCGGCTCTTCGCAGTTCGGGAGTGAGGAGTAGTTTGGGCTCATGCCCAAGCCTGGAATGCACTCTGGAATTGCCACCGACGACGCTATGAACCTGGCCATGTCCGAAAAGGCCAGACCTCTCTACGAAGCAGTCGTGTCGTTCATCGCCGAAGTCGTCGACCCGGCAACTCCTGAGTTCTACAGACTCGGGGAGGGGCGGGCGAACCGGTGGGGTTGGGGTGAAGGCCAACTGGAATTTCTCGACTCGCTCAAGGCTCAGGCCAAAGAGCGCGGCCTGTGGAACTTTTTCCTTCCCAATGCCGAGACCGGTGAAGGTCTGTCGAACCTCGACTACGCGTATATCGCTGTCGAGTTGGGCAAGAATCCGATCGCGTCTGAAACGATGAACTGCAGCGCACCCGACACCGGCAACATGGAAGTTCTCGAGCGAGTCGGCACACCTGAACAGAAGAAGAAGTGGCTCGAGCCATTGTTGGCCGGTGAGATCCGCTCGGCATACGCAATGACCGAACCTGATGTTGCATCCTCCGATGCCAAGAATCTTCAGTGTCGTGCCGTGCTCGATGGTGATGAATGGCTGATCAACGGCGAGAAGTACTACGCCTCGGGCGCCGGAGATCCGCGTTGCAAAATCATGATCTGCATGCTTCTGACGAGCCCGGATGCTCCTCCACACCGTCGTCACTCACAGATCCTGGTTCCCATGGACACACCAGGTGTCCAGATTCTCGGCGCCATGGAAGT
>JAULYE010000192.1:0-5765 GCA_032118015.1 Ilumatobacteraceae bacterium | reverse complement strand
AACAGTTGCTCGCCTGCAGCGAGCGGTGCGGCCATCGGCTGGATACGCCCGAAGTCTGTCGGTGCTATCAGCTGCCAAACAAGCAGGTCTGCGCACGAAGTCGGGTCTGGTCCTCGGGATGGGCGAAACGGTCGAGGAAGTCGATGGCTGTCTTGCCGATCTAGCTGGCATTGGCGTCGACATCGTCACGATCGGGCAATATCTCCGCCCAACCTCACACCACCTGCCCGTCGTTCGTTGGATCGATCCCGAGGAATTCGCAAGATGGAAAATCGTTGGTGAGTCGCTCGGTATCTCTCACGTCGAATCGAGTCCGCTGACGCGATCGAGTTACCACGCCAAGCAGGCTGCCGAAGCCGTCCCCGTCGCACTTGGACGGCGGGAGACATCGACAACTGGCGTATGACGCCGACCTGTAGCGTTTCGGTATGACGTCTGCGTTGGTCGATCCGGCAGTTCACCTCGAACGTATGAAGCGTTTGCGCTTGGCCATGGCCGAGCATCGAGTAGATGTCGTTCTCGTGTCTGTGGGTCTCGACATGCCGTATCTGATCGGCTACCAGGCGATGCCTCTCGAACGGCTGACGATGCTGATCGTCCCACTCGAAGGCTCGGCAACACTCGTCATCCCTCGCCTCGAGGCGCCTCGGGTGCATTCCATCCCGTCTGTCTTCGACATCGTTGCGTGGGACGAGACACAAGACCCGGTGCGGATCACCGCTGACATCGTGCAACGGCATCGGCCTTCGACCATCGCGATCGGCGACCAAATGTGGGCGCGCTTTTTGGTCGAGATGCTTGCGATGTTGACCGGAGTCGTGTACTCGCGTGCCGTCGATGTGCTGGGCAGCTTGCGTATGCGCAAGGATGCCGCGGAGATTGCAGCCTTGCAAGCAGCTGGCGCAGCGGTCGATCGCATCGCTGCTCTGCTTCAGGCGGGGGAGATCCCACTGATCGGACGAACTGAAGCTCAGGTCTCCAGAGACCTCTCGGATCGAATCGTTGCTCAGGGCCATCAGATCACGAACTTCGCCATCGTTGCCGCCGGTGACAATGCAGCGAGTCCGCATCATCATCCTGGCTCTCGAGTCATTGGATCCGATGAGATCGTTCTCTGCGATTTCGGAGGAACGATGGACGGGTATTGCAGCGACATCACGCGTTGCGTCTATCTCGGCACACCTCCTGCTGAGATCGTCGAGGCCTATGCGGTCCTTCACGATGCACAGCAGTCAGCAGTGGCTGCTGCACGAGTTGGAACGCCGTGCGAAGAGGTCGATGCTGTCGCTCGTCGCATCATCACAGACGCAGGATTCGGCGAGTATTTCATTCACCGGACCGGCCACGGCATCGGTCTCGATGCACACGAAGATCCATACATCGTGTCGGGTAATTCCGCACCTCTTCAGGACGGTCATGCATTCAGCATCGAGCCTGGTATCTACATCCCCGGTACTTGGGGAATGCGACTCGAGGACATCGTCGTTGCAACATCGGATGGTCCGCTGTCGATGAACAATGCCGATCACGGACTCGCAGTACTTTCGATCTGAGATTCACCCCACCCGCCCGTGCAGGCGCTGACGTCTCAGGAGTGGATGGAACCGCTCGTCGACCGCAAACTGCTGGCTGAATGACCGGTGCGTCTGGAGATGATTTCTGCACAGATGGCGATGGCCGTCTCCTCGGGTGTGCGCCCACCGAGATCGAGCCCGATTGGCGACATCAAACGCTCGAGTTGTTCGGGTTGATCGATGCCGACCTCAGCGAGGCGTTCGAGCCGCTTCTGGTGGGTCTTTCGACTTCCCATCACCCCGATGTAACCGACCGTTGTGGCGAGCGCACCCTGGATCGCAGGAACATCGAATTTCGGATCGTGGGTCAAGATGCACACGGCATCTCGCGGACTCAATGTTGCGCCGCGCCGGTCGAACATCGGTGTCGGCCAACTGACGACAACTTCATCTGCCATCGGGAAGCGCCTTTTCGTCGCGAAGATCTCGCGAGCGTCACATACCGTCACTCGATAGCCAAGAACCTTGGCGACGCGACCGAGAGCTGCTGTGAAATCGACGGCGCCGAAGATCCACATCTGCGGAGGTGGCGAATAGCTCTCGATGAAAACCGCGACGGTTGGTGTGTCTTGGAGATCCTCGGGTGTCGCCTGTCCCTCGGGTCCGTAATGACGCACACTGGTTCGGCCTGCTTCGAGTTCGCCAACTGCATCTCGTGTGACGACTCGATCGAGATCCAGGTGGCCGAGTGAGCCTTTGACATCTTCAGAGGTGTTGGTTCGTGAGACCACGATCTTTTTGCCCGTGTGCGGTCCATCGATGACAGTGCACAGGGCGACAGGTGTCTGGGATCGAACGAGAGCACTGAAATGCTCATAGAGGCTCTGTGCCACGTCGCTCACCAATCCAAGGTCTCGATGTAGAGCCGAATCGTTCCACCGCAGGTCAAGCCGACTGCGAAAGCTTCATCATCGCTGTATCCGAAGGTGACGATGCGACCAGGTGCATCGTCAGCCATCAGGGCGAGAGATTCGCTGACAACGGCTCCTTCGACGCAGCCGCCGCTGACCGAACCTGCGACTTCACCATCTTCATTGACGGCCATCGCCGCCCCCGGATCACGCGGACCGGATCCTTCGATGTTGACCACACGAGCTACAGCAACGCGTTTGCCCGCAAGCTTCCAGCGGTCGATGTCGTCGAGGATCTCACGCATGGGTTCATTCTGCCGGAGAGCGATGCCGTTGCGACTCGGTGGACCCGTCGATGATTCTGGCCAGTTGTTCCATTGCCTGAAGTGAATGACCTTCGACGAAGTTGTCCACGAAAGGAAGAGCGGCGGCCATTCCCTTGGCAAGGGGTGCGTAACCCGGTGTGACTTTGAGGGGGTTGACCCAGACGAGCCGGTGACTCACTCGCTGGAGACGTTGCATCTGCTCGGCGAGAAGTTCGGGGTTGCCTCTGTCCCAACCGTCGCTCAGGACGACGACGATCGATCCGCGTGCCATTCCGCGCACACCCCACTGGTCATTGAAGGCACGTACGCACTCACCCAGCCGCGTGCCGCCACTCCAGTCCTGGACGCGCGCGCAAGCCGAAGTGAGTGCATGATCAGGGTCACGAGATCCGAGTTCTCGAGTGAGACGGGTCAATCTCGTTCCGATCGAGAATGCTTCAACCTTTTGGCGGCCAGCGACTGCGGCTTGCACGAACCGCAACAATGCCCGTGCGTAGGGTTCCATCGATCCGCTGATGTCGATCAACAACACAAGTCGGCGCAACCGATCATTGGGTTCTGTCCAGCGACGATCGATGGGTTCACCACCAGTGCGAATGCTGGCGCGCACCGTACGTCGAATGTCGGGACGAGTCCCTCGTCGGCTCGGACGCTGTCGATACGAGCGTCGTGGCGTGCCAATTAGCCGTAATTTCTGCATCAAGGCTTGGGCTTCATCGAGTTCCTCTGAGGTGTACGACGCGAAGTCCTTGGTGCGGAGAGTCTCGACGGCAGAGAAGCGAATCGTGATCGTCTCGTCATCGTGAGGGATGGGTTCAGCAGAGCCATCGTCACTCGAGTCTTCGTCGTCGAGGAGGATCGTGAGCTGGATCGTGTCCAGTTCTTGTTCGATATCGGCGCCGCGTTTGCGTTCCCAGAAAACGGCGAAGGCTCGATCGAAGAGGTCGATGTCCTCGGGTCGACGAATCAGTGTCGAACGGCCGGCCCAGTAGACGTCGTCTCGCGACTCGAGGCCGAGCCGATCGAGAGCGTCGATGAACGAGATCACGTTTCCGATGGGGGTGGGAAGGCCAGCTGCGCGCAAGATGCGGCAAAAGGTAACTGTGAGGACTTCTGCCGGGGAGCGAACAACGGTCATGGTGGCTGTCGATCTTTGCTCGGCTGAATCTTCGATCAGACGATGAGGCTGCGGTGGAGGGCCTGTTTGACCAAGTCGGAATAGCCGTACCGCTCGATCTGCTCCTGATCCTCGCGGTATTTCAGGACGGCGCCCAACGTGGACCGAACGCTGTCGTCGTTCAGCTCGCTGACTCCCAGGGATCCGAGAGCCGTGGCCCAGTCGATGGTCTCTGCGACTCCGGGTGGTTTGTAGAGAGGCATCGTGCGCATGACCTCGGTTGCAGCTGCGACTTGACGTGCAAGCGTTGTCGCGATCGATGGAACGCGCAGCTGCACGATGGCAACCTCGCGATCGAACGATGGGTGTTCGACCCAGTGATAGAGGCAGCGACGCTTGAGCGCGTCATGAACATCGCGAGTCCGATTCGAGGTCAGAATGACGATTGGAGGACGGGGGGCTGCGAAGGTCCCGAGTTCAGGGATGGTCACCTGGAAATCGGAAAGAACTTCGAGGAGGTATGCCTCGAACTCATCGTCGGCTCTGTCGATTTCATCGATCAGGAGAACAGGAGGCACAGGAGCGGGCTCGAGGGCGCGCAACACTGCGCGACGGAGCAGGAATCGTTCCTGATACAGCTGGTTCTCGAGTGCATCAGTTCCCAGACCCGCTGCTTCACCGCTGGCCTCTGAAGCTCGGAGATGGAGCAATTGCCGTGAGTAATCCCAGTCGTAGACGGCTTGGCTGGCATCGATGCCTTCGTAGCACTGCAGTCTGATGAGCTCGCCGCCAGTCCAGCGCGAGAGCACTTTGGCCAATTCGGTCTTGCCGACGCCTGCCTCTCCTTCGAGGAGTAGGGGCCGTTGAAGGGTCAGCGCCAGGAACACGGCCGTTGCCAGACCTCTCTCTGCGAGATAGCCGTTGGTTTCGAGGCTCCGGGTGACGGATTCGACGCTGATCGGTTCGTTCACTGAATTACCGCTTGGGGTCGCGTCACTCATCGGGTCAGGTTATGGCTGGGGCTCGCGGATCGGACGACGAGGTGAGCGATGAAGTCCACGGCCGTCGAACGTCACGGATGTCAGAGGGCGCGAAGGACATCGCGCAGTACCTGGCATGTGACCGCCAGATCCGGTGTGCCGGGTGGCAGTGACGCAATTGGCCACCATCTGGCACCCTCGATCGGTGACAGGGGGGTATCCATGGTTGCGGTGTACGACCATGCAATGTTCCAATGCCGGTGAGGCCGGTCACCGGGGAGATCCGTCGTGTGGATGAGCGCTGGGCGATCGAGAAGCGCTGTGACATCGAAGCGCGTCAGTCCTGTTTCTTCTTCCAGCTCGCGTAGTCCACCTTCTCGACTCGTCTCATGAGGTTCGAGATGCCCGCCTGGAGAACTCCATCCGAAAACGCGGTGGCGTACCAGCAGTGTGTAGGAAAAGTCGGGATCGAAGATCCATGTCGTTGCACAGACGTGACCCGGTATTGGATGGTCGGCGACACCAGGCGATGGTCCAATCGCCTCGAGGAGGGCGCGGGAGTTGTCATCGGATCTGGCACAGACAGCGACCTCAGCGTGCAGGCGCGGCCAGTGTCCGGGGACGTCAGGTGTGGGATGGGGGTGGGCCATGTCGTACGAAAGAGTGGGAGAGATGCGTCCGTGATGGCAATCGCCTATCGATACCTGTCGGCAAGGCTAGTCCCGGAGTGAATTCGATCATTGAGCGGGGATTACGGTCTGGTCATGGACTTCGCCATTCCCGAGCACATTCAGCAAACGTTGTCGGAACTCGATGCCTTCATCGAGCGTGAGATCGTTCCTCTGCAAGCACAAGACGACAACGAGAGATTCTTCGATCACCGACGTGAGTGGGCTCGAACTGATTTCGACAATGGC
>JAULYE010000191.1:0-9229 GCA_032118015.1 Ilumatobacteraceae bacterium | reverse complement strand
TATTGAAAGAAACGTTCCATGATCAGGTCCCCAGATACGCCTTGCGAATGCTGTCATCCGAAGCGATGTCAGCTGCAGAGCCCGAAGCGACGACTCTTCCCGTCTCAAGTAGATACACCCGAGTCGCAACTTTGAGGGCCATGTTTGCATTCTGTTCCACGAGCAGAACCGACAGCCCTTCTTCTTCGTTCAGTCTCTTGATCACTCCGAACAATTCCTGCGTCACGAGAGGAGCCAGGCCGAGGCTCGGTTCATCGCACAGCAGCAACTGTGGCCGACTCATGAGGGCACGAGCAATCGCCAGCATCTGCTGCTCTCCACCCGAGAGACTGCCTGCCTTTTGCGTGCGTCGCTCTTTGAGCCGCGGGAAGACTCCATACCAGCGCTCCAGATCCTCAACGACCGAGTCACGGCGAATGTAGGCACCCGCGCGCATATTGTCCTCGACTGTCAGGTCGGAAAATGTGCCACGACCCTGGGGAACATGCGCAATACCAAGTTTGACGATCGACTCAGCGTTCATCGATGAGATGTCCTGGTCGAGATAATTCACGGTGCCACGGCGACCGATCATCCCCGTCAGCGCACGCATCGTCGTCGTTTTCCCTGCACCATTGGCGCCCAGAATCACGACGATCTCGCCTTTGTCCACGACCAGATCGATGCCTTGGAGGATTTCGAGTGGGCCGTATCCCGCTCGCAGATCTTCGACGGTCAAAAGCCTCATGCATCCACCCCGAGATAGGCCTGAATCACCTTGGGATCGTTCTGCACCATCTGAGGTGCGCCTTCGGAGATCTTGCGGCCGAACTCCATCGCCACGACATGATCCGAGATCTTCATCACCATCGACATGTGGTGCTCGACCAGAAGAATTGTGAGGCCGAACTGGTCTCGGATCCCTGAGACCGTATCTGC
Source organism: Ilumatobacteraceae bacterium (assembly GCA_032118015.1). GTDB lineage: Bacteria > Actinomycetota > Acidimicrobiia > Acidimicrobiales > Ilumatobacteraceae > Casp-actino8. The sequence goes on along the minus strand of JAULYE010000191.1, from coordinate 8,311 downwards.
CAACTCATCGACTTCGCTGTGCGTCAAACCCGCAGCTGGTTCGTCCATCAGCAAGAACTGCGGACGAGCAGCGAGGGCACGGGCGATTTCGAGCCGCTTCAAGGTTCCAAACGGCAACCCCATGGCTGGCCGAAATGCAAGTGATCCCAGTCCCAACTCCCCGAGAAGGTAGCCGGCCCAGTCCCGCATCTGGCGATTCTCTTTCGCGGCTCCAATTCGCAAGATTGCCCGCGCGAAGCCCACGGTGCCCTGGCTGTGCGCTCCCACCATCACGTTCTCGATCAGGGTCATCGTGGGAAACAGCGCAAGATTTTGAAACGTCCGGGCAATACCCAAATGGGCGATGCGATGTGCCGGCACAGCTAGTAGGTCCTGGCCTTCGTAGCGAATCGAACCGCGTGTCGGCTCGTAGATCCGACTGACCACATTGAACATCGTCGTTTTTCCAGCACCATTCGGACCGATCAGACCGCAGATGTGCCCGCGCTGAATCGAGAACGACAGACCGTCCAGTGCGACGATGCCACCGAAATTGACAGTGATATCGGAAACCTCGAGAAGGGAACCGGGATGAATTTCCTCGGCTCGACCGTTGCCACTCCGTGCCATCGCGCCCTCACCCCCGACATCTCCGTGTGAGCCCAATCGGCACCACAAGTTCGGAAAAAACTAGCACCCACACCGATGGTCCCTCGCAACCAAGATCGATGTGGAATTCGATCAGCTCGACGGCGGATCGGACGATGAAACCAGAGTTGTCGTCGTCGTGGTCGTAGCCGGCGACGAGGAGGGCACATTCGCAGAGGTGGTCGTTGGCTGAGGAGGCCAAGGCTGTCCGGGCGACGTCGAATTCGTTGGAAAGCTCGGATTGGGTGAGGACGTCGGATTGGACGGAAAGATCGTGGGCGATGGGAGCACGCTCGAAGGAGACAACTCTGTCAAATCGAGATCAGGGGCAGTCCAGCGGCGAGGACCAGAAGGCGCTGGACTGGCGAATCGACGAGTGACCGCAGCGATGAACACTGCTCTCATCTCGCCCGCAGCTCGCGTCAGGTGGACATGGTCCGTGTAGGAGTTCGGATCCTGGGCTGGTGTCGTCTGATCCCACTCGGCCAGAACACATCTTGGTTGAGACGGACACCACCACCGCAAGGTGGTGTTGAATCGCTCGACTTTGTCGACCCACCGATCTCCCGGACGTGCTGCTGCAGTCACGAAAACCAATGGTCCGCTCGACAAAGAGGCCGCCTGCTCCCAGCGGCGGATCCATCCCCCTTCGGAATAGATCCCAGCGTCATTGGTTCCAAGAGCAATGACCACAGCACTCGCCGAGTGGGCGAAGTCGGACCACAGTCCGAGCAATTCGAGACCCGATGGGCGACAGGAGGCATTCCCTGGCTCCGGGGACATCCGCATGGAGATCTCGAGCGATCTACCACCTGATGCGAGGCACTGCCATCCAGTCGAGAGCGATCGTGCTGCGAGACCGTCGACGATGGATTCACATCCGATATACGAAAAGGCATCTCGTTGGGCACTGGCGACTGCTTCAGTGAGAGAGTCTCCAATGAGTAGCACCCGGCATGATCCAACTCGTTCGTCCCACTTCTCGACGATGGGTAGATCGCTGAGACCGAATGCTTCCGCTGCTTGTTGCGGAGAGTCGAATCCGGTTCCAGATACCCCGAACGAGTCAGTATTCGCACACGCGCCCAAGACGAACAAGCCAAGGAGAACCAGACCAGCGACCGAGCCGCGGCGGCTCAGTTGTCGCATCTGCACATCGGACTGTCGCTCGCAACCCATGACGCGCCCACCATATAGGTGGGGTGCAAGACGCGGGCTACAACAGACGGGGCAATATGGATCGCTCACCCGCTAACCTCGCGGTGCACAAACATCGCGGGTGTAGCTCAATGGCTAGAGTTCCAGCCTTCCAAGCTGGCTATGCGGGTTCGATTCCCGTCACCCGCTCGAATACAAAAGCCCTGCCGTTAGGTGGGGCTTTTGTGTTCGATGGGTTTTATCTCGGGAATCGGGAGGAGAACCTGCCGAAGGCAGTTCGACGGATCCCGTCACCCGCTCGAATACAAAAGCCCTGCCGTTAGGTGGGGCTTTTGTGTTCGATGGGTTTTATCTCGGGAATCGGGAGGAGAACCTGCCGAAGGCAGTTCGACGGATCCCGTCACCCGCTCGAATACAAAAGCCCTGCCGTTAGGTGGGGCTTTTGTGTTCGATGGGTTTTATCTCGGGAATCGGGAGGAGAACCTGCCGAAGGCAGTTCGACGGATCCCGTCACCCGCTCACGCGAACGAGCCGCCCTTTTGGGGTGGCTCGATTGCGTTATGGGATCACACGTCACCCGCTCACGCGAACGAGCCGCCCCTTGTGGGGCGGCTCGTTCAGAACGCAGAACTGACGTGCGTCAGAGGATGCGGCGTACTTCGAGAATCCGATCTTTGCTCGGCATCCGAGATGTCGAGACCGGCTTACCGGCACTAAGAGCTTCGACGACCTGTGTCGAACTGATGGCAATGGCCACGTGCCCGATGCGACCACCCGAGGTGCTGTTGGCAGTCATCACCAAGTCTCCGGGGAGAATCGGCGAGTTGCGCCAGTCCACAGCGGTTCCCACGCCGGCCAGGGCCTGACTCTGGTGAGGTACCGACACACCGACCTTCAAGAAACTGGCTCGGACGAGACCCGAACAGTCATAGCTGTTGGGGCCAGCTGCACCGAACACATACGGCTTGCCGATCTGCGACATTGCGAATGCGATCATCGCCTGGACTCGCGACGGCGGGGTTGCTGCACCCCTTGGAAGCTTGATGACCTGCTTGGGATGAATAACCGATGCCTTGGTGAACCCGTTCACCTTCAACAGATCATCGAGGGAGACCTGCGCCTTACTTGCGATGCGCGTGAGAGAGTCACCTGCCTGAATGGTGTACGTGGGCAGATCCGACTCGGTTGAAGAACCCGCAGCCGGAGAACCCGCAGCCGAAGAACTCGTAGCCGAAGACGAGGTACTCGATGCTGCCGAAGTCGAGAGCACTGCTGTTGCCTGCGGCATGCTGGCACCGGCGGGAAGCTTGATACTGCGACCCGGATGGATCACGCTCGACTTCACGAACCCGTTGACATCGAGAATCTGCTGCAGTGTCACTCCTGCCCGTCGGGCGATACCGATCAGCGAGTCCCCCGACTTGACCACGTAGGTGGTGGGTGCGCTTGCCTGCGTCGAGGGGGTTCCGGACTCGACAACAGCATTGTCCGGGAGTTTGATGGTGCGACCCGGATGGATCACACTCGACCTCACGAACCCGTTGACCTTCAGCAGTTCATCGATGGTGACATTGACTCGGCGGGCGATACCGATGAGCGAATCTCCCGGCTTGACCGAATACGTAAAACCCTTCGATGCAGACACTGCCGGTGCAGCCATGGCACCCGGCGCTCCGACGAAACCGAGAGCTGTTGCCGAGCACAAGGAGATCAACACTGCTCGACTGAGATTTTTCAGAGTTGTTTTCACGGTGAGAGGTATCGGCCCGCTCCCCCGACACCTTGAGAGATTCAAGACGACTCTGAAACATGACCTACGACACACACTCGAAACTGCACGAAGACACAGGAAAATTGTGTCGGGCAAGCCGCGAATCGAAGGTTCGGACTTGGATGATCACCTTGCGGCGGAACACACAGGAGTGCTCACGCTCTCATGTGATCGTTTGGATGTTTTCCAACAATTCGTCCTCACCGAGGCTTCCCATGACGCGTCGATTGTTGCCTTCGGCATCGATGAACACCCAAGCCGGCTGATATGGAACCTTGAACCGGAGGTAGATCTCACCCGACTGATCGACGATTGTAGGGAACGTGATCCCATGCCGGTCGATGAAGTCGAGCATCGCATCACTGGTACCACTCCAAGCGACCCCGAGGAACACGACGGAGTCTCCGTAGGTTTGGTATGCCTCCTCGACCGAGGGGGCTTCGTCATTGCACTGGCTTCAACCAGGCGACCAGAACCACAAAACGATGGGGCTGTCGATCGCGTCCAGATCCGTCGATGGATCGAGAAGTGTCGGAGCTGGCGCAGGGGTTGTCCCTGCCGAGGACGAATCAGGCGACGAGGTATCGGCCGGAGTCGGAGCACTCGCGACGACAGTCGTTGCGAGACCTTCAGCCGAGTCGGACGAGGAACCCCCTCCACAGGCGACGAGAGTCAGCATTCCAGCCACTGTCACGCTTGCGAAGACCTTCGATGAATGACTCATGTCGTCTGTACCCGCCTCGATGCGTTGGTCACCAATGCCACGCCCACGAGAATAACGGGTAGTGCGACTGCCATGTTGGCGGACAACACCTCATTGCTCAATGTCACACCCAACAGCACGGCAATGGCTGGATTGATGTAGGCGTAGCTCATTGCAAGAGGTCCACTGACATGGCTGATCAAGTACGTGAACGCTGTGAAAGCGATGATCGAGCCGAAAATGATCAAATACACCACTGCGAGAGAACTGCGCAGACTCGGCACGTCGATCTGCTCGCGCCGCACGAGGGACAAGAGCATGTACGCCACTGCCGCGGCCGCCATCTCGATTGCTGTCGTCATGAAGCCATCGGGCATGTCGATTCTGCGACTCAGCGCCGAACCGAAACTCCAGCACACACAGGCGATGAAGACGAGGGAGATCCCATTCCAGGATCCGGACAACCCATCATCCGACATCAGGATCACGACTCCCCCGAGTCCAATCACCATTCCTACCCACTCGAGCCGTAGGGGCCATTGTCTCCACAACCCGCCCCAGAGCGACATCATCATCGGCTGAATGGCGATGATCGTGGCCACGAGTCCCGTGTCGACGCCTCGGTCCTCCGCGAGGGTGACAAAACCGAGTCCGCCGATCAGCAACACGATTCCGATCATCGCGGCGTGGCGAATCTGCACCTTCGTCGGCCAGGGCACTCCTCGCCGGCGAAGGATGACCAGCATGATCACAGAAGCAAAAACGAAGCGCGTGCCTTGCATGAAGAACGGCGGCATGGTCTCGAGACCGATCTTGATCGCAAGATACGTCGAACCCCACACGATCCAGACCGCGGCCAATGCGGCGATCACTGGTGCTGATAGCCCCCCTGTCGGACTCGAGACCGGTGCCGGGGAGGTTGCTGGTGTGTCGATCGACATCAGGTTCAGTCTCGCAGATACCCTCGGTGAGATGACCATTTCCCAAGGTCTGCAACCTGTGTCGTCTCAAACACTGTCAGCTGGAGTCCCATCACCGAGGACACCGCTGTGTGTGCTCGGTGACTTCGCGTGGGACGTATTGATTCGAACCAATACCGAACTGCTCCGCGGCGGTGACACGTTCGGAGAAGTTCTTCTGTTCCCTGGGGGAAGCGCAGCCAACGTCGCTGTGTGGGCCAGTCGGTGTGGACTGGCGACACGGTTCGTCGGCAAAGTCGGTCGTGACCGATTCGGCCAATTGGCCTTGGAGGACCTCGAAAAAGAGGGTGTCATCTCACATCTCGTGGAGACTGAGGCCCATTCGACCGGATCAGTTGCAGTATTCGTCGATCACACCGGGCAACGTTCCATGGTGTCGGGTCATGGAGCCGACTTCTTCTTGATGCCGTCCGAATTGCCCTCCGAAGAAATCACAGCGGCACAACATCTGCATCTGACAGCATGGTCGTTCTTCACCGATCCCCCACGTTCTGCAGCACGTCGAGCAGCGCGGCTGGCTCGTGACAGTGGTGCAACGATTTCCTTCGATCCCGGCTCGTTTCAGATGATCCAGGAGATGGGAGTCGATGCATTTCTCGCCGCCTGCACTGACCTCGATTTCGACATCGTGCTTCCCAACAAAGAAGAAGGAACCGTCCTCACCGGATGCACCGAGCCGATCGCCATGGCCCACGCATTGCAAGACCTTTTTCCCACTGCGCTGATCGTTCTCAAGCTCGACGCCGAGGGTGCACTGGTCTTCGACGGAGTCGACGCCCACCACATTCCGCCGGCGACGAACAACCTGGTCGACGCAACTGGTGCCGGTGACTCCTTTGCAGGCGCGTTCCTTGCTCACTTCCTCGGATCGAAATCTCACGTGGACGCCGCCCACTTCGCAACGCGCATTTCCGCATGGGTCATCGAACACGTCGGAGCACGTCCGAAGCCGGATCACCGTCTGCGTCAAGTGATGTCGAAGGAGAACCAGTGGACCTCGGACTGAGAGGTAAGCGAGCACTCATCACCGGCGGCTCGAGTGGACTCGGATTTGCCACTGCACAGGCGCTCACCCTCGAAGGTGTCACCGTCGTCATGTCGGCGCGCGATCCAAACAGGCTTGCGATGGCAGCTGAATCCCTATCGACGAAGACCGATGTGCCGGTTCATCACTTCCCAGCCGATGTCAGCGATCAGATGGCTGTTCATGAATTGGTGGAATCGGCACGAGCCGCGATGGGAGGGATCGACATTCTGATCGCCAACGCCGGAGGGCCTCCCCCTGGTACCTTCGCCAGCACATCGTTCGAGGCGTATTCCGATGCTCTCCGCCTCAACCTCTTGTCAACTGTCGCGCTCTGCCAGAGCGTCGTCCCCGACATGAGGGCCAACAAATGGGGTCGGGTACTGGCGATCACATCTGCAGCAGTGCGCGAACCCATCGATCGCTTGATCTTGTCGAATACAGCGCGGGCTGGCGTCACCGGATTCCTCAAAACTCTTGCTCGAGAAGTCGCTGGTGATGGAGTGACCGTGAACTCTCTGCAACCGGGTCTGCACTCGACCGATCGGCTGACAGCTCTCTACGGCGAAACAGCCGGACTTGCAGCCAGCGTCCCTGCTGGAGTCCTCGGCGATCCTGACGATTTCGGCAAAGTCGCCGCCTTCATGTGTTCCGTCCACACGCGATTCATGACCGGTGTGGCTCTCCCACTCGATGGAGGAACACTGCGCGGCCTGCAGTAGGCGACTCGTCGAGATGAGGGGATCAGGCGTGGGCTGATCTCGCGGCTGCGCGAATGACCGCTGCGACGACTTCCTCGGCTCCAGCTCCCGGTCCGAGAACTTCGGCGACGCCGGCTCTGTGCAACTCCGAGATGTCTCCAGGAGGGATGATGCCACCGACCACGACTGGGATATCAGCGCCTCGATCCTGCAGTGCCTTCACGACGAGCGGGGCGAGCGTCATGTGGGCCCCCGACAACATCGACAATCCGACGACGTCGACATCTTCATCCACTGCAGCGGAGGCAACTGTTTGCGGAGTCTGGAAAAGACCGGTGTAGATGACTTCGATCCCAGCATCACGCAGAACACGAGCCACAATCTTGACCCCGCGATCGTGGCCGTCGAGACCGACTTTGGCGACAAGGACGCGCAAAGTGCCCTGGACATCGGTCTTCGACTGCTCACCCATGACCGAACCTCCCCGATCGACGAAGTGCCCCCAGGCTAGGAGCATTCAGATGGTCGGCACCTCTACATGTCGTCCGAAAACCGTGGCCATCGAACCCATCATCTCTCCAACAGTGGCATACACATTGGATGCATCGATCAACGACGGCATGAGATTGACCTCCGGATCCATGGCATCGCGCTCGAGCCGCTTCAGAGCTAGCTCGACAGCCGCGGCATTGCGCTCACCCCGCACCCGAGCGAGGCGTTCTTTCTGCTTCGCTTCGTCTTCATTGGTGATCCGCAAGATGTCGAGATCGGAATCATCATTGCCTTCGAGGAAGCGATTGACTCCGACGACTGTTCGCTCACCGCGGTGAAAGGCTCGTTCGAGGTCGTATGCGCTGTCTGCGATACGCCCTTGGAACCAGTTCTCCTCGATCCCGGCGATGCATCCCTCCAACATCGATCCATCGCCCATACCTTCGATGATTGCGAAGATCTCTTCGGCTCGGGACTCCATCTCATCGGTGAGCGCTTCGACGAAATACGAACCACCCAGCGGATCGGCGACATGACCGACATTGGTTTCGTAGGCGAGAACCTGCTGAGTTCGTAGAGCGATCCGCGCTGCTCGTTCCGTCGGCAGAGCGAGAGCTTCATCCATCGAATTCGTGTGCAACGACTGAGTGCCGCCGAGAACGCCCGCCAGGGCTTCGATTGCCGTGCGCACGATATTGACTTCAGGCTGCTGAGCCGTCAAGGACACGCCTGCGGTCTGGGTGTGGAATCGCAATTGCAGAGACCTCTCTCGTGAGGCTCCGTAGCGATCCTTCATCCATTTCGCCCACAGCCGACGCGCTGCTCTGTACTTGGCGATCTCCTCGAAGAAGTCGA
>JAULYE010000190.1:0-2499 GCA_032118015.1 Ilumatobacteraceae bacterium | reverse complement strand
GGGGCCAGCGGTTCTGCCGGCGATACCGAGGTTGTGCGCATCCGTCAGATGATCGAATCCCTCGGACTCGAGAGCCAAGTCGTCTTCGTCGAGCCACAGCCGCACCACATTTTGTCGAGTTACTACCGTGCTGCCGATGCGGTGTGGGTCCCGAGCCGTTCAGAAAGTTTCGGTCTCGTCGCGCTCGAGGCTGCGGCCTGCGGAACGCCGGTTGTCGCAAGTGCAGTGGGCGGTTTGCTCTCGCTCGTGGAACATGGCAGCACCGGGTATCTCATCGCGGATCGCGATCCGGAGGCTTTCGCCAAGTACACAGCCGACATCCTCGACGACGCGGCACTTGCTCGGGCGATGGGCGCCGCTGCGGCCGAGCGCGGTCGTCGGTACACATGGAGCTTCGCGGCGGCACGTCTGCGCCGTGTCTACATCGACATCACATCGCGATCCCTCGTTCACTGCTCGTGAGCAATCTCTTCGACGACGAATCGCTTGCCGTTCTCGAGCGTCGGATCGACGAGTGGCTGGGAAAGTTGGCGTCGTCGAACAGCTCGATCGTGGCCATCGATCACGCAGATCCGGATCCGGCATTTCAGTCCCGCTGGTACGTTCGGATGGCGGGCGAGTCGAAGGACTTCATCACAGTGTGGCTCACACTCGGACAGCGCACCCTGCGATATGAGACCTACGTGATGCCGGCACCGGAAGAAAATGTCTCTGAGTTCAACGAGAACTTGCTGCGACGCAACGATCGGCTGGTCGGAGCCCATTTCTCGATCGGCCTCGAGGACGCGGTGTACCTGCGCGGCGATCTTCCCTTGACCGGGCTCGTCGAGAGCGAACTCGACCGCATCGTGGGTTCGATGTACGCCTATGTCGAGCAGGTGTTCCGACCGCTGTTGCACATCGGGTTCGCTTCGCGCTTCGGCGTGTGAACACCCAGTCGTGAAGGTTCTCTCCGTTATCGTGACCTCATGAGCGAGCTCTCGACGCCGATTGCAATCATTGGCGGCGGCAACATGGGTACTGCTCTGGCCCAAGGTCTCATCGCTGCTGGTGTCGTCGCCGCTCGTGACATCGTCATCGTCGAAGTCGACGCAGCACGGCGTGCCGTACTGGCCGAGATCGTTCCGGGAGCGACTGTTGTGCAGTCCTTGTCCTCGTGTGCTGCAGCTGTCATCGCCGTCAAACCTCCTGATGCGCCGGCAGCTGCTGGTGCTGCCGTTGCCGCAGGGGCGACACGCATCGTGTCGATTGCAGCCGGTGTCACGGTGGCGACTCTCGAGTCTGCTTGTGGTTCGGGCATTGCAGTCATTCGTTCGATGCCCAACACTCCGGCACTCGTGGGCGAGGGTGTGACGGCCATTTCAGGAGGATCGTCGACGAGCGAAGAGGATCTCGTTTGGGCAGAGAGAGTGCTCGGTGCAGTCGGTCTCGTTGTACGCGTCCCCGAGACTCAGTTGGATGCCATCACGGGTGTCACTGGGAGCGGTCCGGCCTATCTGTTCTTGGTGGCCGAGGCTTTGATCGACGCAGCAGTGTCCGTCGGGCTCGACCGCTCTCAGGCTGACACACTGATTCGACAGTTGTTCGTCGGATCGTCGGCATTACTTGCCCGTGGTGACGACCCGGCGCAGTTGCGAGCCAGCGTCACCTCGCCTGGGGGAACCACTGCTGCGGGTATCGCTGCTCTGGAATCGGCTGCGATACGCGACGCTTTTCGTACCGCAGTCGAGGCAGCCACGGCCCGCAGTCGCGAACTCGGCCGCTGAGCCGGGTTGGGCGACTCGCCCGGCGTGGTCTGAACCTGGACACCGAGTCAGGCGAGGCCAACCCGTCCACAAGATTTCCCGGCAGATTTCCGTGCATGATGCAAGGGAAATTTTCTTTGCCGGACCTATTTCATTTCACTGGTCCCCTGTCTAGTGTGAGTCATAGGTCACATGACCTCTGGCTGATTCGTCAGCTTGAGTACGCGCCTACCAAGGCAGCGAGCGAAGGGCCGGTGCCATCGGGGGGTTGGCACCGGCCCTTGCATGTCCCGGCAGATGTGATCCCAGAATTCGCTGACACACCAGAATTCGCTGGCACAGCTGAATTCGCTGACACACCAGAATTCGCTGGCACAGCTGAATTCGCTGACACACCAGAATTCGCTGGCACAGCTGAATTCGCTGACACACTGGTCGGCGTGACGACAACTGGACACGAGGGTGACTCGACACCTGCCCCTCGTCGCTACGAGACGGTGTCGTTCCTGTCCGATCTCGGATCGGGAAGTGAACACGTCGGTGTCGTGAAAGCGACGTTGCGTGAGCTTGCGCCGCATGCGGCCGTCATCGATCTGGTCCATGATCTCGCTGTCTTCGATGTTCGAGGTGCATCGCTGTCACTCGCACGTGCAGTGGCGTACCTCAACTCGGGAGTGATCATCGTTGCGGTCGACCCGGGTGCAGGTGGGGATCGTCGGCTGATTGCGGTCGAAGTCGGTGACGCTGATGGCAT
>JAULYE010000189.1:0-1718 GCA_032118015.1 Ilumatobacteraceae bacterium | reverse complement strand
CACATCCTCCCACCATTCCATCGACTCGTTCCCGACATGGCAGGCCGGTCTTGGGTCTGCAATGACGTCAGTGTGTGTATCAGGCAGAGCGGACGCCTCGGTACGATCCAGGCAGTGATCCAGATCGGCACTCGAGCGGGAACGGCACTCAGAGATCGACACGGCAAGATCCCACACTCCGTCGCCCTCCGCGGGCTCATACCCATCCCCTGGCCCCATCGGATCGACTCCGAGCAGGAAAGCGACGAGTGGAGTGTCACGCAGACGGGCGCGAGTTCTCGTCGCTGCAGTAACGACATCTGCGACCGTCGGAGAACTGTCGACTGACGCCAGTAGTGACTCGGAGTTCACAGAAGTACCTCCGATCTGGGGGATAATCATCTCTCTGTCGATCACTCCCTCTGTCGTCACGCGTCCCGCCACATCGAGGCAGTCGAAGGTGCGCCAATCCGTGTCCACGCCAACCGCAAACCAGAGGAAGATGCCAATCGGCAGCGCATCAGAAACCTCCGCCACCGCCGGTGCGTGAACCTACGGTTCGCAATTCTCCGGATCGAACGCCAAGTTGGAATGATCCAGGATGAAATCGAAGCGGAATCGCCCCCCATCAGGCGCGCTCACATTGACGCAGTCGAGCCAAGGAAAGATGTCCGCGAACTCTGGATTTCCGAAACCGAGTATGACAGCCGAAACTGGAGCACGACCAGTGAGAATGCCCCCGGCGAGCGCGATCGAGAAAACGGACACGATTCTCCAAAATTTCATAGCCATTGTGCTTAATGGACTCCGCAACTCGCGTCAGAGAATACGTAGTGGCAGTGCAACTCCGTGATCGCTCCATCAGGAATGTCACCCGATCTAAAGGAACAAGATCACGCTCGACTTCGTGCCGAGCAACTCGTGGAGCTGAGGGGAATTGAACCCCTGACCTCTTCCATGCCATGGAAGCGCTCTGCCAACTGAGCTACAGCCCCAAACTGGGAAGACGTACGTTACCAATCAGCAGGACCGCACCCAAATACCGTCCCGATCGATTCTCACGATCAATCGATCACGAAGGTCCGGCTCGACAGTGGGATGCGAACAGCATGAACTGTTCCTGCCCAACACCGGCGATCACGGCCGATCGAAGCGGGTCGACTCCCCGCATCGGCATCGCAACGTCACCGCTGAGTTCACCGGATCCGCAGGTGGCGGCATCGGGTCGTAGACCCCCCGATCACGCCATTCATCTGCTCGCTTCTCGACCACGTCGAGTTCCGCCCACAGATCACTCGAGGTCACGAGATCGACTTCGACAACGACGTCAACGCTCTTGTCGCGCACGCGCCATGACACGTCGTCGACGTTGGCAAGCCACTCCGTGCAGGCAGGACAGCTCAGCTGCGCCATTCGAGGCGCGGCACGTCGCGATACAGACGTTCGATTTCGTAGAATTGACGCACTTCATCGAGAAACACGTGCACAACCACATCGCCGTAGTCGAGCAACACCCATTGCTGCTCGCGATGGCCTTCGGTGCGAATCGGTGAGCGTCCGCTTGCCTCTCGCACCCGGTTCTCCACTTCATCGGCCACTGCACGCACGAGACGACGGTTCGATGCTCCGGTGATCACGAACAGTTCCGCGATGCCGAGCACACCGCCGACCGAGAGCACGATCGTGTCCGTTGCCTGTTTGTCATCAGCGGCGTGTGCGGCAGTTCTGGCCACCAGCCA
>JAULYE010000188.1:0-3665 GCA_032118015.1 Ilumatobacteraceae bacterium | reverse complement strand
CCCCTTGCACCACGCCTAGGGACTCGCGGTGGTGGTCGGTAATGGATGTGGCTCGCAGACGCCGGCCGACCACCACTCCCAAGGCGATGAAAACGCCAATGATGACCGAGATGAAAACGATCAGGACGGCGGTGTCGGCCTCGAAGAGCACGAAGTCACCGTAGTTCGTTCATCTGACGCATTCGAGCGACTCGGTGTCGTCAGCACCCCTGTCTGTCAGTGGTGCTGATCTGGTCCGAAGATCGCCTCGATGGCGTCGTCAGCTGCGTCGTCGAAAGGCTGCAACACGATGTCGATCGTCCCATCGGCGACGGCCGGGTCGAAACGCTCCAAGTCCCACACCGACAATGCAGTCACTGCGATCTTTCCGTTCACTCCCCAACGCCTCAAGGCCTGGGCCAGAACGACACTGGTCTCAGCTCTGGCAATCGTCGAAACGAACCAATTCACAACGCTCAACGGCAGGGTTCCCGGAAACTCCGGATCGTCGGCGTCGCCATATCGCAAGGTGACACGGTCCAACAGCTTTTGATCCTCCAATTGCAGTCGACCGAAAGGATCCCAGTCGATGACGAGGACTCTGCATCCGAGCATTGCAAGATGTCGAACGAGGTGGCGACCGAATCGGCCGTACCCAAAGACGATGACATCGAAGACCTCCTCGTCGAGAGGTTCTTGGACCAGCGCATCTCGACGTTCGAAGATCCGTAACAGTGGGCTGATTCTTTCGAAGATCTGATGGGAGTACAGGATCATGTACGTCGATGTTCCGATCGTTATCAAGCCAACCAGAGTGACGAGGCCGACTGCTTCGTTGTCGACGTGGCCAATCTCTCGACCGAGGGCGATGAAGAGCAGTGAGAACTCGCTGATCTGTGCGACAGCCAATCCTGCCAAGAAGGACACGCGTCGCGAGTAGCGCATCGAGCCCATGATCACGAGAACGATCAATGGATTTCCGATGAGGACGAACAGCGACAACACGATCGCTGCAGGAACCTGGTCACCAATGGCAGAGAAGTCGATCTGCGCCCCAAGACCGATGAAAAAGAACAGAAGGAGAAAGTCGCGAAGGCCCGACAAGGACGATGCAATCGCCTCCCGATAGGGCGTGGACGCCAAGGCGAATCCCGCGAGGAACGCCCCCACTTCGACCGAGAAGCCGATTCGTTCGCTCAGAGCCGCTATGCCGACAGCCCATGCGACCGAAGACACGATGAGCAGTTCCTGAGACGAAGCGACGCGTACGAGAACCCTCGGGAGGACCCACCGCATGACGACCCACATCGCCACCACGAGTGCTGCACCCGTTCCGAAGATCACGGCAATCCTCCACGCGAGGTTGCCACCGCGATCTGTTGTGAAACTGCTGAGAACGATCATCGCAATGACGACTGCTATGTCCTGCACGATCAGAAATCCGAGCGCGATCCTGCCATGAAGTTTGTCGAGCTCACGTTTGTCAGAGAGCAGCTTGACGATGATGATCGTCGACGAGAACGTCAAAGCGACTGCGACGTAGAGCGCAACCGTGGGTGACATCCCCAGAGCAAGTGCGATGAGAAACCCGATGATCGAGGTGAAGAGCACTTGTCCGACCCCGGTCAGGACAGCCACCTTGCCCTGACTGCGAACGAGTGCAATATCCAGTTTCAGACCCACGAGAAACAGCAGAACTGCAATCCCGATGTCTGCAAAAAGTTCGATCGGCTCGGCTTCACTCACCAACCCGAGAAACGATGGGCCGACTACGACACCAACGGCAATGAAGCCGACGATCAATGGTTGGCGAGCCCGGTGGGCCAGGAATGCAACAACGGCTGCAATGGCCAGCACCACTGCGGTGTTGGTGAACGAAGCAGAAGCTGCGATCATCCGTCGAACACGAGGCTGTCGAATTCCATACTGATGCCAGCCCCCTTTGAGGATCGAACGAACGTGTCGAAGCCCTCGTCACACCACGAGATGCGAGGCGATTATTCAACGGCTGTACAAAGACTAGTTTCTCCCTCGATCACTCATGTCCTGCTCGTGCGCTCGCAGAGATTGAGCCATGCTCAATGTCATGAGATGGAGCGCAATTCCAGTCTGAAGGGCGCCTCGACCCCATCGACGAGATAGAAAGCGACGCTGACGATGCGGGCAGGTTCGAGGGGCACAGCCGAACTACGCGGGTCGAGGAAGCGTGTTACGGGTTCGAAGGTTGCCCATGGCAGAGCGACGGCAGTGACCTCTTCAGCCGATGTCGTGATCGAAGAGATCCATCCCCCGTCATCGCCCTCCATTCGCACTTCGACTGCCCACGTACGACCGTCACCACGTACCTCGACGATCATTTCGATGTTGTCGGCCCACCTCATGGTGGCAGTCGGGTCGATCAGTGGGCTGCGGACCGATGCAAAGCCACCGTTGTTGTCGAGCGACAAGTCACCCGTGAACACCAGTGCGCTGTTCTCCCACGTCAGTTGTCCTGTCGACACCCCACCCATCACCGTGTCGTTGACGACACTCCACACCTTCACGTCGTCAGCGGCAGGAAAGTCGAACACGGGATTTTCCGACGTTGCCACGGGCTTGTTCTCG
The DNA here is from genome assembly GCA_032118015.1 of Ilumatobacteraceae bacterium. Classification (GTDB taxonomy): domain Bacteria; phylum Actinomycetota; class Acidimicrobiia; order Acidimicrobiales; family Ilumatobacteraceae; genus Casp-actino8. The sequence goes on along the minus strand of JAULYE010000188.1, from coordinate 1,082 downwards.
GTGGTGGTCACCTCGAGAGTCATCGAAGTGGCCGATCCGCCCGCGGCTCCAACAACCGTTTCGTCGACCGCTGCCTCACGACCGCAGCCGATCGCGACAAGACCAACGACCGCCGCGATCACGAGAGTGGAGAACAACCGTCTGTGCATGGCACATCGTCGCACCAATTCCATCTCCAAGTCCGACCGCACCAGAACGTTTTCGCTTCAACGAGCATGGAGAACGTGAGCCCGAATGGCCCCCGGCCCACGAACATCTAGCCTGACGAGATGACCATCGAGCCCGAATTCGACGAAGTCGATGACGGAGACACTGTGTGGCGCTTCGAGCGCTCATTCATGACGTCGAACTGGACGTGCATTTGGGGTCGGGGCTGTCTGGGTATCGGTGAACACCGTGACGCCGATACTGGGCATGGGTGTTGCTCATTGGGTGCTGAACTCGATGGTGAGGAAGAAGCCATGAACCTGGCTGCTTTGACCTCCACTTTGTCGCCGGCGATTTTTCAATTTCACCATGAGGCGTCAATCAACGGAATTTTTCGCGATGAGTCCAAGAACGCGACGCGTGTCATTGATGGGGCGTGCATTTTTCACAATCGTGCCGGATTCACAGGAGGTCAAGGGTGCGCATTGCATCTTGGTGCGCTCGCCTATGACGAGTCGCCCATTGACTGGAAGCCGTCGGTCTGCTGGCAGTTGCCCATCAAAGTTGATTGGGTGATGCGCGACGACGAGGTCGAAGTCGCCACCGTGCGCGGTTGGAAACAGACAGATTGGGGCGACCACAGCGACAAGATGGCTTGGTGTTGTACCGAAGAACCCGAGGCCTATGTCGGAACTCGACCCGTGATCGAAACTTTGGCTGACGAAATCGCCACCATCGTCGGCGAAAGAGTTTTCGTCGAGTTGCGCAATCGTTTCGAGGTCACGTAACCGAACACTGCGTCACTTAACCGACGAAAGCGACCGGCGGTGGAACACATCGGTCGGACTCAGGTGGTGACGTCAGTGTTCACCGTGCGTCGACTCTCACTGGCTTGTTGCGCATCTTGACCTGATCATTCATCGGCCGGACGTCAC